>NZ_CP034159.1:0-323010 GCF_003860585.1 Kaistella carnis | reverse complement strand
ATTGAGAATGAATATTTTGAACACCGATGGAAGAATTTTGCCGAGAATAAACTTTAAAAAGGAAGCCGTCTCAAAATAAAATTTGAGGCGGTTTTTTTATTTTCTTTTGTAAAGCGTTAAATTTTGATTATTTGTGATTTTTGCACATTAGGATAAAAAGGTGCTCTTACTTAAGCACTCTTTTTTCTTAGATTGTGTGCTAAAGCGTGTAATCCGAACTCTAATTCCACTTTTTCTATTCCAGTGTGTGTAAAACGCTTGAAGTTCCGATTGGATTTGATATGTGCAAAGACGGGTTCTACATCCGCCGTGCGTTGTTTGCGTTTTATTTCACCGATTTCACTCAAGAGGTTTTCCCGAACTCTCTCCTTATGCCGTTCTAAATTTTGGTTGCGTTCTATTATTCTGTTTCCCTGGGCTTTATGGCAAGCCCCTCGCAGCGGACAACCGTTGCAGTTTTGAGCCTGGTACAGTGAACTTGTCTGAGCATAACCGCTTTTGGTTTTTCGATTTCGGTTGGTGATTTTATTCATCGGTTGCCCCATCGGACAGATATACTGATCTTTCTCTTCGTTATAATAAAGTTTATCGTGGTGAAAGTCTTCGTTGATTTTCTTTCTTTTCGATTTTAAAATACCCTGTTCCTTATCGAAGGTGTTGTATTTTACGAAGGTTTCTATATTTTTCTCTTCCAGAAAATCATAATTTTCTTCACTGCCGTAACCAGCATCAGCAGTAAGTTCTTCCGGCAAAAACTGATAAAGTTCTTCAAAAGTATTGAGGTGTGGTTGAAGCGTATTTAAATCATTGGTGGTTTGGTGTAAAGTATAATGAATAACAAACTGGGACTGCGAACTTACCTGCACGTTGTAGGCGGGTTTAAGTTGCCCATTCTGCATATGATCATCTTTCATGCGCATAAATGTGGCATCGGGATCGGTCTTACTATAACTGCCACGTCCGTCCAAAAGTTTTTCCTGCTCCTCGTACTTATCCAGGTTCTGAGAAAAATTCTTTTGAATGTATCTTAATTTTGCCTTTGCTTTGGTGGATGCCTGCGGGTTTTTGCTGATGATCTCTTCTATTTTCTTGGCGGTCTTCTCTATTTTATCTCTATCGATGGTTTTAAACTCCGGTGGTGTAGGATCGCTGTCTTCTTCCTCAGCAATGCTTTGGGCATAGTTCCACATTTGTTCAAGTTGTTCTGCCATCTTCTCTTTTCTGGTTTTAATGGCATTGCCCCAAACGAAGGTATATCTCCCGGCAATAGACTCTATCTTAGTTCCATCGGTAAAAACTTCTTTCAAGCTAACGAGTCCTTCCTCTGCTAATAACAGGACGACCTGTTTGAAAATGTCTTTGAAAATAGTCTTGAGTTTCTTGCTCCGAAAACGTGCGATGGTGTTATGGTCTGCGACCTGTTGAGCGGACAACCACATAAAATTAATATTCTCACGCATCGCTTTTTCAATCTTCCTGCTGGAATACGTATTATCCATATAAGCGTAAACCATCACCTTAAGCATCATCTTGGGATGAAAGCTCGGTTTGCCATCTTTACTATACTCTTCAATGAGCAATCGTAAATCCAGTTGTTCAATAATTCCATTAACGACCCGAACGGGATGATTTTCTGGAATCAATTCCTCGATTGATGGTGGGAATAACCAATTTTGTTGCTGGTTATAATCTTTAAATTTAATACTCATATAATTGATTATCAATACTTAAAGATAGTAAAACCCTTTAAAACTGACAAATGTTAAACACAGAAAAAACCGCCTCAGTATTGAGACGGCTTCATCATTATTAAAAGTAATTCAACTAAGAATATCTAAGGTCTTTTTCTAACTGTTCTTTGCTCAATTCTTTTCTCAAATTTCTCACCCTGAAAAATTCTTTGAACCATAATTCCTGGAATGTGAATTTCGTTGGGATCGAGTTGTCCCGGTTCTACTAATTCCTCCACTTCAGCGATGGTAATTTTCCCACTTCCCGCCATTGGCGCATTGAAGTTTCTGGCAGTTCCCTTGAAAATTAAATTTCCGGCGTGATCACCTTTCCAGGCTTTTACTATGGAATAATCTGCTTTGAAAGCGTGTTCCAGGATATGCATTTTACCATCGAATTCTTTGGTTTCTTTTCCTTCTGCGACTTCAGTTCCATAACCTGCAGGCGTATAAAAAGCCGGAATTCCATGTTGGGCAGCGCGGCATTTTTCGGCTAAAGTTCCTTGTGGCGTTAATTCTACATCGAGTTCTCCGGAAAGCATCTGTCTTTCGAATTCTGCATTTTCGCCCACGTAAGAAGCGATCATTTTTTTGATTTGTTTTTTCTGTAAAAGCAATCCCAAACCAAAATCATCAACGCCGGCGTTGTTAGAAATACAGGTCAAGTTGGTAACATTGCTTTCTACCAAAGCATTAATTGAATTTTCGGGAATTCCACAAAGGCCGAATCCGCCAACGATTAAAGTCATTCCATCGCTAATTCCAGCGATTGCTTCTTTGGCATTTTTTACTCTTTTATCGATCATCGTCTGATTATAATTTTGTGGTAGAAATTTACGAATTTTTTTGAGAATGAGAATTACAATCCTTTCTAAAGCCAAAATGTAAAAGCGTCTGTTAATAAATGTAGATTAGTAAAAATTTCACTTTTTTGATTCGCTAAATTTTAAGAGACTCATCTGAAAGTTGGATCGAGTTTCGATCAGTGTTCGGGGTTGCGTGAGGGATCGAAGCGGCATCCTTTTTTTGGCCAAGGGAAAAGCAAGGGAAAAAAGATAGAGCGCAGAGCCCGACCTGAGAGAGGGAGTTGGCGCGAGCGAAGCGAGCGCCAATGACCGAGTGAAGGGCACGCCCAAATAATATGGCAGATAAAGTCGTGGATGAAGAGAAGGTTAAGGTTAAGATTAAGGTTGAGGTTTAGGTTGAGGTTAATTTTATGGGTTAAATAATTACGGATTTATTTTTGTAAAGTGTTGGCAGATTGCATTTTTTATCTTATTTTTGCACCCTGTTAATCAACCTCTGACGAAGGGCGTGAACGTTGTTTAGCTTGACAAAACAAATTTTTTTATAAAAAAAATGGATTTATTACAGTACGTACAAGACAAGTACATTGCAAAAAAAGAATTCCCAAAATTCAAAGCTGGTGATACCATCACCGTGTATTACGAAATTAGAGAGGGTGCTAAAACAAGAACTCAGTTCTTTAAAGGAGTAGTACTTCAGTTGAGAGGAACCGGTGCAACTAAAACTTTTACCATCAGAAAAATGAGTGGTGATGTTGGAGTTCAAAGAGTTTTCCCATTGAATATGCCTGCACTACAAAAAATTGAAATCGACAGAAGAGGTAAAGTAAGAAGAGCAAGAATTTTCTACTTCAAAAACCTTAGAGGTAAAAAAGCGAGAATTAAAGACGCTGCTTACAAAAAGTAATTCAGTTTACAATATTAGAAAAACCCATCAATTTATTTTGATGGGTTTTTTATTTTTCAAATAAGATTGGTAAAGTACGATAAAACTACTCGGAACGTTACGCGTACTATTTCACGATGCTTTCAAACGCATATTGATTTAAACCTTTAGCAAAAGGCAACAAATTATTGCCCAAAAAAAACCGTCTTGAATAAACAAGACGGTTTTCATTTAGTATTGAAAAAATTACTTTTTGATCATTAGTTTTGAAGAATACTGAATGCCTAATCCTTCCACTTTTACCACATAAATACCATTTGGTAATGTTTGTGTATTTACAGAATCTGAGGCAGAAATTTTTTGGCTGGAAACCAATTTTCCAGAAGCGTCATAGATCTGAACATTTACTTTGCCCAAGATATTTTTAGCAGACTTGATAAAGAATTCATTCTTCGCAGGGTTTGGATAGAGACTCATTTCTTTACCTGCCACCACGTTGCTTGTCGCAAGGTTTGCACATTCTGCAGGAACTTCGAAATTTTCAACCTGGTCAGTAATGACAAGTTTGGATCCTGCGGAAGCATTTACTCCTAATCCTCTTTTAGCGAACACATCCCAAATCATACACTTGTCTGCTCCACCTGCTGCAGCATCTGCCGCCAGGATTGCATTTCGACCGTCAATGAATGTTGGACTACACGGCTGCAATTTCAAACCATCTGTTACCAATTGTAATACTTTTGTACTTCCGTTGGTTGTGTTAGCCATTACATCAGAAGAATACCCATATTTTTCTGCAAATTTCCAATGAAGATCCCAAAGCATTGTTGCCCAAACAAATCCAATAGAATGCACAGTAGGCGATGCGTTAGTACCCATAGAATTGGTCGCACCATAAGTATAATTATTAACTGCGAAATCCGGAGAATATTTTGCGGGACGAATTCCAAGGCCGGAAATAGGTTCAGACGATGCAAAAGTACCAATTCCTCTCGCTACCTCTTTTGTGTCTCCTGGTTGATTGGTCAGCATTAAAGCAAAGAAATCAGACCAACCCTCTCCCATCTGCTCTTTAGTACTTGTTGTAGATAAACATGAGTATCCGTCTCCCGTTAACCTGTTGGAAATACCATGACCATATTCATGAACTACAATCCCGTTATCCAAACTTCCATCTTTAGTTCTTTGGTTTACGGCGTCATATTTCAACGTAATATTAACATCAGTTGTAGTCAGTAGATTTTTAATATAAACCCCTTCGTTGTTTTCTACCAGGACTGATGGTATTGTGATGGTTGCATCTGCTCCTCCCATTCCTGAAGTAGGTGTAGAATCCGGTAAACTGTAAATAATTGCTGCAACAGCACCGGCGTCTTGAGCATTTTTAACTTTTACGGTAAAACCACAAGTCCCTCTTTCCATGAGACCTATTTTTCCGGCAAGTGACCCTGCTGGAAGCGCGGTACAACCGTCTAGTACAGAAGCCAGCTTAACATCGGCAGTAACACCGGTAGCTGTCAAGGTCGGTCCAAAAGTGGTTGAAACCACGTTAGGCACGATACGTCCTACGGCTTCGGGTGGCGTATTGTAGAAAACTCTGTCTACAACGCTTCCGTCGAAAAGATACATCTGCATTTTTGGTCTACCACCATCTGACGGTGTAGAGAAGTTAGCATTGTTTCTGCCTCCTCCATCTTGCGCTTCGGCACGAACGTAATCGTTCTGTAATCCTCCCTTTCCGAAATTGAATGCCTGAAAATTTCTAGCCGTTTCAGTAAAACCTAAGCGGTAAAATATGTCATGAACTTTATTATTAACGTAAAATAAATTGGTGATGGAAGCATTCAAATTATAATTCGCATTATCTGCAATCATAGGAAAATCAAAAACTCTTGTTGGTCCCCCTTCTGCAAATTGGCCTTCTATATTAAGGTTACTTCTATCTTCATAAGCGAAAACGTTATTTCCTTTGGTGTTCGTATAATTCCCTGCATAGATTCCTCCTGCAACGGTATGCCATCCATCTGGAGATGCATCTGCAAACCACGGATTAGACACTAAAGTACGCGGGCCGTGATTTGGGCTTTCTACAGGAAATGCAAATACGCGATATTGTGCATCTGCCGGCGCCAAAGCATCTGGACCTACCAATTTGTTCTCATTATTGCTAAAGTCTGCGGTAAAACCTGTCGGAAGATGAGCAGAATAGTCATGGCTGTATGCATCATGTGCAAACTGACAGGAAACAGTTAAATTTTCCTTGTTTAAAACCTCTCCCGTGGTCGCATCCGCTAGAATTGCCCAATAATTTGAGGTTCCTTTCTCTTCAAAAATGAATTCATAACATAACCTCAGATCATGGTTTTCTGTTTGAAAATATATTAATCTATTTTTTACGTTTGCAGCAGTATCATTTTCTACATCATTGATTCCTATCAGTTGATATTGATTGGCATTCTTTAAACCTAGGTTCTGCGCAACATTAGCAAAAATCGCTGTATTCGCCGAGGCAACGTTTGGTTTTGAAATATTGGCGTAGTTTTTCGCAAAACTTTGCTCAAAATAGGTGACTTTTTCAGATTTAATTAAAGCAGTACCTGTGGCATTGTAAACTGGAATACCATTCAAAGACTGCTGAATCTTTACCACATCTCCATTCATCGACTTAGAAAAATCTTCATTGATGATTTCAAAATTCTTCAAATCAGATTTGAGAAAACCACTCTGCGTGGACATATGGTTTTTGATAAGGGTTTTAAAATCCTGAGCGTTGGCGTGACCGAACGAAAACAGGAAACAAACCGCAGCAATTTTCAAGGGTAAATTTCTATTTTTCATATAACTTTATTATTAGTCGCCGAATTTATAAAAAAAAGTCTTAAGTATTGAATTTTTAACACGAAAAAAACGAAATTTAACGCAGATCTCTATTTTTAAAGATATTTTAATTCTTTGAAGTTTTAGATTTTCAGATAGTTGCGGAGTGTAAAGTAGAAATAAAAATTTTGCTGATCTGTTTAATTTTTTTGGGGAAAGGTGGTTAATCAAAGCATTTAAGATGACTCAAAAACAAAAAAAATGAGCTGTCTTTCGACAGCTCACATGATATAGTTTGAAAACTAAGGCTTATTTACCTTCCATTTTCTTTTTCAATTCTGCTAATACGTCTAAATCACCAAGAGTTGATTTTTCTTCGTTTTGAGAAGAACCTGTTGATTTGTTAGATGATTGATTAGAAGATTGCTCTCTTACATTTTTCTTTTCTTCGTCTCTGAAGATTCCTGTATGAGAAACTACTACTCTCTTAAATTCTTTGTTGAATTCGATCACTTTGAAATCTGCACTTTCTCCTTTCTTGATTTTAGATCCGTCTTCCTTCTCTAATAATCTTGATGGACAGAATGCTTCAACTTCTGCATCTTCAAACTGAACCTGAGCTCCTTTGTCGAATACTTCAGTTGCAGTTCCTGCATGTACAGTTCCTTCAGCATATTTAGTTTCGAATTTATCCCAAGGATTTTCCTGTAATTGTTTGTGACCTAAAGATAATCTTCTTGCTGCTGTATCTAATTCAAGAACTACAACTTTCAATTGATCTCCAACTGCACAGAATTCTGATGGATGCTTGATTTTCTTTGTCCAAGAAAGATCAGAGATATAGATTAATCCGTCGATACCTTCTTCCAATTCTACGAATACACCGAAGTTTGTAAAGTTTCTTACAATTCCTGTGTGCTCAGAACCTACTGGATATTTAGATTCGATGTTAGACCATGGATCTTGGCTTAATTGCTTCATACCCAAAGAAATCTTACGGTCTTCTCTATCTAAAGTTAAAACTTCTGCTTCAACTTCGTCTCCTACTTTTACGAAATCACCTGCACTTCTTAAGTGAGTTGACCAAGACATTTCTGAAACGTGAATTAGACCTTCAACACCTGGAGCAACTTCTACAAATGCACCATAATCAGCAAGTACAACTACTTTACCTTTTACTCTGTCACCCACTTTCATGTCAGCAGAAAGAGCATCCCAAGGATGAGCTTCCAATTGCTTCATACCTAACTGGATTCTTGTTTTCTCATCATCAAAATCAAGGATTACAACTTTTACAACTTGTCCGTCCTCTAAGATTTCTGATGGGTGATTAACTCTGCTCCAAGAAAGATCTGTAATGTGGATTAATCCATCAACACCACCTAAGTCAACGAATACACCGTAAGACGTAATATTCTTAACCGTACCTTCTAATACCTGACCTTTTTCTAATTGTGCAATGATTTCTTTTTTCTGACCTTCGATATCTGCTTCAATCAATGCTTTGTGAGAAACTACTACGTTTTTAAACTCAGGATTGATTTTAACAACTTTGAATTCCATTGTTTTACCAACGAATTGATCATAATCTTTAATTGGTTTCACGTCGATTTGTGATCCTGGTAAGAATGCTTCAATACCGAGAACATCTACGATCATACCTCCTTTAGTTCTTGATTTAACAAAACCGTTTACGATTTCTCCAGTTTCGTGAAGTTCGTTTACCTTATCCCAAGCTTTAAGTGTTCTGGCTTTTTTATGAGATAATTGTAACTGTCCTGATTTATCTTCTCTTCTGTCAACCATTACTTCAACCTCATCACCTACTGCTAGACCTTGGTTATAACGGAATTCGTTTAAAGAGATTACTCCTTCAGATTTAAAGTTGATGTCAACAATCGCTTCTTTGTCGGTAAGTCTTACAACTTTACCAATAAGAACGTCGTTGTCCTGTAGATTGTTTAGAGATCCGTTATAGATTTCTTCCAGATCACTTTTCTCCTGTCTTGATTCTGCATCAAGACCTGATTCAAATGAATCCCAATCAAACTGTTCTGGAGCTACGTTTTGGTTCAAAAGAACCTCTGCTTTGTCTGTCGTTTCTGACATAAAATAAATAATTTGTATCCTGTAATTTCAATCATTGGCTTAATGTGAACTATCGAAAAATACAGAAGATGTTAATTGTTAATGTTTTAACTTCGCCAAATGCTTGCACAAAAAGTCGTGCAAAGATACTCTTTTTTCTTATTATTTTAATAATATTTTTTACTTCTAATGAATAGGTGGAAAATAAAAAGAGCGATCCGTAGATCGCGCCTGTTAAATACATTATAAAGTACTTTTAGTTTTTAATTAATTTTGTTGCTTTAATGTTTTGTCCGTCATTTACTTTAATTAGGTAAATTCCTTTCTGCAAATCGCTCACATTATACGAATCTGCGATTTTAAAGCTTTTAACTTTTTTACCGGTAACATCATAAATACTTACTTCTGTCTTTGAATTCTTCGAATCAAATGGCAACGACAATTTAAAAGAATCAGTAGTTGGGTTCGGATAAACCACTACTCTGCTGTCTAACTGTAGGGTCTCCGTAGTTCCAAGAGTGGTTGCAACATAAGTAATGATAAAAGGCATGGCTTGTGCTGCGCCAGAACCACCATCAAGAACCGGAGCCCATACTCCTCCATTTGCCTGAATTGCATTTGCATCTGCGGGTCCATTTGAGCCTACGATGGTTACAGGAGGTAAAAACACCGCCCCGCTGTTTGTTGCTTTCAACTGATAGTCGACCCAATAAGTTCCGGGATTCAGCGATTTAGCTACATTTGCTTTTACCTGCCAAATTCTTCTTGTTGTTCCAACCGCAGAAGCAGCCACTCTATACATTTTTGAATCAGTACTACCGGCAACATTAATAATATTGGTTGTAGGATCACCAAATGCTACTGTGCCACCAGCAGCTGGGGAGCCATTCCAAAGCACCAAATTCATTTGACTGATCGGGAATATTGTAGAACCCGTTTGATAAGCAAAAACCTCCACGGAGGAAATCGCCCAACTTTCTCCGGCAGGAACTGTAAAATCATCAGATAATCTGAATACATTCGTTCCGTCTGAATAACCGGCAACGCCATAAGTCGTATTAGCGGCCTGTATTTCGCTCCATGTGTAGCCTGCCGGAGCAGCTACCGAAGTACTTGTGGTTGCACCTGTGCTCAAATTTCCATTTGAATAGGATTGTGCACTCATTAATGATCCGCATAAAATCATTAAAGAAAATAGATTTTGTTTCATAATAAATTATTTTTTTGTTAATCAAATCTATCACCTATTTTTCTTATAAAACAAATATTTTTTAATAATTTTCAATAATAATCTAAAATAAAAGCAAAAAGAGTAATAAAATAATGGGTTGGTGAACCTAATAACAAATAATTTCAATTTTTCTTGAATATTTTTAAAAACAATAATGAGCATCGTCAGGGTTCTATTTACTTTAAATACGTCATTAAATAGTATTAATACACGAGTTCTTGTAACTTTGCAGAATGGAATTACAGAAAATTTATCAGAATTTGCAGATTCAAGACATGAATCAAATGCAGAAATCCGCCTACAAAGCTTCAGAAAACGAGAAAGACCTTCTCCTTTTATCTCCTACAGGTTCAGGAAAAACGCTCGCTTTTCTTTTTCCGGTTTTAAGAAATCTTAAAAAAGAAAATTCAGGAATTCAGGCTATGATTTTGGTTCCTTCAAGAGAATTGGCACTACAAATAGAACAGGTTTTTAAATCAATGGGAACCGATTTTAAAGTGAGTGTTTGCTATGGCGGTCATGATAAAAAAATTGAAGGCAATAATTTAATCGAAGCTCCGGCTTTACTAATAGGAACTCCGGGACGAATCGCGTATCATTTAAAAAATGATAATTTCGATGCGACGACGATCAAAACTTTAGTTTTAGACGAATTTGATAAATCATTAGAATTTGGTTTCCACGATGATATGAGTTTAATCATCAGCGAAATGCCACTTCTTTCTCAAAGAATCCTGACTTCTGCCACAGCGATGACTGAAATTCCCTCATTCACTGGATTAAAGGACGAGGAGAAGGTTGATTTTCTAAAAGTACTGGAAATTAAACCGGATTTTCAACTGCGTAAAGTACTGACAACTTCCGAGGAAAAACTGGAAACTCTTTTTAATTTACTCTGCAAAATCGGAAACAAAAGAACTTTAATTTTCTGTAATCACCGAGATGCAGTTGACCGTATTTCAGCACTACTAAAGGAGAAGGGAATTTCCCGCGAAACTTTTCATGGTGGAATGGAACAAGATGAACGTGAGCGCGCCCTGCTGAAATTTAAGAATGATTCTTCCCGAATTTTAATCACAACCGACTTGGCTTCTAGAGGTTTAGATATTCCAGAAGTAGAATCAATTGTTCATTACCAGTTACCGCCAAAAGAAGATGCTTTCATCCATAGAAATGGAAGAACAGCCAGAATGAACGCTAAAGGTTTTGTTTATCTGATCATGACGGAAGATGAAAATTTTCCTTTCATTAAAAAAAATACGCCGGAAGAGAAACTGACGCAGGATTACAAAATGCCGGCAAGAACTCCCTTTCTCACCATTTACATAAGTGCGGGAAAAAAAGATAAAGTCAATAAAGTAGATATTGTAGGATTTCTCATTAAAAAAGGAGGTCTGGAAAAAGACGATATCGGATTAATTGAGGTAAAAGACACGACTTCTTACGTTGCAGTGAACAGACAAAAAGTTGTCGCGCTACTTAAAACGTTAGGTGATCAGAGATTAAAGAATAAAAAGCTGAAAATTGAAATCGCTTACTAAAGCTAAGAAAACCTCAACCTTTCACCGTTTTAATTTTACGTAATTTTGTCTTATTCACTTATTTAAAATGAAAGTTAATTTACCTGATAAACTCTACTATTCTATTGGCGAAGTTGCAAAAGCTTTTGATGTCAATGCTTCCCTAATTCGTTATTGGGAACAGGAATTCCCGATCATCAAACCCAAAAAAAATAAAAAAGGAAATCGCTATTTCACGCCGGAGGATATTAAAAATCTAAAGATTATTTATCATTTGGTTAAAGAAAAAGGCTACACTTTGGATGGAGCGAGAATTGCGTTGACCACAAATTCGAAAATCTCTGAAACCGTTTCTATGATTGACCGTTTGGAGTTCGTAAAAGCCGAATTGATTAAATTAAAAGATTCCCTGGTAGAAAAACCCGAATAAAAAGGGCGTAGTACGCAGGCACATTTAGGTGTTTAGCTTTAGTCAAAATTATTTTTTGGATCTAGTTTTATCAAAAATATAAATGATGAAAAACACGATTCAAATCTCCGCCGCAAAAAATTATTTTTTAGGATTCGCGACTTCCGGGCTCTTTTTAGTTTTGGGATTATATTACTTTAATTCTACCAAAAATGTAGAGGAATCTGCGCCTTCATTTACAGAAATTTTAAAAGCTGAAAATGCGCCTATACAGGAATTTAATCCCAATGATTTAACTGAATCTGAATGGGTACAACTGGGCTTTTCGGAACGACAGGTTGCAACAATTTTAAAATATAAATCGGTTGTTGGCGGTCAATTCACTTCCAAAGAACAACTTAAAAAATGTTACTCTATTTCTGCGGAAAAGTATGCGGAACTGGAACCTTATATTTTACTTGCCGACCATGCAGGAAAATCTTTTAGTTCGACCAAAAATTATTCTAACAATTACCGGCAAAACACAACTTCTTATCAATATAAAAATTACGAAGCCAAAGGTTTAAAAATTCCGGGAAAATTTAATCCTGACACTTATAGTCTCCAAGATTTTATTAATCTGGGATTTACCGAAAAGCAGTCTCAGTCGATTTTGAAATACAAAAATTATTTGGGTGGAAGTTTCATCAGCAAAGAGAAATTTCGGGAATGCTATATGATCAGCGAAGAAAACTACCGCAAATTAGCGCCTTACCTGTTATTGCCTGAAAATGCCCAAAATAATTCCGTGGAAATGAAAACTTTTGCAACGAACAAAACTTCTTCTGAAAAACCCGCCATCTCCTATCAAGCATTCGATCCAAACACTACCGATCTTCAAGGTTGGAGAGATTTAGGATTTTCTGAAAAACAGGCACAGGTTATTATTAATTACAGAGACCGCAACCTTAAAGGAAGTTTCAAATCATTAGATGATATTTCAAGGTGTTTTGTAATTTCTGCGGAGAAATTTGAAAACTTGAAACCTTTTATTATTTTAAACCCGGAAAATATTAAATCAAAAAACTCCGATTACAGCCCTAAAACTTCACAGAAAAATGAAACTTTGCAAAACCAAAATGAAGAAAATTTGAAGACAGATTTTAGAAAAATTAATTTGAATGAAATTACTTTTAAACAATTGTTAGAATATGGTTTTGATGAGAAGAGCGCCGGAAGCTTTATCGGTTTTAGAAATAAATTAGGAGGCTTCGTCAATACAAGCCAGATCATTGAAACGTATAATATTGATAAAGATCTGGCTCAAAAATTAATTGGTACCGCTCCGTTGCTGGTAAACAATGTCCCAAAATATTCTTTGGCCGACGCACCTGAATCGTGGTTAAAAAATCACCCATACTTTAAATATTATGCAGATAAAATAATTTACTACCGAATCACGTATTCAGATGAGAAAAAATTCTTTCGAACCATGAAAATAAAACCGGAAGCTGAACAGAAAATGAGACTCTATTTAAAATAAAAAAATCAGTCTCCGTGGAGACTGATTTTATACGAGATATTGCAGCTATTTTCTAATGAATTTTATAGAAATGTTATCCAATTTTAATAAGTAAACTCCCGGAGGAATTTTTTCAACATCGATCGAGTTTCTATTTTTAAAAGGATCAGTGATTTTCATTACTTGTTTTCCGGAGAAATCATAAATGGAAGCACTTCTCACTTGTTCAATTTGTTTTCCTTTCACAAATAAAGTATTCCCAAACACCGGATTTGGGTAAATGGAATTTGATTCGTTTGCGGTAGTTGATATATCTGAACCAGCCAAAGTTCCTAAATCCTCGCAATAATCGGTAGCATAAGACTGCCACTCCGACAGATCAAATGAGGCATTTGGCTCAGTTACAGAAGATATTCGATAGAGAGAAACGTCACCAAGCGTTGAAAAATTGTTGATACTTTTAGTTCCTATGGCATCAACGGTTTTTGTTTTGTATCGCAACTCCAGGTAATTACTGCCATCGAAGCTCATTTGTGGGGATGCAGAAGGAAACTTTGCGTCGTCATTTGTTACACAGCTTAAGTTTGCTCTTGGATTAAGAATGATGAATGTTTCATTGTTCTGAATAGTTCCTTCGAGCTCATAAGGTGCAGGGAAATAATAATTGGAATTGGCGCTGTTATAAAATTGCGCACCAATACGGTAATTATTTAAATCAACAGCGTGCCCGGTTCTATTGGTAATTTGCAGCGCTTTATTGTTTTCAGTTCCTTCAATATATTTTGTAATCATTAAATCTTTTGCAAAAACGTCTTCATTCAAAGTAGTGACTTCTAAAACAGCACTTTCCGGTGATTCTGTATAATCACGGTAGTACGCTTTTACCGTAAATTGATATAAAGTAGAATTCAAAAGATGATCAACCGTTAAATCTGTATTTTTTGTATAGCCAACGTAAACTCCATTCTGATAAATTTTATATCCTAAGATATTGGGATCTGAAGGCGATGACCAATTTAAAGTTACAAAATAAGCACTGATTTTGGAGGGGCTCAAATTAGCCGGAGCTTGTGGAGTAATGACTGTGAGCGTTTGATTCCATATCAAATTAACCCATTCAGGATGATCGATGAAAGGGTTTCTGTTTCCCTGAATTTCGTATACTTTATTATTCCGCTCGATCTCTCGCTGAGAAACTGGATCTTGCTGGTTCCATTGCAGTAACATTGCGAGATACCAATCTTCAAAGGCTTTCTCTTCCGTTCCATCAAGTGGACTGGTGTCATTTGCAGGTGAGGTTCCATTGTAAAAATTAAAAGCGTTTAGTTTTCCTTCATATCTTACTGCAAAATAAAGTAAACTTCGGGCGATATCTCCTTTAAACTCATCGATCGGTTCATAAACACGTCCTGTGTATCCAGAACCCGGCGTTCCATTTTTGCTAATTTTAGAACCGTTAGTAAAAGTGTAATAATTGGTAGATCCTGCCATGGCGTAAGGATAATTACTGCGTAACTGGTTAATTTTAGCATCGGTAGGAATCACAAAAAACAGATCTGAATACATGGGATAATTACTGTTAAAACTACTTTGTGGCATCATGTGTTCTCTATTATACCCCAAACCTTCCGTAGCCGCAGAACTGATTAACTGTTCTTTGGTGTAATGGTACGCTGTCGTTCCTGTCGGATTGTTGCTGTAGATATCTAAGAGGTAAATATCATTGGTAGCATCATAATCATAATAATGATCTAAATCGGTCACCCCATAAAACTCAGGTAAATCACCATAATTCCAAGAAATTGTTTTTACAGAAATAAGGTCATGTAATCTCGATTTTAGCGCGTAGCCACTGAGGTCCGCCGTTCCATCATAATAGGTGGCTGGCGCTTGTGAAAAGACAAAAAAAGGTAGTAAAAGAACAGAAAATAAAATATGTTTCATCGGGACAATTTTAAACGAAATTACAACTTCTCTTTATGAAATAATAGTGATCTGTATTTTTTAGTATTAATTTTTGGTAATCCATGATAACTATCATCTAATTTTTTCATATAAAACGAAAATAATTTTACCTTTTTATACATTTTCTATATCTTTGAGAACAAATATAAAATATGAACGAAGAGATGACTCACAGCCTTAATATGATTGCAGAAACAGCTAAGGATTTTGCAGAGAAAAATATACGTCCACATATCATGGACTGGGATGAAAGTCAAACTTTTCCCGTTGATCTTTTCCATCAGTTGGGTGATATGGGCTTTATGGGAATTGTTGTTCCTGAAGAATATGGAGGTTCGGGCTTAGGCTACCACGAATATGTAACTATTTTAGATGAAATTTCTCAGGTTGATCCTTCTATTGGACTTTCTGTAGCAGCACATAACTCGCTTTGCACCAACCATATTTATGAGTTTGGAAACGAAGAACAAAGACACAAATGGCTTCCTCAGTTAGCTTCCGGAAAAGTAATTGGTGCTTGGGGATTAACGGAACACAATACAGGATCTGATTCCGGAGGAATGAATACAACCGCGGTAAAAGATGGTGATGACTGGATCATTAATGGGGCAAAAAACTTTATTACCCATGCAATTTCAGGAGATATCGCAGTCGTGATGACAAGAACCGGGGAAAAAGGAGCCAGAAATAATTCCACTGCTTTTGTTCTGGAAAAAGGAATGGCAGGGTTTACCTCAGGTAAAAAAGAAAACAAACTGGGAATGCGGGCTTCTGAAACTGCAGAACTTATTTTTGACAGCGTAACAGTGCCGGATGCCAACCGCTTAGGAGAAGTAGGATCCGGATTTAAGCAAGCCATGAAAATTTTAGATGGCGGTCGAATTTCTATCGCAGCTTTAAGTTTAGGAATTGCAAAAGGTGCTTACAAAGCAGCTCTAAAATATTCCAAAGAAAGACATCAGTTTGGGAAAGCAATTAATGAATTCCAGGCCATCAACTTTATGCTTGCTGATATGGCAACAGAAATTGATGCTGCTGAATTATTGATTCAACGTGCATCAACATTGAAAAATGCAAAAAAACCAATGACCAAAGAAGGTGCTATGGCAAAATTGTATGCCTCGGAAGCTTGTGTACGTATAGCAAACAATGCCGTTCAAATCTTTGGAGGTTATGGTTATACCAAAGACTTTCCAGCGGAAAAATACTATCGTGATTCAAAATTATGCACCATTGGTGAAGGAACTTCTGAAATCCAGAGATTGGTTATCGGAAGAGAAATATCAAAATAAAAACATTACGATTATTTAATGAAAAGCACCGAAAATTCGGTGCTTTTTTAATTTTTAAACTCGTGAGCTGGACCAATAATAAGGTCAAATAAAATCTCTAAAAATGAATTATAAAATTTGAAATTCCGGATTGAACTGAAAGCGAATCACATCAGGCGAAGTATATTAAACCATTAAATGTAAGAAATCTGTCAATAGGAATTTAGATTATTCAAATTGGCAAATATCAATAAGATTAATCAAAGATTATTTATAAGAATCTTCTGTAAACCGTCTTAATTTTTATTGAGGCGGTTTTTTATATAATTAAACTGAATGTTTATCTTTGTTAAAAGTTTAATTTTAATGGAAAAAATAGATCCCCTGAATCAGGTTGCAGAATTTCACAAAACATTTAATGCTCCTATCTTAGATCAACCCCAAATTCCCTCTAAAGAAAGATGTGAATTAAGAGTTTCTCTGCTACAGGAAGAACTGAACGAATTAAAAGAAGCCATTGCAGATCGGGAATTGGTTGAAATAGCAGATGCTTTATGTGACTTGCAATATGTTCTCAGCGGTGCAGTTTTAGAATTTGGACTGGGAGATAAATTTCCTGCACTTTTTGATGAGGTTCAAAGATCCAATATGTCAAAGGCCTGCAACAATCAAAAGGAGGCAGATGAAACAATCGCTTTTTATAAAGAAAAAGGCGAAGATGCTTTTTCACAGCCGTCTGGTGATAAAATAAACGTTCACCGCACCTCTGATCATAAAGTTCTAAAAAATAAATACTATTCACCTGCGGATCTTAAATCCATTCTTGAAAACTAATTTCTTCCTCAAATCCAAATTCACCAATTTTTAATAATGAAAAATTTCACTAAAATATTCATCACTGCTTCTACCTTACTTTTGACTGTACAGTCGTGTCAATCTCAAAAAGTGGTTGTCAACCGTGAAGTAGAAACAACAAACGACGGAAAAATGCTGTTAGGACACCAAACAAAAGACCAGCTTTTAAAAGCACCGTACAGCGAGTGGTATTCACCACAACACTCTGATTATGCGATCGATCAAAAAGCACTCGCGGAACTAAAAAAAGAAAAACTCAATTCCTATAATATGGTGTTGGTCATGGGAACCTGGTGTGAAGACAGTCACCGGGAAGTTCCCCGCCTATTCAAAATTCTGGAAGCCACGGGATTTCCTGATGCTAAATTAACGATGATTGCAGTCAATAGAAAATACGAAGCACCGGGCGGTGAAGAAGGACCATACAACATTCAAAGAGTTCCAACCATCATCGTTCAGAAATACGGCAAAGAAATCGGCAGGATTATTGAAACTCCTACTTCGGGATATCTGGAAAGAGATCTCTTAGAAATTATTAAAAAGGACAACAGCTCCATTAAAGACCTATTAAAATAAATTGAAAAATAAGAACATCATTCTGTCCTTTGTGGGCGGAGCAATTGCAATGCTTTTTATCTTCTTGCTATGGAATTCTCTGACCAAAAAAGCAGAAGATAAAGTTCAAAATGACTATTACATCATCACCAATCAAATCAGAAAAATGAATAAAATGGTGGTTATGGAACAGGACTTTTCAAGCATGCAAAAAACGAAGATTACCTCTCAAATTTTGGGCAGTACTCTTTTGCCTTCAACAGAAAAAGAAATCATCACGTTTACAAAAACAAATGCACAGGTTTCTTACGATTTAAATAAAATGAAAATAGAGGTTGATTCCATTAATAAAAAATTAATTATTAAAGAACTTCCCAATGCAGATATCCGAATTATTCCTAGTGTAGAAATACAGTCCATGGACGATTCTTTTTTTAACCGTTTTTCCGATAAAGATTTTCAGAAAATCACCAAATCTGCAAAAGAAAATGCATATAAAACCGTCAACCAAAACAGATTACGCGCCGAGGGCCGCAAACAGCTTACCGAAAATCTAGACCAGATTTTCGTTTTGGCAAAGGCTTTGAACTATACTATTGAAGACCAAACCGGTCAAATCAATCTAACCAACCTTTAATTATAAACAAATGGATTCCGATAAAAATAAAAAACCAAAAGAAGCAGAAATCAAAAAAGAAAATCAAGATTTTCCCAATATTCCTGCGGCATCCGAGAAGGTGAAACACGAAGAAACTTTGAAAAAAGAAATCAAAAAAACTTCCGAGCTTCATCCCGATGGTAAAACAGACAATACAGATCACAACAGCGAAAATTAATTTTTCGCTTTTTTTTGTCATGAGTTAAAATACTCTTAAACTCCGGGAAATACTTTGGAATGTCACGTTTTTTGCTTATGTTATGAAAAGCATAGTATTTTTTTTTAACTTATAAAATTTAAGCAATGAACTATAATATTATTGGAGTTTTCCCTACAGTTGACGCGGCTATTTCAGCTTCATCTAAACTTTTGAAGGCTGGATATATTAAAGAATTTGTCGGATATACAGCAAACACTAACGTCCAACCTGAATCATTAGTTGAAGATCACTTTGTCGATCATAATGAAATAGCAGTCTACACGCCCAATCTCAACCGCGCGTACAAGGCTAAAAACATACTTGAAAAATTCGGAGCAGCTATTATAAAAGCAACTATGATTAAAGAGGAAGAACTTCAGAAAAAGGAAAAATGGCATATTTCTACTCCTCGCATTAGAGGTAGAAAACGTAGACAGAACAATTCGCAAAGTTAATTTTTAAAGTTCTTTAGGAAAGAACAACCACCTTAAACCTTTCTTTAAATATGAGAGGTTTTTTTATTTCCAGATAAATTTATTCTTTATTATTATTCTGTAACAATAGAACGGCTTTGAATATCTTAAATAAAAAGTTTTTAAAAATTTACCAAGAATCACATAATATACGTTAGAATTAATTATTATTTTTATAAAAATTTTAAATAATACTTATGAAAAAACAATTACTAACGCTTGGTTTACTCGGTATTCTTACTAATTTCAGTGCTTTAGCTCATGCTCAGGATTTTGTACAAAAGAAAATAACTAATGAAAATGGGGGAATTAGTTTGGTTGTATTTAAAGAAAATTCAGGCTTAAATAATGAAAAGGCAAACAATCTTTTTAAAGATATTCTGAAATTAAAACCCAATGAGGAGCTGAGACTGGTAAAAACAGAGTTAGACTCTTCTTCCAAAATGAGTGATGAGAAATACCAACTTTACACCAATAATATAAAGGTTGAAGGCGGCGTGTATTATCTTCACTACAAAAATGGCAAACTAATCAGTATGAATGGCGAAATTTTTCAGGATAAAAATAGTGTCCTCCGTCCGGAAATCTCCGCAGTTACAGCCTTCAGCTCTGCAGTTAAAAGCGTAGGTGCGCAAAAATATATGTGGGAAGATGCAGATTACATTGCTGAAAATGACTACCGGAAACCAACTGGTGAACTCGTATATATTCCCGTTTCGCAAGGAAATGGAAAATACAGTTTAATCTTGGCTTATAAATTCGACATCTATGCGGCCCAGCCTTTAAGCAGAGCAAACATATATGTTGATGCAACAACCGGCAGAATCGCCGCCACTGACTTAATTCTGAAACATGCTAAAATTAAGGAAACGTCAAGCAACCTGAATTTAACACTGCAACCTGAGGAAAACAGTACTGCTGTTTTTCCAACGAGGGTTGCAGGTACAGCTTCCACCAGATATAGTGGCAACCAGAACATCGAAACAACTTTATCCAACAGCAATAAATATATTCTTCACGATACGACCAGAGGAAATGGTGTGCGAACATATAACCTGAATAAAAGCCAGACGTTAAGCACCAGAGTGGATTTTGAAGATGATGACAATAACTGGACTAAAGCTGAATTTGACAATGTAGCTTTTGATGATGCAGCTTTAGATGCACATTGGGGTGTTGAAAAAACATACGATTATTTTAAAAACACCTTCAACAGAGATTCGTACGATGGTTTAGGAACACTTTTGAAAAGTTACGTTCATTATGGTAACCAGTATGAAAATGCGGGGTGGACTGGATCTGAAATGGTTTATGGAGACGGTAAAAATAATTTCAAACCATTAACAGCTTTCGATGTAACTGCTCATGAATTAGGACATGGAGTTTGCTCAAGTTCTGCTAACTTGATCTACAGCCGGGAATCCGGTGCCTTAAATGAGGCATTATCAGACATCTGGGCAGCTGCTGTAGAATATACTTATGCACCTGAAAAAGAAACTTGGCTCATCGGGGAAGACATTACCAAAATTGCTCCGGGGTATCTAAGATCTATGAGTAATCCGAAGTCGGGTCTCAGTCCACAGCCTGACACGTACCGCGGCATTAACTGGTATCCTGCAACAGTGGAAGAAGGATGTGCGAGTCCTAATAGCAATACCAATGATAACTGTGGAGTCCATTACAACAGTGGTGTGATTAATTTTTGGTTTTACATTCTTTCTGTCGGTAAAACTGGAACAAACGATTTCGGCAGAAATTATAACGTAACCGGAATTGGAATTGAAAAAGCGGCTAAAATAGTGTATCGTTTAGAAACAGCTTACCTTACCGCTAATTCGGACTTTAAGACCGCCAGAAATTTTGGAGTGCAAGCTGCAATTGATTTGTTCGGAGCAGATTCTCCAGAAGCGATTGCTACTCAAGACGCCTTTTATGCAGTCGGAATCGGACCTAAATATCTGTCTACTCCAGATACTACTCCTCCAACGACACCTACTAATTTGGCAGCGAGCAATACGACGGGAAATCAAACGCTTTTAACCTGGAACGCCTCTACAGATGAAAATGAAATAGAAAACTATATTATTTTCAAAAATGGAGTTCAGTTAGCCACTGTGCCGGCCACCAAACTAAGCTATATCGCAAGTGGACTCAGCGCTAACACGACTTATAATTTCTATATTAAAGCTGAAGATCCGTATGCCAACAGTTCTGAACAAAGTAATACCGTTTCTGTTACTACTTTAAATGTGCCTAACTACTGCGCAGCAAATTCCAACAGCACGACTGATGAAAGAATTAAAAGAGTGCAATTCGGCAATATTGACAATACAACTAGTGGAACTGCCGGATACGAAGATTTCTCTTACCTGTCAACAGATGTAGTAAAAAATACAACCTATGACATAACCATTACTCCGGAATGGAAAGGAACCCAATTTAATGAAGGGTACGGAGTATTTGTAGATTGGAATAATGATGGGGATTTCGAGGATGCTGATGAAATCGTTTTCACTAAAGCACCATCCAAAACAACGCCCGTAGTTGGCAGTATAAAAGTCCCGGAAACCTATACTTATACCGGACCTGTAAGAATGAGAGTAATCTTAAAATTCAACTCAATTCCTTCAGCATGTGGCACCATTAATTATGGACAGATTGAAGATTACACATTAAATGTGATGAATTCAACCCTGGCAGTTGCAAATACCGATGCCACTAAAACATCTGTTTATCCAAATCCAGTAAGGGATATAATCAGTATTCAATCTAAAGTTAATTCAGAATTCTCTTATAAAATGTTTAATACAGTCGGACAAGTCGTATTGACGGGTAATTCTGCAGGGAAAAAAATTAATGTCTCTAAACTCACTGTAGGAAACTATATTATAGAACTAACCGATAAAGACGGAAAGGTTACTACGACCAAGATAATTAAACAATAGACAAATTGTGCCAAATGCAAAGCCGTCTCCAAAGCAATTTTGGAGACGGCTTTTTTTTAATCTCCTTTGACTTCTAATGCTAATGTTCCACTCTATTTTGGTGGCTTTATTTTCCTTCTTGTAGCACTTCTCAAGTTAAAGCCGAAGAAATTCCCAAGCCTTATCAAAACTTAGTTCCACTTTCTAATGAATACAGACCCTGCAAATCATCCAATTTTTAATAAAAATTTAATATTTACTTAAAAAAACATGATAATATCCCATAAAGTAAAAGACTCTTTCATAGAAAATCCTTATTTTTGTTCCTTAAAATTTTTAGTTCAAAATGATTAAAATCACTCTTCCCGATGGAAGCATCAAAGAATTTGAAGGAGCGGTAACTCCGCTAGAGGTAGCACAATCAATCAGTGAAGGTTTGGCCAGAAATACCATTTCCGCTCTTGTCGACGGAACGCAGGTAGAAATTACCACGCCCATAACCACCGATTCTACGGTTCAACTTCTTACCTGGAATGATGATTTGGGCAAGAAAGCGTTCTGGCATTCTTCTGCCCACCTTTTGGCGCAGGCCATTATGGGTTTCTATCCTGACGCGAAATTAACGATTGGTCCAGCCATTGAACAAGGATTTTATTATGATGTAGATTTCGGTGATGAAACATTATCGGAGAAAGAATTTGAAAAAATCGAAAAGAAAATGCTGGAGAATGCAAAGAAAAATGCAACCTTCAGTGTATATCCTGTTTCAAAAGCAGACGCACTAAAAGAGTATGCCGACAATACTTATAAAACAGAATTGATCTCTAATCTTAATGATGGAGAAATTACGTTCTGCACCCATGATAACTTTACCGACTTATGTCGTGGAGGTCATATTCCGGCAACAGGGATTGTAAAAGCAGCTAAAATTTTAAATGCAGCCGGTGCCTACTGGCGAGGCGACGAAAAAAACAAACAGTTGACCAGAGTTTACGGAATAACATTCCCTAAACAAAAAGATTTAACTGAATATTTAGAACGTCTGGAAGAAGCCAAAAGACGTGACCATAGAAAATTAGGAAAAGAACTAGGAATTTTTGCATTCTCCGAAAAAGTGGGTGCAGGATTACCACTATGGTTACCAAAAGGTACGGCTTTGCGTAAAAAATTAGAAGAATTTTTATCCGCTGCGCAGAAAAAATCCGGGTACGAATTTGTGATGACCCCGCATATTGGGGCCAAAGAACTGTATGTAACTTCCGGGCATTGGGATAAATATGGTGCTGACAGTTTTCAGCCCATAAAAACTCCAAATGAAGGAGAAGAGTTTATGCTAAAGCCAATGAACTGTCCACACCACTGCGAAATCTACAAAGTTGGACAATGGTCATACAAAGACTTGCCGAAACGCTTTGCAGAGTTTGGTACGGTTTACCGTTACGAACAGTCCGGAGAACTGCATGGTTTGACACGAGTTCGTGGATTTACTCAGGATGATGCCCACATTTTCTGT
This sequence comes from Kaistella carnis, assembly GCF_003860585.1. Lineage (NCBI taxonomy): Bacteria > Pseudomonadati > Bacteroidota > Flavobacteriia > Flavobacteriales > Weeksellaceae > Kaistella > Kaistella carnis. Next base: position 299,609 of record NZ_CP034159.1, on the reverse strand, counting down.
ACACCTGATCAACTCCTGGCTGAATTTGAAAATGTCATTGACTTAACGCTTTACGTATTTAAATCTTTAGGATTTGAAGATTTTGTTACTCAGGTTTCTTTAAGAGATCCGGAGAACACAGAAAAATATATCGGTTCTGATGAAAACTGGAAGAAAGCAGAAGATGCGATCATTCAGGCGACTCAAAAGAAAGGTTTAAATTATGTTGTTGAAACAGGAGAAGCTGCATTCTACGGACCTAAATTAGATTTCATGGTGAAAGATGCGCTTGGTCGTAAGTGGCAGTTGGGAACCATTCAGGTTGATTATAACTTACCGGAAAGGTTTGATCTGTGGTACACCGGAAGCGATGGTGAGAAACACAGACCTGTGATGATCCACCGGGCGCCATTCGGTTCTATGGAAAGGTTTATCGCCATTTTATTAGAGAATACGGCAGGAGATTTCCCACTTTGGTTGGCACCTGATCAGTTTATCATCTTACCGATTAGTGAAAAATATGCGGATTATGCAAAAAAAGTTTCACAATTGCTGGAAAATCACGATATTTGTGGTCTGATTGATGAGCGAAATGAGAAGACCGGTAGAAAAATCCGCGATGCAGAGTTGAATAAACTCCCATTTATGCTTATTGTCGGTGAGAATGAAGAAGTTGACGGTACGGTTTCTGTCCGAAGAAGAGGGGAAGGTGACTTAGGCGCGATGAGCGTAGAAGACTTTATAACCTACTTTAAAAAAGAAGCAAAAATTTAGAGAATTAGAATTTAACCAATTAAAATAAGACACCATAGCACAAAAATTTCATTACAGAGGTAGAGGTCCACAGAGACGGGTTCAGGAAGATTTGCACCAGATCAATCAAAAGATCCGTGCGAGAGAAGTTCGTTTAGTAGGTGATAATGTGGAACCCGGCGTTTATCCGCTAGAAAAAGCTCTTGAAATAGCAAAAGATCAGGAATTGGATTTGGTGGTTATTTCAGATAAAGCAGAACCGTATATTTCCAGAATTCTGGATTATAAAAAGTTCCTTTATGAGCAAAAGAAAAAGCAGAAAGAACTAAAAGCCAAACAAGTAAAAGTAACGGTAAAAGAAATTCGATTCGGGCCGCAGACCGATGAGCACGATTACGAATTCAAAAAGAAACATGCCGAAAAATTCTTGGAAGAAGGTTCAAAACTGAAAACTTATGTTTTCTTTAAAGGACGTTCGATCATATTTAAAGATCAGGGAGAGATCCTTCTTCTTAAATTAGCACAGGAGTTAGAGCACGTCGGAAAAGTTGATCAATTGCCTAAATTAGAAGGTAAGAGAATGATTATGATGATGAGCCCAAAAAAACCGGCCAAATAATTTTGACGATAAATTGAGTTTCCGCTTTAAATCGGAATAATTCAATTTTTAAAAATAGGAAGCCGTCTCAAAATAAAATTTGAGGCGGTTTTTTTATTTTCTTTTGTAAAGCGTTAAATTTTGATTATTTGTGATTTTTGCACATTAGGATAAAAAGGTGCTCTTACTTAAGCACTCTTTTTTCTTAGATTGTGTGCTAAAGCGTGTAATCCGAACTCTAATTCCACTTTTTCTATTCCAGTGTGTGTAAAACGCTTGAAGTTCCGATTGGATTTGATATGTGCAAAGACGGGTTCTACATCCGCCGTGCGTTGTTTGCGTTTTATTTCACCGATTTCACTCAAGAGGTTTTCCCGAACTCTCTCCTTATGCCGTTCTAAATTTTGGTTGCGTTCTATTATTCTGTTTCCCTGGGCTTTATGGCAAGCCCCTCGCAGCGGACAACCGTTGCAGTTTTGAGCCTGGTACAGTGAACTTGTCTGAGCATAACCGCTTTTGGTTTTTCGATTTCGGTTGGTGATTTTATTCATCGGTTGCCCCATCGGACAGATATACTGATCTTTCTCTTCGTTATAATAAAGTTTATCGCGGTGAAAGTCTTCGTTGATTTTCTTTCTTTTCGATTTTAAAATACCCTGTTCCTTATCGAAGGTGTTGTATTTTACGAAGGTTTCTATATTTTTCTCTTCCAGAAAATCATAATTTTCTTCACTGCCGTAACCAGCATCAGCAGTAAGTTCTTCCGGCAAAAACTGATAAAGTTCTTCAAAAGTATTGAGGTGTGGTTGAAGCGTATTTAAATCATTGGTGGTTTGGTGTAAAGTATAATGAATAACAAACTGGGACTGCGAACTTACCTGCACGTTGTAGGCGGGTTTAAGTTGCCCATTCTGCATATGATCATCTTTCATGCGCATAAATGTGGCATCGGGATCGGTCTTACTATAACTGCCACGTCCGTCCAAAAGTTTTTCCTGCTCCTCGTACTTATCCAGGTTCTGAGAAAAATTCTTTTGAATGTATCTTAATTTTGCCTTTGCTTTGGTGGATGCCTGCGGGTTTTTGCTGATGATCTCTTCTATTTTCTTGGCGGTCTTCTCTATTTTATCTCTATCGATGGTTTTAAACTCCGGTGGTGTAGGATCGCTGTCTTCTTCCTCAGCAATGCTTTGGGCATAGTTCCACATTTGTTCAAGTTGTTCTGCCATCTTCTCTTTTCTGGTTTTAATGGCATTGCCCCAAACGAAGGTATATCTCCCGGCAATAGACTCTATCTTAGTTCCATCGGTAAAAACTTCTTTCAAGCTAACGAGTCCTTCCTCTGCTAATAACAGGACGACCTGTTTGAAAATGTCTTTGAAAATAGTCTTGAGTTTCTTGCTCCGAAAACGTGCGATGGTGTTATGGTCTGCGACCTGTTGAGCGGACAACCACATAAAATTAATATTCTCACGCATCGCTTTTTCAATCTTCCTGCTGGAATACGTATTATCCATATAAGCGTAAACCATCACCTTAAGCATCATCTTGGGATGAAAGCTCGGTTTGCCATCTTTACTATACTCTTCAATGAGCAATCGTAAATCCAGTTGTTCAATAATTCCATTAACGACCCGAACGGGATGATTTTCTGGAATCAATTCCTCGATTGATGGTGGGAATAACCAATTTTGTTGCTGGTTATAATCTTTAAATTTAATACTCATATAATTGATTATCAATACTTAAAGATAGTAAAACCCTTTAAAACTGACAAATGTTAAACACAGAAAAAACCGCCTCAGTATTGAGACGGCTTCTTTTTGTAATATTTAGTAAATATTAGCCAAATCACAGCGCTAAAGTATCAGTCTGAAAACGACCTTTTTCATGCAGATACCAATATCTCAAACTAAAGAGCAGTCCAATAAATGTCATTCCTACTCCGACCAGTGCGGGATAATTGAAATCATATCCTTTTTCCAATGGAATTCCACCTAAAAAAGCACCAAGCGCATTTGCCCCGTTGAATCCGGCCTGCATAAAAGCGGCTGCCATCATTTCACTATTCGGCGCTGCTTTCATCATAATAATATTAATCGGTGCCGCCAGCGCCATCGACAGTGCGCCACATAAAAAAGTAAGGATCAAAGAAACAGTTTTATTTTCCGACAGAAAAAATACACCGACCAGCGAAATCATCATTAAAAATAATAAAAGAGAACACGTTTTCTCAGGTCCTAAGCGATCCGATAAAAACCCACCGGCCAAGTTTCCGACGACCATACCCGCACCCGCAAGCACCATTACATAGGCCATGTAAGCGCTGTCTATTTTTGACACTTCAGTCATCAAAGGCGTGATATAACTGAACCAAGTAAATAATCCGCCAAAGCCGATCGCGGTAATTAGTAAAACCAACCAGGACTGTCTGTATTTCAAAAATTTTAATTCTTCCAAAAAATGAGTCTCTCCTTTTCTTTCGATATCCGGCAGCCAAAATTTTAGAGAAACTAACGTTACTATTCCAATAATTCCGACAATTACAAAATACCAGCGCCAGTTAAAAGTATGACCAATATACGTAACGAAGGGAACCATTGCCAGATTCGCGACGGTGAGTCCAGTAAACATCAGTGAAATATTAAAGGCTTCCTTCCCTTTTTTTGCCATTCTTGCTGCGACCACTGTTCCTACGCCGAAGAAAGCACCATGCGGCAAACCGGAAAGAAATCTGATAATCAACATGGTCGAATAATCCGGCGCAAGAGCCGAAAGTCCGTTCAATAAAGTAAATATTACCATTAAAGCGATCAACACTTTTTTAGGTGGAAATTTTACGGCATATCCTATAATTAAAGGTGCGCCAATAACCACACCCAAAGCATATGCTGAAATTAAATGACCAGCCTGCGGAATGGTAATCGCTAAAGTTTTTGCGATGTCTGGCAATAAACCCATGACCGCAAATTCTGTGGTTCCGATACCCAAACCTCCGAGTGCCAGTGGTATTATTCTTTTATCTAAGTTCATTCTTCTATTGTTGAAGGTGCAAAAATGAGAAAAATATTTCACGATCACCTCTATTTCTGTTTTTAAAAAGTGATTTCTACCATGGACCGCATCTTTATCCAATTCAAATACATGAGTCGATAAAAAAGTTAGAAGTCCATTAAATTAAAAAGGTGAAGCCAAATCTTATTAGATTTAAAAAAAAGATTATGATGATAAGAAGGATTCTTCCTATATTTTAAATGAGTTTTTATTCCGTAGTACTTGCAATGTTTTAAGAGTTGATTTATAATCGGCACGCACTCCCACTCTTTTAGTAAGCAGCGAAAAAGACCAATGTGAATCGGTAGATTTCCTCTTTTGTACATAAAATTTTATTTAACAGCATAAAGATGCTAATTGCGAATATCACAAAAAATTCTCATCTTAATCTGAAAAATAAAAACGATGAGCAAACTAAATTTACCACCAAAATCTGAGAGTTTCCCGTGGCTGATCATGTTACTAATGTCGTCGGTAACTTTTGTAGGAATACTTTCGGAGTTAATGCCTTCGGGCGTACTGCCTCAAATGATGGATGATTTAAAAATCACGGAAGGGCAAACCGGTAACCTCGTCGGCTATTACGCGATCGCCTCTGCAATATTTGCCATTCCCCTCATTTCTATGACGATGCAGTTCAACCGTAAAATGCTTTTGCTGATTTTATTAGGTGGTTTTCGATCTCGAATATTGTGGCCGGACTGCTGCATGATTATTCCCTGATTACTATTTTACGAGTAATCGGTGGAATATGTGCGGGCGTAATGTGGCCAATGATTGCTGCGTATGGAATGCGACTCGTAAAAGAGAACCATCACGGGAAATCCATCGCTGTAATTATGGCTGGAAATACTTTAGGAATCAGCGTCGGAATGCCAGTCATGACTTTCATCGCAAATGAATACGGCTGGCGAACAGAATTTATTGGACTGGGCGTAGTCATTTTAGGAATCGCACTAATCAGTTTCTTCACTTTGCCCTCTACTCCCGGCGAAAAACTGACTAAAAGTTCCTCACCTTTTGCGCTTCTTAAAATTCCTGAAGTTTTAATAGTATTGCTGCTGACTTTGCTGGCCGTGATCGCTCATTACGGTGTATACGTATACATTACAGGCCTTGTAGAGGAAATTCAACTCTCAGGCGGAATAGAAAGTGCTTTGCTTCTTTTCGGCATCGGTTCCTTAATTTCTGTGTTGCTCGCCATCAAATACACCGACCAACATTTAAGATTGCTTACAGTCTCGATGTTTGGTTTGCTGATTATTTCGATGGGCTTGTTTTTGGTGTTCGGAAGTATTACGGGAATCGGTCATATCGCTTTCTTTTTATGGGGACTTTCCTTTGGCCCGCTGGTTACTTTATTACAAGCCGCCGTAAGCAGGCAGGTAGAAAGCGCAAAAGATGTTTCGACTTCCGTGCAGTCGTCGGTATTTAATTTATCGATTATGATCGCTACTTCACTGGGAGGAATCTTACTTGCCCAGTTTTCACCAATGAGTTTAATTCATTTAGCCATCGGTTTATCAGTACCGGGCTTGGTCATTTCTTATTTATCTAAGAGAAGTTTAGGTTCTGCCTTGTAATTTTATTCGACTCAAAACAAAAAAGAAGCCGTCTCAATACTGAGGCGGTTTTTTCTGTGTTTAACATTTGTCAGTTTTAAAGGGTTTTACTATCTTTAAGTATTGATAATCAATTATATGAGTATTAAATTTAAAGATTATAACCAGCAACAAAATTGGTTATTCCCACCATCAATCGAGGAATTGATTCCAGAAAATCATCCCGTTCGGGTCGTTAATGGAATTATTGAACAACTGGATTTACGATTGCTCATTGAAGAGTATAGTAAAGATGGCAAACCGAGCTTTCATCCCAAGATGATGCTTAAGGTGATGGTTTACGCTTATATGGATAATACGTATTCCAGCAGGAAGATTGAAAAAGCGATGCGTGAGAATATTAATTTTATGTGGTTGTCCGCTCAACAGGTCGCAGACCATAACACCATCGCACGTTTTCGGAGCAAGAAACTCAAGACTATTTTCAAAGACATTTTCAAACAGGTCGTCCTGTTATTAGCAGAGGAAGGACTCGTTAGCTTGAAAGAAGTTTTTACCGATGGAACTAAGATAGAGTCTATTGCCGGGAGATATACCTTCGTTTGGGGCAATGCCATTAAAACCAGAAAAGAGAAGATGGCAGAACAACTTGAACAAATGTGGAACTATGCCCAAAGCATTGCTGAGGAAGAAGACAGCGATCCTACACCACCGGAGTTTAAAACCATCGATAGAGATAAAATAGAGAAGACCGCCAAGAAAATAGAAGAGATCATCAGCAAAAACCCGCAGGCATCCACCAAAGCAAAGGCAAAATTAAGATACATTCAAAAGAATTTTTCTCAGAACCTGGATAAGTACGAGGAGCAGGAAAAACTTTTGGACGGACGTGGCAGTTATAGTAAGACCGATCCCGATGCCACATTTATGCGCATGAAAGATGATCATATGCAGAATGGGCAACTTAAACCCGCCTACAACGTGCAGGTAAGTTCGCAGTCCCAGTTTGTTATTCATTATACTTTACACCAAACCACCAATGATTTAAATACGCTTCAACCACACCTCAATACTTTTGAAGAACTTTATCAGTTTTTGCCGGAAGAACTTACTGCTGATGCTGGTTACGGCAGTGAAGAAAATTATGATTTTCTGGAAGAGAAAAATATAGAAACCTTCGTAAAATACAACACCTTCGATAAGGAACAGGGTATTTTAAAATCGAAAAGAAAGAAAATCAACGAAGACTTTCACCGCGATAAACTTTATTATAACGAAGAGAAAGATCAGTATATCTGTCCGATGGGGCAACCGATGAATAAAATCACCAACCGAAATCGAAAAACCAAAAGCGGTTATGCTCAGACAAGTTCACTGTACCAGGCTCAAAACTGCAACGGTTGTCCGCTGCGAGGGGCTTGCCATAAAGCCCAGGGAAACAGAATAATAGAACGCAACCAAAATTTAGAACGGCATAAGGAGAGAGTTCGGGAAAACCTCTTGAGTGAAATCGGTGAAATAAAACGCAAACAACGCACGGCGGATGTAGAACCCGTCTTTGCACATATCAAATCCAATCGGAACTTCAAGCGTTTTACACACACTGGAATAGAAAAAGTGGAATTAGAGTTCGGATTACACGCTTTAGCACACAATCTAAGAAAAAAGAGTGCTTAAGTAAGAGCACCTTTTTATCCTAATGTGCAAAAATCACAAATAATCAAAATTTAACGCTTTACAAAAGAAAATAAAAAAACCGCCTCAAATTTTATTTTGAGACGGCTTCTTTTTTATTTAAGTTTTTGTTGATGTAAGAATCGCTAATTTTAGATTTCATTTGAAGAAATAATGTTATTCTTGTGCTTTCCTGAACCGCAACAAGTATACTTTATTAAAGATCTAAAGCAATGTTGAATTCCTGTTCTTTTTTGCGAAAAAGGAAGTCGCCGTTTCGGACGGAAGCAAGCACCTCTACTCTTTTTCGAATGGCTTCATATACCGAAGTTTCATTAAGAACAATAAAGTTCGCAGGTTTACCAACATCTAAACCATAATGATCCTGAATGTTTAAACACGTTGCACCGCTATAAGTAATCAAATCAAAATTACTTGCTATTTCGGCGGGTGACATAATCTGGGCCAGGTGAATTCCATTGTCCAGGATGTTCATCATATTTCCATTTCCCATCGGGTACCAAGGATCGTTGATAGAATCCTGTGCAAAAGCCACATTAATTCCTTCTTCAATAAATTCCTTAACTCGTGTTAGACCCCGGCGTTTCGGATACGTGTCCTGACGTCCCTGTAGATAGGCATTCTCGGTTGGGCAGGAAATAAAGTTCATCTTACTTTTCTTGAAAAGATCCATCATTCGGAAAGCATAGGAATTATCGGCCGAACCAAAAGAACAGGTATGACTCGCGGTTGTTCTCGTTCCATAGTCTTCCATGAGCACCTGTGCATTGAGCAATTCTACGAAACGGGAATTGGGATCATCGGTTTCATCACAGTGAACGTCGATCTGTTTGTCATATTTTAAAGCCAGGTCTATAATGTCATGAATGGATTTTTCACCAAATTCCCGGGCAGGTTCATAATGTGGAATTCCACCTACGACATCAGCGCCCATTTTTAGGGCTTCTTCCACTAAATCCCGTCCACCTTTGTAGGTGTACATTCCCTGCTGAGGAAAAGCAACAATCTGAATATCGACGGTATCTTTCAGATCCTGTTTCATTTCGAGCATGGATTTAAGCGCAGTGAAATTTGGATCGGTAACATCAATATGCGCTCGGATGTGCTGAACTCCCTGAGAAACCTCGTCCTTAATTCCTTTCATCGCCAGTTTTTTCACACTTTCTACGGTCAGCGTTTCTTTAAATTTTGGCCAAAGTTCAATCGCTTCGAAAAGGGTTCCGGAACCTGCGCCTTCCTGGCCCAGTTCAGACAAGGTATATACATAATCCAAATGCAGATGCGGATCTACATAAGGCGGCAATACAAGCTTACCGTTCAAATCGATTTCTTCTTCACAAGATGGAAGGTCATTTCCGATGTGCGTAATTTTCCATTTTCTACAATCATCTCTGTAGCATCGGGATTGCAATAAATTTTCGCATTAAAAAATTTCTTTTTCATATTAGATAATTTTAATGTTTCTGATGAATCTCTCTTTGATCTGTATCTTGAAATATCCTGAATTTTAAGGATAAATTAAGTGAAGTCAAGAGTTTGATATCCAGATCATAAGCCTTACTAATATAGTAAAAATAAACCTCAATTCCAAATATGAATTTCTGAAAATAGAATGCTACAACGAGAATTAAAGTAGAATAATTTTACTTAAAGATAAACTTTGATCGTTTACTTTCCCTCTGCGCGAGGGATAGAAACGGTTACCCCACAGCAAGCGTTGGTAAAAGCTGTGGCGCGAGGAGTATGAGTGGATAGCCCGACCTGAAGGAGTGAATGGTTGCGCGAGCGAAGCGAGCGCAATAATGAACGACTGAAGGGCACGCCCAAATTATGAAACATGGAATAATATATTCGGTTTGAATCTTTCCTCATATTAGGCAACAATATGTTTTTGTAATTCGCTGAAAGTTCGTACTTTTGCAGTCTGAAAAATGTGTAGAATGCTGTAAAGTAAGTTCACATGCGAAGAAAAAGATATTGATAACAAATAGATAAAATTAAGCAAAATGCCAAAATTAAAAACTAAATCAGGTGCTAAGAAGCGTTTTAAGCTGACCGGAACCGGAAAGATTAAAAGAAAAGGTGCTTATAAAAGCCACATCCTGACCAAAAAAGAAACGAAGCAAAAGAGAAATCTTACGCAAACTTCTTATGTTGCAGAGGTGGACAAAAAGAGCGTTTTACGTCAATTAGCTTTAAAATAGTTTTTATAAATCAACCGGTTTATAAGAATTAACAAATTCAGAAAATTTAACCCTGAAACGGTGCAAGAAAGTGTAATGAAATAATTTGCCGCCCTTTTCAAAAAAACAAATTTAATTATGCCAAGATCAGTAAATGCAGTAGCTTCCAGAGCTCGCAGAAAAAAAGTTATTAAACTGGCCAAAGGTTATTTCGGTAGAAGAAAGAACGTTTGGACTGTTGCAAAAAATGCCGTACAAAAAGCAATGCAATATGCTTACCGCGGTAGAAAAGAAAAGAAAAGAAGTTTCCGAAGCTTATGGATCATGCGTATTAACGCAGGTGCCAGAGAACACGGAATGTCTTACTCTCAATTTATGGGAGCTCTTAAAACGAACAACATCGAATTGAATAGAAAAGTTTTAGCTGATTTAGCAATGAACCACCCTGAAGCTTTCAAAGCGATCGTAGATCAAGTAAAATAAATGTAGAATTATTTGTTATCAATTATAAGATCCTTCAATTTTTTGAAGGATTTTTTTTATATTTGAAAATAATTTAACGTATGATAAAAAAAGTCCTTCTGTTGGGAGCTGTCGTAAGCTCTTTTCTGTATAATTCCCAAACATTTATTCAATCTTATCAAGATCGTGCAAACTTGATAACACAGTCAAATATCAATACCAATCTTACAGAATTTGCCTCTTTCGGTGTTAAAAAAACCGGCTCCGTAGCGAACTCAAACGCCTTAAACTGGCTAAAAAGCAAATACTTATCCTTTGGGTATTCTGCTTCTGACATTGTAGAAGATCCCTGGACCGGCGGCGGTTACACTTCGAAAAACTTAGTGGTAACAAAAACAGGAACTTTATATCCAAACAAATACGTTATTGTTTGTGGACATTTTGATACCATTGCAGGACCGGGAGTAAATGATAATGGAAGTGGTGTTTCTATTATTTTAGAAATAGCAAGAATTCTGAAGGATATTCCTACCGATTATTCAATCCGATTTATCAACTTTTCCGGTGAAGAGCAAGGACTATATGGCAGCCAGCATTATGTAGATAATGTGGTAAATTCTACGAATCCGAAAATGGATATTAAAGTGGTCTTCAACATTGACGAAGTTGGTGGTATTGCCGGTCTTCTTAATGATACTGTTTTTTGTGACAGGGATCAAAGTTGGCCTTCAGGTAATAATGCCGCTTCAGCACAGATCACCCAGGAACTGGCCAATTGTACGGCTCTATATTCTCCTTTGATGACGGAATTTGATCCAGCTTACGCTTCAGACTATGTTCCTTTTCAAGAAAATGGCGAAATAATTACGGGTTTCTATGAACATAATATCAGTAATTACCCGCACACGCCAAATGATACTTACGCAAATATGGATCCTGTGTATGTCCTGAATGTTGGCAAAGCAGCACTGGGTGCCGTTCAACATTTTGCCGTGGCGAAAATCTCTCCAGATCTGGGAGTTGTGGATGCCGGTCAGAACCTAAATGATGAAATCAGTTTATACCCCAATCCTGCACAAGATTTTGTAAATATTGGCATTAAGGGAAAAGACTTTCAAACGATCATCAGTGACTTTTCAGGTAAAACTGTTTTAAAATTTGAGAATGAGCAAAGCCTTGACGTTTCTAAATTACCCAATGGAAATTATCTACTCACCGTATCCAGAAATGGAAAGAGTGTAACAAGAAAATTAATGATTAAAAAATAAGATAATCATCAAACACATGAAAAACCTGAGCTCTGTTCAGGTTTTTTTATTTCTATTTTGAACTTCTTTCCATCAATACCTTTTCTATTTCAGCCAATGAAAACGATTTCGCTTTTAGTAAAATTAAAAAATGATAAATCAAATCTGCGGCTTCATCTTTAAACAATTTGACGTTATCATCTTTGGCTTCGATGACCAATTCTACGGCTTCCTCTCCTACTTTCTGCGCCATTTTATTAATGCCTCTTTGATACAAATCATAAGTGTAGGATTTTTCAACTTTCTGATCAATTCGTTCGGAAATAGTTTCTTCTAATTCATATAAAAAGCCTTTTGACTTTTTCTCTTCGAAACAACTGAAAGTTCCAGTGTGACAAACGTTTCCGACTGGTTTCACCTGAATCAATAAAGCATCTGAATCACAGTCTTCTTTAATGCTTTTTACATAAAGATAATTTTCGGACGTTTCTCCCTTGAGCCAAATTCTGTTTTTGGTTCGGCTGAAAAAATGAACTCGTCCGTCTTTTTGCGTTAATTCTAAAGCTTCTTTGTTCATATAACCCAACATTAAAACCTGCTGTGTTCGGTTATCCTGAATAATTACAGGAACTAAACCGTTTCCTTTTTCAAAATCTAAGTTCATCATCTTATTGATATTTTATTCTGTTTTAAATTTTCTTTTAAATCGGATATTTTTATTTCATTAAAATGAAAAATACTAGCCGCCAAAGCGCCGGTTACTTTCGTTTTGGTAAAGACTTCTGTAAAATCTTCCATCTTACCTGCACCGCCGGAAGCGATCATTGGAAGCTGACAAACATCTGAAACATTTTGTAACATTCGGATATCAAACCCGTTTTTAGTTCCGTCAAAATCCATAGATGTTAGTAAAATTTCTCCAGCTCCTAAATCTGCGACGGTTTTTACCCAGTCTAAAGTTTTCAATTCGGTTTTAATTTTTCCTCCATTAATGAAAACAAAATCTTCACCTTCAAGTTGCTTAGTATCAATCGCTGCCACAACACATTGATTTCCGAATTGTTGGGCTATTTCACGAACTAATTCAGGACGTCGAACTGCAGCAGAATTGATGGAAACTTTATCCGCACCGGCTTTTAATAAGGCTTCAACATCTTGAACGGAAGAGATTCCGCCACCAATCGTAAAAGGAATATTGATTTCTAAACTGAGTTTTTCCACGAGTTCAATTAAAGTTTTTCTTCCTTCTAAAGTTGCCGTAATATCCAGGAAAACCAATTCATCGGCTCCATCTTTGACATACTTTTTTGCGAGTTCAACTGGATCTCCGGCAATTCGTAAATCTTCAAACTGAATTCCTTTTACCGTTTTTCCATCTTTGATATCCAAACACGGAATGATTCTTTTTTTCAACATGTTACAAAAATTTTTGAAGTTCTTTTAAAGTAATTTTTCCTTCATATAAAGCTTTTCCAATGATTGCGCCCGAACAACCAAGTTCTTTTAAATCCTCCAAATCCTGAATGGATGAAATTCCGCCACTTGAAATTAATGAGACTTCGCTTTGATTTAAAATTTCTTTATACAATTCGAATGAAGGTCCTTCTAACATTCCATCTTTAGAAATATCGGTGCAAATCACATCCTTTATTCCTTTATTTTGATACGATTGAATAAATGCAATTACATCAAGATCTGAATTTTCTAACCAACCCGAAGTTTTGACTTTCCGGTCTAAACAATCTGCGCCTAAAATTAATTTCTCTGCCCCAAATTCATTAATCCAATCTATACATAGTTCCAGATTTTCGACAGCAATACTTCCTATCGTAACTTGGTTTGCTCCTGCATTGAAAGCACTTTCCAAACTTTCTCGTGTTTTGATTCCACCTCCGAAATCAATAATTAAATTTGTTTCCGAAGCCAATACTTTTAAGGTTTTTAAATTTTTAATGGTTTTTGCCTTCGCTCCATCTAAGTCAACCAAGTGCAAATATTGGATTCCATTCGCTTCATACTCTTTCGCAATATCCAAAGGGTTTTCGTGATAGATTTTTTTCGTATCGTAATCTCCTTTGGAAAGTCGAACGCATTTTCCGTCGATAATATCTATGGCTGGAATTATTTTCATTTTATATTATTTTTTAAACCACAAAAGGCACAAAATTTTTCTTCAATTTTTTGAGAAACTCAAAAGTCCATATATTTGTAAATGTTAACACCACACCTTTTGCGAACTTTAAAGAGATAAAATTTCATCTTTAACTTTTGTGACTTTTGTAGTTAAATTATTTTATTTTTAAGAAGTTTTGAAGAATGAGAGAACCAACATCGCCAGATTTTTCCGGATGAAACTGTGTTCCATAAAAATTATCTTTCTGTAAAGTAGCACTGAAAGGCAAGATATAATCACATTCTGAAGTCGTATTTTCGCCAATTTCACAATAATAACTGTGGACGAAATAGAAATTATCGTCTTCAGAAATTCCGTTTAAAAGTTTACCACTTATCTTCTGCAAATTATTCCAGCCCATGTGCGGAACAATATCTGTGGCGGGAAATTGTTTTACTTTCAGATCAAATATTCCGAGACATTTTGTATTTCCTTCTTCTGAAAAATCACATAATAATTGTTGACCCAAACAGATTCCTAAAAAAGGTTGTTTTAAAGTTGGAATTAATTCGTTTAGTTTTAAACTTTTCAAATAATTCATCGCTGTTGAGGCTTCACCAACTCCAGGAAAAATCACTTTGTCAGCATTTTTAATTTCTTCAGGATTTGAAGTTATTAAGGTTTCGTAACCCAATTTTCTCACAGCATTTTCAACGGATTTTACATTTCCGGCAACGTAATCGATAATCGCTATCATAATACTCCTTTTGTACTTGGAATTGAAAAATTATTGTCATCTCGCTTCACCGCATCTCGTAAAACTTTCGCAAAAGCTTTAAAGATCGATTCAATTTTATGGTGTTCATTTTCGCCTTCACATTGAATATTGAGATTACATTTTCCAGTATCTGTGAATGATTTAAAGAAATGATAAAACAATTCAGTCGGAACATCACCGATTTTTTCTCTTTTAAAATCAACGTTCCAAACCAACCAATTACGTCCACCAAAATCGAGCGCGACTTGCGCCAAACAATCGTCCATTGGTAAAGCAAAAGCATAACGCTCAATTCCTTTTTTTGAACCTAACGCTTGCTCAAAACAAGTTCCGAAAACCAAAGCCGTATCTTCAATCGTGTGATGTTCATCAACCTGAAGATCGCCATTTACCAAAACTTTTAAATCAAAATTTCCGTGTTTTGAAATCTGTTCGAGCATGTGATCAAAGAAAGCCAAACCGGTGTTGATATTAGATTTTCCGCTTCCGTCGAGATTCAGTTCAATTGAAATCTCTGTTTCTTTTGTTTTTCGATTGACCTTTGCTTTCCTTGGAATCTGCTTTAAATATTGATAAATTTCATCCCAATTATCAGTAGTTAAAAACGCATCTTCAAAATTTTCTTTAGAAATGAAAATAGATTGTGTTCCTAAATTTTTCGCCAGTTCTACATCTGTTTTCCGATCTCCAATGACGAAGGAATTTTTCAGATCATAGTTTCCATAGATGTATTTTTGAAGCAATCCAGTTCGAGGTTTTCTGTTGGGCGAATTTTCAGATTTAAAACTATTATCAATTAAAATATCTGAAAAAACAATATTTTCATTGGCCAAAGTCTTCAACATTTTTTCCTGTGGAATTTTGAAATCTTCATGCGGAAAAGAATCCGTACCCAAACCATCCTGATTCGTAACCATAACCAATTCGTAATCCAGTTCTTTCACAATCTTGGCTAAATTCTGAATCACTTTTGGATAAAATTCTAATTTTTCTAAAGAATCTACTTGTAAATCTGTCGGCGTTTCAATAATTATAGTTCCGTCGCGGTCGATGAATAATACTTTTTTCATAATTCGTCTATTTCTGATAATACTTTTAATAGTTCTGAATTTTCTTGAGCAGCTCCGACACTTATTCGAAGGCAGTTTTTTAAATTGGGATGTCTTAAACTTGTCAAAATATTTTTGTCTAATAATTTCTGATAGATCAATTGTGCATCTTTAAATTCAATGAGAAAAAAATTAGCATCGGACGAATATATTTTTACGACCTCATTAATTTGATCTAAACCTTTTTTTAATTTTTCCTTTTCTTCCAGAATGAAACCGATGTTATTTTCGATTTCTTGCACTTGATTCAATTGCTCCAAAGCCAATTTTTGACTTTCTGAACTAATATTGTAAGGAGGTTTAAGTTGTATGAACAAACTCGCAATTTCTGCTGAGGCAAAACCAACTCCAATTCGTAAACCTGCCATTCCAAAAGCTTTTGATAAAGTTTTTAAAACAATTAAGTTTGGATATTTATATAATAATTTGACCGCAGAATCTGCTGGAGAAAACTCAATATACGCCTCATCAACGACTACAATTCCCTTAAAATTTTGAATATAAAATTCTAGATCAGAAATTGAATTTCCGGTTGGATTATTAGGTGAACAGAGAAATAAAACTTTAGCCTGACTTGTAGAAATTGTATTTAAAAACTTACCTTTCTCTAATTCAAAATCTGAATTCAATTGCAGTTTTTCAACCTGAAGATTATTCATTTTTGCATAAATTTCGTACATCACAAAACTCGGATTCATAATCATAATCGAATCTTTCGTCGGTTCGCAGAAAATGCGCATCGTTAAATCGATCAACTCATCGCTGCCGTTTCCTAAAAATAAATTCTCAGTTTTTGCTAGATTAATTTCGGCCAGTTTCTTTTTTAACTTAATTGGATCACCATCCGGATAACGGTTAAATTCACCGAAAGGATTTTCATTCGCATCCAAATAAACCGCTTGTTTATTAATATAGGAATCACGTAAAGTTTGGTATGATTTCACTCCAACTAAATGCGGACGAATCATTTTATTTAAATTAAATTCCATTTTCTAAAGATTTTAAGCGAAGTGAAACAGCATTTTTGTGAGCATCCAAACCTTCTGCAGCTGCCATGACCTCTATAGTTTTTCCAATATTCTTCAGTCCGATTTTTGTAATTTCCTGAATGGTTATTTTCTTAACAAAACTGTCGAGTGAAACACCACTATAATTTCTCGCAAAACCGTTGGTTGGTAAAGTGTGATTGGTTCCACTTGCATAATCTCCCGCTGATTCCGGTGTGTAATTTCCGAGAAAAATAGAACCTGCGTTTGTAATTTTTGATATATAACTTTTTGAATTTTCGACCGCTAAAATTAAATGTTCCGGTGCATAGAAATTACTCATTTCAAGGGCTTCATCAATTGAATTCAATAAAATAAACCGGCTGTTATCTAAGGCTAATTTTGCGATTTCATTTCTTGGAAGTTCGTCTAATTGTTTTTCAATTTCGTCTAAAGTTTCATTAAAAATGATTTCATCTGTCGAAATAAAAATAACTTGAGAATCCGTTCCGTGTTCTGCTTGAGACAATAAATCTGCGGCACAAAATTCAGGATTTGCGGATTGATCGGCCATCACTAAAACTTCGCTTGGACCCGCTGGTAAATCGATGGCGACATTAAATTCCATCGCCAATTGTTTCGCTTGCGTCACATATTGATTTCCGGGACCGAAAATCTTGTCAACTTTGGGAATACTTTCTGTTCCAAAAGTTAAAGCTGCAATGGCTTGCGCACCGCCAACTTTAAAAATTTTTGTAATTCCACACAATTTCGCGGTGTATAAAATTGCGGGATTAATCGAACCATCTTTTTTTGGTGGCGTGCAAAGAATCACTTCTTTACAACCTGCAATTTGAGCCGGAATAGCCAACATTAAAACAGTGGAAAAAAGCGACGCGGTTCCGCCTGGAATATATAATCCAACTTTTTCAATCGCTCGCGATTCGCGCCAACAAATAACTCCTTCGGTGGTTTCAATTTCTTCGGTATTTGCTTTTTGAGCAACGTGAAATTTATAGATGTTTTCTTTAGCCTGATTGATTGCGGTTTTTAATTCTTCTGAAACTTCATTAATCGCAAATTCTATTTCTTCTTCAGAAACCAATAAGTTTTCAATATTAACCTGATCAAATTTTTCCGAGAATTCTTTTAAGGCAGAATCTCTTTCATTTTTAACCTTCAAGAAAATTTCCTGAACGGTATTTCTCAAATCCTTTTTTTCCAGCAATGGTCTTTGTAGCAAAGTTTCCCAAGTATTTTGCGTCGGATATTTAATTATATTTTTCATGATCAATTAAATTACAAAACCATTTTTTCGATTGGAATCACCAAGATACCTTCTGCACCAAACTTTTTCAACTCATCGATAATTTTCCAGAATTCATTTTCACGAACAACAGAGTGAATACTACTCCATCCAGTTTCAGCTAAAGGTAAAACCGTTGGAGATTTCATGCCTGGCAAAATTTCAATTATTTTTTCGATTGAATCGTTTGGAGCGTTTAACAAAATGTATTTGTTCTCACGGGAATTAATGACTGCCTGAATTCGGAAAAGAAATGATTCCAGAATGATTGAAATATCCTCAGGAAGATTTCGGCTGGAAATTAGAACGGCTTCACTTTTTAAGACCTGCTCCACTTCTTTCAAACCATTGTGTAATAAAGTGCTTCCGGAACTTACCAAATCAGCAATGGTATCTGCTAAACCAATACTTGGCGCGATTTCCACACTTCCAGAAATCTCCACAATTTCGGCATTGATATTTTTTTTATCGAAATAGTTTTTAACAATTGAAGGATAAGATGTTGCAATTTTTTTCTGATTGAAAAAACTTAAATCGGTATATTCTACATCTTTCGGAATTGCAAGTGATAAACGACAATTCGCAAAACCCAGCTTTCTTACTAAGTCAACATTTTTGTTCTGTTCCAGAACTTCGTTTTCTCCGATAATCCCAATATCGACAATACCTTGTTCTACATATTTGGGAATATCATCATCCCGAAGGAACAGTATTTCTAAAGGAAAATTAGTGGCTGAATTTTTCAGTTTACTTTTAAAATCCGGAATTTTAATTCCACATTCCTGTAAAAGTTCTAAGGATTTTTCGCTTAAGCGTCCGCTTTTTTGGAGGGCAATTTTTAATTTGTTCATGTTCAATTTTGAGATTGGGTCTGAACAAATGCTTTATTTTTGGATACAAAAAAAACCGTCTTTGCTCAGACGGTTTAATTTTATTTTATTCACTTAATGCCATAAATATATCAACTCGTCTTTAGATGAGATGATGATGATGGAATAAAGTGATTGTATTTTTCATGTTGTTTTAACTGTGCAAATATAACTGATAAACATTTTAACCTGCAAGAATTAATTTCTATTCAATTATAACTTCCTGATAAACAGCGTGTAAATTTTTAGCAATTTCTTCATCATTAAATTTCTGAACGAATTCTAAACTTTTTCCTGTTCTTCGATTTCTTTCAGATTCGTTATTCCAGAGAAATAAAATCTTGGCTTTAATGTCTTCGAAATTGTGTGGATTTATGTAAACTGAATTCTCGCCACCTGCTTCCGGCAGACAACTTATGTTACTTGTAATTACTGGCGTTCCGGAAAAAAGAGATTCAATAACAGGAATACCAAAACCTTCGAAAAAACTTGGGTAAACGAAAATATCTGCCAGTTTATAAATGGTGGCCAATTCTTCCATTGAAACATTTTCAAGAAACTGAACCTGATCTTCTAATTTATTTTTCTTTACAAACTTTTGAACTTTATTAAAGTATTTTGTTTTCTTACCGATGACCACTAAAGGGATTTCCGTTCCATGAATGGCTTTAACAATATGTAAAAGGTTTTTTCGCTCTTCAATTGTTCCGACATTCAAAATAAATCTTTTCGGAAGATTGTATTTTTCTTTAATGGAATTTAAAAAGTCTGCGCTTTGATTTACTTTAAAAGCATGATGACAGCCTTGATAAACAACCCTAATTTTTTCTTCCGGAACTTTTAAAAACTGAATAATATCCCGCTTGGTCTGTTCTGAAATGGCGATAATTAAATCGGCTTGTTCTGTGGCTTTTTTAAATTTCCAGAAATGGATTTTACGGTCAAAAAAAGAATAGTATTGGGGAAATCTTAAGAAGATCAAATCATGAATGGTAACGATCTTTTTAATGGGTTTATCTGTCCATTTTAAAGGCAATTCACCGGAAAGTCCATGGAAAATATCTGCATTGATCTGCTGTGCATCTTTACCCATTTTCAATTGTCGGGAAAAATTTCCTTTGGAAGTTTCCACAAAAGAAACATTCGGTAAATTCAGAATATCTTTACCTTTTACTGATTGATTTTCATTAAAAAGTACATATTTGTTTTCCGAAAAATAAGTCGCTAAAATCCTGACTAAGTCGCGTGAATAGTTTCCTAAACCCGAACTGTTATTGAAAAACCGTTTCCCATCAAAAGCAATTTTCATTATTCCGCAGGTTTAATGATATCCTGAGTCAGTTGTTTGCGTTTCCAATGGTCTGATTTCTTACTGTATAGAAAAAACTTACCCAATTTATACTTGAATTTCAAATAACCGCGGTATTCAATTCCATCAAAAATACGGTAAGGAATAGAAGGATCTTCAGCAATACAAGCTCTGATCGCGTTGGAGAATGCAGTAGGACCGGTAGTTTGATGCACATCGTGAGGAAAACGGTGCGTCTGAATATTCTCTAAAACATCTTCTAACGTTCTTTTCAAAAAAGGATGGCCTTTGTCGAAAATTAAGGCCCACTGGCAAAATAATCCAACGTGTCTTTCCTTGCTGATCAGTGCAACATCATCATGCTGAATGAGATATTTTAAAGGTTTTGACATTCCACTGTCGATATCGAGATAGACGCCGCCTTTCTTATAAAGAATCGCGTAACGGAAAAAATCTGCCTTTGCTGCACCAATCGTCAGTTCATTGTAAGCTTTTAAATAGTCTTGAGGAAATTCCTTTTTAAAAAACTCCTGAATATCCTCATCATCATACAAAAAATATTCATATTCAGGGTTTTGTCTTTTCATGTTCCAAATATGCCATCGGGTGATCACTGGCAATTTTTTGGTCTTAAAAGTTTGAAAAATATACTTAGGAATTGCCATAGCGATCAGAATTAAACGGAAACATTATTTTCTCTCAAAGCGTCGTTAAGAGAAGTTTTTTTATCCGTAGATTCTTTTCTTTGCCCAATGATCAAAGCACAAGGTACCTGATATTCTCCAGCTGGAAACTTCTTGGTATAACTTCCGGGAATGACCACCGAACGCGCCGGAACTCTTCCTTTAATTTCAACCGGATTTTCACCCGTAACATCAATGATTTTTGTAGAGGCAGTTAAGACCACATTTGCTCCCAACACAGCTTCTCTTTCTACATGAACTCCTTCTACAACGATACATCTGGAACCCACGAAAACGTTATCTTCAATAATGACCGGAGCGGCCTGTAAAGGTTCTAGAACGCCGCCAATTCCTACTCCACCACTCAAGTGAACATCTTTCCCGATCTGTGCACAGCTTCCAACAGTTGCCCAGGTATCAACCATGGTTCCAGAATCTACGTACGCCCCAATATTTACATAAGAAGGCATCAAAATCACGCCGGAGGCGATGTAAGCTCCTTCTCTTGCAACCGCATGAGGTACGACTCTCACCCCTTTTTCAGCATAATTTCTTTTCAAAGGCATTTTGTCATGAAACTCGAACGGACCTACTTCAATCGTTTCCATTTTCTGGATTGGAAAATACATCACGACGGCTTTTTTCACCCATTCGTTTACTTTCCAGCCATCGTCAGTAGGTTCGGCTACACGCAGTTCTCCTAAATCTAATTGTCGGATCACTTCACGAATGGCTTTTTTACTGTCTTCGTTCTGTAACAATTCTCTGTTGTCCCAAATATTTTCTATGGTTTGCTGTAACATATAATCAGTTTATTTTTAAAATTTTAAAGCGTACAAATTTACAAAACTCTTCGGGCGAAAAGATATGCTTTGTTCCAATACTTTTCATTAAGTGAAGAGATAATTACGCCTTTTGAAGTAGATGAATGAATAAATTTTACTTCGCCGTCACGCCCGATATCGTGAATAATTCCGACATGTGTTACTTTTGAACCACCTGATGTTGCAAAAAAGACAAGATCGCCCGGTTTTGCTTCTTTTATTTTTATCGGAACTCCTTTATTCGCTTGATCTTCGGATCTGCGTGGAAGCTGCAACTCATTTTCGTCAAATACTTTTGCTACTAATCCAGAACAATCAAAACCGGAGGCCGTATTTCCAGCGTATTTATAAGGAGCACCTAAATATTTCTTAGCGTCGCGTAGTAATTCTGAGACTAAATTGGAGTTTTTACCGGAATAATTTGATTCTAACGTTTTTAAGTCAGCAGTTTTAGCAACAGTTTTGGTTGGAGTTGCACGCTTGACCACTACTTTTTTTGAAGAACCGCAGGAAACTAGAACTACTGCAGAAAAAGTCATCAGAAAATATTTTTTCATTTTTATTTTTCAATTTTTTCAAAATTAGTGAATTTATTTAAATTTGGCCTTAGAAACGAGACAATTTGCTTTTTATAAGGGCTTTCTACAATTATTTTTTAATGCATCTCCACTCCTTTCCAAAAAAAGGAATTATATTTAAAATTCTGAAAAATACTGAACAATAAAATGACCTATTCCCAATATAAAATTCACTTTAAAAAACAGCTTCTTTCCATTTATGATGATTCGGAGTCTTCCCGGCTATTTGATGTTTTTGTTCAGCATTTAACAGGATGGAATTCGATAGAAATTCGAAATGCCCGCGATGAAGATGTGACAGAAAATATAGAAGAAAAATTAAATTCTTTTTTATCTGAACTTACAACCGGGAAACCTTATCAACAGATTTTAGGGGAAACGGAATTTTATGGTTTAAAGTTTTTTGTGGATGAACATGTTTTGATTCCAAGACCTGAAACGGAGGAATTGTTGGAGTTGGCGATTGATAAAATTAACAAATCAGGTTCCCATAACAAGGATTTAAAAATTTTAGATATTGGAACGGGTTCTGCAATTATTCCGATTGTGTTAAAGAAACGTTTTCCGGACGCGGAAGTTTCGGCGATTGACTTCTCTGAAAACGCTTTGAAAACTGCGCAGCGAAATGCAGATTTTCAGCAGGTTGAAATTAATTTTATCCACCAGGATTATTTGAAGGCAAACTTGACTGGGGTTTATGATGTTATCATTTCTAATCCGCCTTATATTGGAATCGAGGAAGAAGGTGAGATTGCAGATTCGGTAAAAGAGTTTGAGCCTAAAATGGCATTGTTTTCTCCAACTTCAAATGCTTTGATCTTCTATGAAAAGATTGCAGAAGATTGCAAAAGTCATTTGAATGAAAATGGATTGGTTTTTCTGGAAATTAATCAGAAATTGGGAAAAGAAACTTTGGAACTTTTTACTAATGTTTTGTCGGAAGCAGAATTGATGAGAGATTTGTCTGGGAATGAGAGGATTGTTTGGGGAAGAAAGTGAGGAGAGTTTATTGTTGAAAGGTAAAGGGTGAAGGTTGAAGGTGGGCGCGAGCGAAGCGAGCGCCGAAAAGTTGAATTGTTGCATTTATTCATTTTTATTGCGCTGATTTATTGAATCTAAAATGTAATTACAAAACCGGAATTAGTCAATATATCTTGAAACAATTACTGTTACAAAAAGAAGTAGTTCTCTAAAGGTCTTGTCTAAAAACTATTTTGAACTGGATCTATTAAGACCGGGGTAATCCTTTTGCTAATGAAATTATAAGAATTTTTAACTAAAATACCTCGTTAAAATTCTGCCATGAAAATAGAAACTGTATGAAATTGTAGCCATCTTATTTAAGGAATACCCGCAAAAATTTGTCGCGAAAAGAAAAACTGCGTGAACTTCTAGCCCCGATTGGAACGGCATCCTTTTTTGAGGAGGAACGACGAAAAAAAGATAGAGTGGAAAGCGGGACCGGAATTTCTAAGAAGCGTAAATTTTGTTGCTCCTAACAATTTTAACCAACTCGCTTTTTCACGAAAACCATATACGCCATATACATAAGCGGAAGTGCCATAATTCCCAAGTATAAAGCATTCTGCACTGCTCGTTCAGGTTGAAGGGCAACCGCGTAAACCAAGCCGAAAAATGCGCCGCCCAAATGCGCGGCATGTCCGATATTATCGTTTTGTCGCGGATTGAGCATCATATAAACGGAATACCCAAAATAGGCGAAACCGAAAAGGTACCCCGGAATGGCAATTGGAATAAAGAAAAAGTAAATGGGCAAATCAGGAATCATCGCGATGGATGCAAATAAAATCCCCGAAACTCCACCACTCGCTCCGATTGCAGAATACCAGGATTGATTTTTATAGAGGTAGAGGGAAAATACGTTTCCTAATAGAATAGATCCGAAATACACCAAAAGAAATCCGAACGCACCAAAAGCATCGATGACAATGGGTCCAAAGAAATACAACGTCATCATGTTGAACAACAAATGCATTAAATCTGCATGTAAAAAACCGGCAGAAATTAACCGCACATATTCTTTATTGCGCAAGATTGCACCGACATTGAACTTGTATTTTTCGAAAAGCGCGTGATTGCTAAAAGCGATATAACTGATGATTGCCGTGGCTGCAATGATGATCAATAAAACTGGACTCATATTATTTTATAAAATAAAAGTTTCGAAATACGAAACTTTGGTTTAAACAATTTCTGAAGTTAAACTTCGGGAAAGTAATTTTTCGTGCATGGGTTTTAGCTTTTCTAAACTCCCGGTTTTTACGGTACATTTGCCTTTGTAGTGAACGAGCATCGTACATTGTTCTGCCTGTTCTAAGGTATGCCCGCAAATTTCTATCAAGGCTTCTATAACGTAATCAAAGGTATTTACGTCATCATTCCACAACACGATTTTATATACTTCATCTTCCTGCTCAAGCAGTCCGACGTCTTCTTCGTATTCCCGCTGCGGCTTTTCGTAATCTTTAATGTTTGCCGGAATATTATAATGTATGCTCATGTCTTTAATTTTAAAAATTAGTATTCTTTAAATTAAATTTCTCCAATTTCGTTGGCTAATTCCGAAATAATATTGGGTTCTTCATAAACAAGTTCTACAAGATCAACACTTTTATTCTGCATTTTCAGAATTTTAATCTGATAATCATTGATAACGAATTCCTGATTTTCTCCCGGAATATCTTCGAGTTCATGCAAAATAAAACCTGCTAATGTATTGTATTCTCCATCTTCTGAAAGTGGGAAAATTTTTGGTAGCTTCTCATTGATCTCATCTAAAGGTTGCGTAGCTTTTACCCAGAAAACATTCTCGCCCACTTTGTCAACGATTTTCTCTTCTTCATCTTCCTCATCCTGAATCTCACCTACCAACTCTTCTAAAATATCTTCTAAGGTTACAATTCCTTCAGTGCCACCGAATTCATCAATAACAACTGCCAAATGCTGCTTTTTCTGCTGGAAAACTTTTAAAAGGTCAGAGATCTTCTTACTTCCCACCACGAAAAATGCTTCCCGCATAAGATCGTTTAAATCTTCATGGGTAATTTCTCCCTTTCTTTTTACATATTCGCGAATGATTTCTTTCGCATAAAATATTCCAATAATATTATCAATAGAATCTTTATAAACGGGAAGTCGGGAATAACCGCTTTCCATAATGATATTAATAATATTTTCAATGGGTTCTTCAATATCGATCGACGAGATATTCTGTCTCGGAATCATGATCTGCTTCGCAGAGTGGTCCGTAAAATCAAAAGCATTTTTAATGATCTCGTAGTTTTCTTCTTCAATCGCTCCGGAATCGGCAGACTGTTTTACCAATAACTGCAATTCTTCGGTAGAGTGAATTTCCTGATCGGAAGCTGGATGAATTTTTATTAAACGCAAAAATGCATTAGACATGTGGTTCATGGTCCAGATAAATGGCTTGAAAACAGTATAGAATACACGCAAAGGCATTGCGATAAACATGGCTGTAGATTCTGATTTTCTGATCGCAATAGATTTCGGAATTAATTCACCAAACACAATATGCATTACGGTAATTATCAGGAAACTTAATACAAGGGAAATCGTAGTAATGGTGGCATCTGCAACAGCAACATTGAAATAATGAAACATATTTTCGATGACGTGATGCATTGCACTTTCACCGACCCAACCTAAAGCCAGGGAAGCCAAGGTGATACCGAGCTGGGTTGCAGAAAGATATTCATCTAAATGCTTAATGATGTGTTCCGCCTGTTTGGCCATCGAATCTCCCTCTGCGGCCTTCAATTGAATTTGAGAGTAACGAACTTTAACGATAGAGAATTCAGCGGCTACGAAAAAACCATTCAATACTACTAAGAATACAGCTAACAAGAGCTTGACTATGTCCGAGTCCATTTAGAAATTTAAAAATATTGCCACAAAGATACACAAATAAAATAATTAATATAGAAGTAATTACGATATCTGTAAACTGGGGAAAAACAAAAGCAGCTAATCTAAAGACGCTATCTTAAAGGTTAGATTCTCTTTTTTAGTAAAATGCTTAAAGTAAAAAATTTATTTATAAGAAACAACCTATTTTCTTACTTAAAATATTAATAATCAGTACATAAACCTATGCGTGGTTTGTGATTAATGATCAGTAGAACTTGGCAATTCGATTTCGCATAAAAAAAAGACTGTGAAAAATATCACAGTCTATAATTTTATAAAATATACTCTTTCTAAGAATTCTTCAAAGCTTCTGCTCCACCTACGATTTCTAAAATCTCGTTGGTAATCGCAGCTTGACGCGCTTTGTTGTAGAAAATTTTCAACTCGTTTCTAAGAGCTTCCGCATTATCGGTTGCTTTGTGCATTGCAGTCATTCGAGCGCCATGTTCAGAAGCCACTGAATCTAAGATTGCTTTGTAAACCTGCGTTTTAATTGATTTAGGCATTAAAACGTCTAAAATTTCTTTTGCATTAGGCTCAAAAAGATAATCGGTGTTTGAAGCCTCTACATTTTGAGGTAAAGAAATCGGCAGAACCTGCTCGGTCTGTACTTCCTGAGTTGCAGCGTTGATGAATTTATTGTAAATCACATACACTTTATCAAAACGACCTTCGCGGTAATCTCTCATGACGTTTTCTACAAAATTCGCAACAACCTCAAAGCTCATTCCATCAAAAATACCACTTTGATTATCATAAATTTTCTTGCTCTTTCTTACTGCATCATATACTTTTTTACCTACGGACAGAATTTCTATCTCATGAGGTGTATTGGCAATTGACTTGTTAAGTTCTTTGATTACAGCAGAGTTAAATGCGCCGGCCAAACCTTTGTTAGAAGTTACCACAATGTAAAGTACTTTGTTTACTTCTCTTTCTTCGGTGTACGTAGACACACCTTCCAGATCAGTTGAAGCACTTACATTTTCGATAATCTCCTGCAATTTTTCCGAGTAAGGTCTCAACATCCCAATTGCATCGGTTGCTTTCTTCAGTTTCGCTGCCGAAACCATTTTCATCGCACTCGTAATCTGCATTGTAGATGAGATCGAAGTAATTCTCCCCCGTATTTCCTTTAAATTTGCCATTCTTTGACTGTAAAGTTTAAAATTCAGTATTCAAAATTAAAAATTCTGAATACTGAAAATTGAATATTTTTTAGTTGTATTTAGAAGCAAGTTCTGTAGCAGCCTGCTTAAGAACAGAAGTAATTGAATCATCAATTTTTCCCATTTTAATTGCTGCCATGGTCTCAGGATGTTTAGATCTTAAGAACGCAATATATTCAGTTTGGAACTCTCTTACTTTCTCAATAGGAATATTACGCATTAAGTTTTCAGTACCTGCATAAATCATTGCAACCTGGCTATCTACAGGAAGTGGTGAGTTTACGGGTTGTTTCAAAACTTCCACGTTTCTCTCTCCTTTAGAAATTACCGCCTGTGTAGAAGCATCTAAGTCTGAACCAAATTTAGCAAAAGCTTCCAGTTCTTTATATTGTGCTTGGTCAAGCTTCAATGTTCCAGAAACTTTTTTCATTGATTTAATCTGAGCATTACCACCAACACGAGATACCGAAATACCTACGTTAATTGCCGGACGAACTCCGGAGTTAAACAAATCAGTTTCCAAGAAAATCTGACCGTCGGTAATTGAAATTACGTTCGTCGGAATATAAGCAGAAACGTCTCCCGCTTGAGTTTCAATAATCGGAAGTGCTGTTAATGAACCACCACCTTTAACAATTGGTTTTAATGAATCCGGTAAATCGTTCATTTGTGCTGCAATCGTATCATCGTTGATTACTTTCGCCGCTCTTTCCAATAATCTGGAGTGAAGGTAGAAAACGTCACCTGGATAAGCTTCACGACCCGGTGGTCTTCTCAATAGTAGAGAAAGCTCACGGTAAGCAACAGCCTGTTTAGACAAGTCATCATAAACAATCAAAGCCGGTCTACCCGTATCACGGAAGAATTCCCCGATCGCTGCTCCAGCCATTGGTGCATAAACCTGCATCGGAGCCGGATCAGAAGCGTTTGCTGCAACAATTACAGTATATGCTAAAGCGCCTTTGTCTTCTAATGTTTTTGCAATTTGCGCAACGGTTGAACCTTTTTGTCCAATCGCTACATATATACAGAATACAGGTTCACCTGCATCATAAAATTCTCTTTGATTAATGATCGTATCAATCGCTACCACTGTT
The DNA here is from genome assembly GCF_003860585.1 of Kaistella carnis. NCBI lineage: Bacteria > Pseudomonadati > Bacteroidota > Flavobacteriia > Flavobacteriales > Weeksellaceae > Kaistella > Kaistella carnis. The sequence goes on along the minus strand of NZ_CP034159.1, from coordinate 271,304 downwards.
TTACCAGTTTGGCGGTCACCAATGATAAGCTCTCTTTGTCCTCTACCAACAGGAATCATGGAGTCGATCGCAACAATACCAGTTTGTAATGGCTCAGTTACCGGCTGACGAAAAATTACTCCCGGCGCTTTTCTTTCCAAAGGCATCTCGTAAGTTTCACCAGAAATAGGTCCTTTACCATCAATTGGATTTCCTAAAGTATCAACTACTCTACCCAACATTCCTTCTCCTACTTTAATAGAGGAAATTCTTTGGGTTCTGTTTACGGTGTCTCCTTCCTTAACTAATTTGGATTCACCCAAGAGAGCAACCCCAACGTTATCTTCAGCAAGGTTAAGAACGATTCCTTCAACACCGCTTTGGAATTTTACCAATTCACCGTACTGAACATTTTCTAAACCGTACACTAAAGCGATACCATCACCGATGGTTAATACCGTTCCTACCTCTTCAACATTCGACTGTGTATCGAAATTAGCGAGCTGCTGTTTTAGAATTGCAGATACTTCTGCCGGATTTATTTCTGCCATTTTATGGTTGTTTTTGTCTTAATTTAATTGAAATTCTTTATTCAATCGGTTTAATTTTGATTTCACCGATGCATCTATTTGTTGATCGCCAACCCGTAATATATATCCTCCCAAAATTTCAGGATTGATAATTGATTTTACATCGAACTGGTTATTATGATTAACAAGGGTTGTTGATTTAAGGATATTATCAATATTCTCCTGAGAAAGTGCCGTTGCAGAAGTCAAAGTAATTCTTTGCACTCCGTTCATGTCTTCCACTTTGTTAATGAATTCCTGACCAATATTGCTCAATTGTCCTTCTCTACCATGCTTAATGACCAACTGAATTAAATTCTTAGTCACAGGAGAAAAGCTTTTAAAAATCTCTGCCGAAACACTGATTTTCTTCTTCACCTCTATAATCGGAGAAGTAAAAAAGCTTTGCAGCTCTTTCGATTTTTCGATGGTATTCACCAGGTCCTTCATCTCCCCAAAAACAGAAGTTGTAAGTCCTGCTTCCTGGGTAAAATTAAGTAAACCTTGTGCATATCTTTTTGCAACTTTACTTGTACGCATCCTAGTTTAAGTTAGAAGTATTAAGGATATTTGCTACTAATTCATCCTGTGCACCATCGTTATCTAATTTTTGTTTCAAAATAGATTCCGCGATGTTTACAGATAAAGCTCCAATTTGGTTTTTGATATCAGCTACAGCAGCAGATTTTTCTGCCTGGATGGTGTGTCTTGCTGATTCAATTATTTTGTCTGCTTCCGCTTTTGCTACATCTTTAGCCTCACCTACAATTCTGTCTTTAATTTCTCTGGCTTCTTTCAAAATTTGATCACGCTCTACCTTAGCTTCACGGATGATGATTTCGTTTTCAGCTTTCAAGTTTTCAACTTCTTGTTTTGCCAATTTAGCTTGATTAAGGGAATCTACGATCGTAACTTCTCTTTCGTTAATAGCACTTAAAATTGGTTTCCACGCGAACTTTGCTAATAAAAATAAAAGGATCACAAAGGTTAAAGTCATCCAAAACAATAAGCCAATTCCCGGTTCTATCATAATAGTAATTTTTTGTAATTTTTTTTCTTTATGGAAGTTAAAAAATTCTTAGCAGAGCCAACCGCGCTGCTAAGAACTAGTTTCTGAGGTTTCTTACTTAACGAACGCTCCAAAGATGATCGCGATCAAACCAGCACCCTCGATAAGTCCTGCAGCAATAAGCATTGCTCCCTGGATTTTACCTGCTTGCTCTGGTTGTCTTGCAATAGCATCCATTGCATGTCCACCGATTTTACCAATACCTAGACCAACGCCTAATACTGCTAAACCGATTCCTACGTAAATAAGTCCTACTCCTTGTGAAATCTCTTCCATAATAAAAATATATAAAGGTTAAAAATATTCTAAATTAATTAATGTGCTCCTTCATGTTCGTGCTCTTGAACTGCCATTCCAATAAACAAAGCTGAAAGAACGGTAAAGATATAGGCCTGTAAAGCTGCTACTAATATTTCCAACATTCCGATGAATAATCCAAGTGGAACTGAAGCGAATCCTAAAAGTGGTGTTTTAAAAATAAATATTAAAGACATGATCGCTAATACCATAATGTGTCCAGCTGTAATATTAGCAAAGAGACGCATCATTAAGGCAAATGGCTTCGTGAATATACCGATGATTTCAATTGGAACCATAATTGGGTACAATAATAATGGCACTGGTGGCATGAAGATATGTTTCCAATAATCTTTATTGGCACTGAATAGAGTAATTAATAAAGTAATAATTGCTAAAACAGCTGTTGTTGCGATGTTACCAGTTAAGTTATAACCAAATGGCGCAAATGGAATTAAACCAAACATATTGTTAAACCAGATAAAGAAAAATACAGTCAATAAATAAGGCATGTATTTTTTATATTTTTTTGCTCCAATATTCGGGATCGCTACTTCGTCTCTAATAAAAAGAATAACAGGTTCCATGAATCTTCCGAATCCACTTGGTACTAATGATTTTGAATATCCTCTTGCCATTCCAATAAAAACAAGGAACATAAAGAAGATGGAGATAAAGATCGCTGCAACGTTTTTCGTGATCGAAAAATCATAAAACGCGTTGTCTGAATTATGTTTTCCGCTTAGTAAAGAGAATAATTTTGCCTGCTCTAAACCTTGTGTAGATTTTACAATTCCATTTTCTAAAGTATAACCATCGTGCTCGTGCCCATGTGCTATCGCACTAGACATGAACATGTGAAGGCCCCTTTTGTCTTTAATGATAACCGGCAAAGGAATAGAAACATGGTTTTCTTCAGGCGTTCCTTCATTTAATGTTAGGATATGCCACTCATTCGCATCGCTGATGTGACTCATGATCATACTCTTCGCATCAAATTTTTGATTATCCTCTTGGATTTTTTGCTCCAAACTTTCAGTAGGCTTGGCTTCAACCTCATGCTGTGCATAAGTGAAAACACCTGAAAGTGTTAGAAATAAAACGAAAAATAAAGAAGAAATTCTCTTGTTCATAGGTCAAATTTATCGGTTTGCAAATATATTGAAATTATTAAAACTTACCAATACAAAAAATTGATTTTTATCAGTTAATTTTCAGGAACGATTTAATAAGCGAATTACTTTAAAATACAGGAAGAAGGAAGTTACAAGAAAGACTCCTATTAATAATAGGAAATTGTTTTGAGTGGTCTCTAATTTACCGAGCCAATACCCTACCCATACGATGTCTTTAAAAATATTGATCATTAAAAACAATAGGCCCGGATTGGAAGTTTTCATCAAATATTTTTTAAAAATGTAAAAAAGTACTACATTTAAAAAAGTAGCGGAAAGGAATAATAAAATTATATTTACAATATTCATAGCGCAAAAATAAGCAACTTTACGATAATTGAATGAAATTCCTTATTTTTGCAAATCTTAAAGATAAATTATGTTCAATAGCTTACAGGATAAATTAGACAAAGCGCTTCACAATATTTCAGGGCGCGGGAAGATTTCAGAAATCAACGTTGCAGAAACGGTAAAGGAAATTCGCCGTGCATTGGTTGATGCCGACGTTAATTACAAAGTAGCGAAAGACCTCACCAAGAGAGTTCAGGACAAAGCACTGGGTCAAAATGTACTGACCAGTTTAACGCCCGGACAACTAATGACCAAAATCGTTCACGACGAATTGGTTGAATTAATGGGTTCAACTCATGAAGGAATTAATCTTTCCGGGAAACCAAGTGTAATCTTAATTGCAGGTTTGCAAGGTTCCGGTAAAACAACCTTCTCCGGAAAATTAGCCAATTATTTAAAACAGAAAAGAAATAAAAAACCGCTTTTGGTTGCGTGTGATGTCTATCGTCCCGCGGCAATTGAGCAGTTGAAAGTATTAGGATCACAAACCGGAATTCCTGTTTATACGGAAGAAGGTGCCGTAAATCCTTCCTCAATCGCTGAAAATGCCGTTAAATTTGCGAAAGAAAATGGTCACGATGTTGTGATTGTCGATACGGCAGGTCGTTTGGCGATTGATGAGCAGATGATGAACGAAATTAAATCTGTTCATTATTTCATTAAACCGAACGAAACCCTGTTCGTAGTAGATTCAATGACCGGTCAAGATGCCGTAAATACAGCAAAAGCCTTCAACGAAGCTTTAAATTTCGACGGTGTTGTTCTGACTAAATTAGATGGTGATACACGTGGTGGAGCTGCATTAACTATTCGTTCCGTAGTTGAAAAACCGATCAAGTTTATTTCTACCGGGGAAAAAATGGAAGCACTTGATGTGTTCTATCCGGAAAGGATGGCGGATCGTATTCTTGGGATGGGTGATGTTGTGTCCTTAGTAGAAAGAGCGCAGGAACAATTCGACGAAGAAGAAGCCAAAAAACTTCACAAAAAAATTGCCAAGAACGAATTTGGTTTTGATGATTTCTTAAAGCAAATCAATCAGATCAAAAAAATGGGGAATATGAAAGATTTAATGGGTATGATTCCAGGTGTTGGTAAAGCCATTAAAGATGTAGATATTCAGGATGATGCCTTTAAACATATTGAAGCCATTATTTATTCGATGACGCCGGAAGAAAGAAGAAGACCTTCTATCATCAATACTCAGAGAAAAAACAGAATTGCAAAAGGTGCAGGAAGAAAAATTGAAGATGTAAATGCTCTAATGAAACAATTCGATCAAATGGGTAAAATGATGAAGATGATGCAGGGACCACAGGGTAAACAAATGATGGAAATGATGAGCAAAGGAATGCCAAAAGTCCCCGGAATGGGCGGTAATTTATTTGGCAGATAAATTCACATCGATATATAAAAGCAAAAATCCTGAGAATTTTCTCAGGATTTTTTTTATTTTCTAATTTTCTTATCTAAAGAATACAGAGATTCCGGCGCTTACACCAAAAGCATCAGCAGAAGTTTTCACCTCTGTATTGTCAACTGTTTCTTTCGTCGTTAGGCTATTGTAACCAGCTCCTAAATCGATTCCGATGTTTGAATTTAGCATATACAATAAACCGCCTTTTGCACCCCAAAGAAAACCACCTTTTGTTGTTTCTTCATCATTGAAAAAGTCAGTAGAAGTTAAACTTCCGTACCCGATCCCTGCTCCCAAGTAAGGTCGCAAGTTACTTGCAGTTGGGAAATAATAGGTTGCGTTTGGTAAAATAGAGAATACTGATGTTTTTTCTTCGTAATCAAACTCTAAAGCTGAATTTTTGAAAGTAGTTTTTGTTGAAGTAAATCCTAAATCTACGCCCACGGCGATATTGTTCGCCACAAAATAACCAACGCTTGGTGTAATGGTAAATGTAGACACTTTCGGACCATCGTAAGATTGACCTTCTGCAGTGTATTTTGTAGTTGCAGAACTGAAATCGATTCCTGTTTTACCTGAAACAATCCAAGATCCTTTTTCCATTTGAGCATTTAATGCTCCAAAAAGTGCAACTGCACCAACCAGTAATAGTTTTTTCATAATTTTTTTTAATTTAATTTACAAAAGTATTAAATTTCTAATTTGAAATACCAATGATTTTTATCATAAAAAAAATCACAAATGTGTCATTTAAAATAGATTGACTGAATTAAAATTAAGAACTCCGAGTCAAATCAAATCAACGGCACAAAAAATCCTGGGTAAGAAATACGCAGGACTTTTCTAAAATATGAAGAATTTGTGTTAGTCTGAAATTTTATAAATGACTGCAGAGGCTGAACTGCTGCTTAGTAAACCCAACGCCATTCCTCCAGCATTAACTTCAAAAGACAATCGGTCCCCTGCGGTGAGTTCATATACGCCATCGATATTGGTGGCGGTCAGCATCGCACTTGCCAAAAGGGGAATACTGGTACCACTGAATTTTTTTTTCATCCAAGACTGTGTAAGAACCACCGGTATGTTTTAGAATTCCTATACTAGGCGTTCCTGAAAAGTTCAAAACAGATAACAAGACACCATTTCCGTATCTAAAATCATAATTAATTCGATAAATCCCATTGGAAGGAACAGTGTAGAAATCATTACTGGCTGTAAAATTACCGCCCGAATCAATCTTAACATTTGCGGGATCAAAATTTATTTTCTGCCAACCCGCAAAACCTGTCGCACTCAAAAGAGTAACTCCATTTCGTTCTACGGCTTTAGCAAGAGTAGTGTTAACACCAGTCATCGAAAAATTACCGTTAACTTTTTGGACTTCATTTGTCGAATTGTTATGCACCAGAAAATCATAATTTGAATTGGGTGCAGCAACCTCTACCGTTCTAATGATCACATCCCCGTTAACATCTAATGTTGACTGCGGATCATCAGTATTTATCCCAACTTGAGCTTGCAACAGACCGATGCTTACCAGCAAAACCATAGTGTAAATCTTTCTCATAAAAACTATTTTAATTGATGATAGGTAAATTTAGAGAAAAATAACTACTTAACCAAATTAACAATCATAATCTTTAATTATAAAATTATATTTATAAAATATTAATTTATGATGTCAAATCGATAAAAAAAATACAAAAACAAAACATTCAGAGTTAAATTTAAGCATAAAATTAAAAATGTAGAGTTATAAAGATTCCTACGTTTATAACATACATCCAATTGCAGAAAAAGAGAAATCCTGAGAAATTCTCAGGATTATTATTGATAGTTTTTATTATATATTATTATAATCTAATTCCCAAACCTAAATTAAATATATTAAAGTGTAGTCTCTCTCCGGAAGGACTTTTAAACGCATCATTTAACTGGAAAGCATATCTCGCTTCAATTAACAGCCCGGAAAATAAATCTGCTCCCAATCCAATGGCAGCACCGAAATTAGTTTTGTTATTTTTCGAGGAGTTGTCATTAAATCTGAAAGCGAACTGTGGACCTACCTGAACATTCACTTTTGGAACAAAATAAAACTTCATCATCACAGGAACTTGAAAATAAGAATCATCATCAATCCTCACATAATTTAGCGCTGGCTGCAATTTGAGGGCACCTGGAATACCGATTTCCGAAAATACTCCGGCATAATAACCTTGTGTAAGATTATCGAATTTTCCGGAAACGACGGCGGAAGAAAAACCACCATTAATACCGAATTTAATCTGCGCATTCATCGTCCCAAATAAAATAATTGCAAAGGCGAGGATCAGTCTTTTCATAAATTTTAATTTTTCACAAAAATATCATTTAATACCTTCATAAAAAAAGTTTCGTCCACATTTCGCGGTTGATAAGCGATTATATTTTAATTAAATTACTTTAGTTCTTCGAAATTAAAATGATGACAAAGGACATAATCGTGGAAATAGTAAGCTTGCCTTTTGAATAACAAAAATAAAATCAATTTGAAACGATTATTTATAACTTAGAAACTTATTCTTAAACAAAAAAAGACTGCTCTAATAAATTAAAACAGTCTTTTAAATCGATTTGGAATTGAATTATTCAGACTTAATATTTTGCATCGCTTTTTTAGATGGTAAGAAAATATTTAAACCAAGTCTAAAATCAACTGCAGAAGTTGTTCCTCTATTTCCAAAGCCCAGGTTCCCATTTAATTTTACAGAAGCATCAAGACCGATGTTTGGAGTTACAAAATAAGTATAACCTGGCCCGATGCCTAAATCAAGACCGTTTGCGGAATCTCCGCCATCTGAAATAGTGGTACCACCGATTCCGGCATTACCTTCAACAAAAAATCTGCCGTGTCTCAATAAACTATCTACACCCGCTTCACCTGGAGAGAAATAATATCTGGACAAAGCTCCTACTCCATAAGTAAAAGTAGTTGGCGCGTCCTTGGCTCCAGCAAAACCCAAACGAACATATGGACCTACCGCCCAATTGTCTTGAACAAAAAATGCTGCTTGCGGCGTAATTTGGAAATTATAACCAGAACCTTCATTAAGGCCAAAATGAGCGGCGGCTAATTCACCTCCTACCATATAATTTCCTTTTTGTAACTGTGCATTTGCAGCTGTGATTCCCATAAAAGCTACAGCTCCTGCAATTAGTAATTTTTTCATAATGCTATTTTTTATTGTTTACAATCTTTCTTTAACAAAAAATTATGATGATGTTAAATTTTTGACGCAAAAACCACGCCCAAAATTATAAAGCGTTTTATTGATTAATATATTTTGATGGTCTATAAATAAAATATCAACAACAAACATCTTTGTCATCAACAATATTTAAAAAAAATAAACTCGTAGATTAAAATAAAATTACAGAAATGCCTGATTTCATTTTAACACTAATAAAAACAATCCAAAAAAAGTCCCACATTTCCATGTGGGACTTCATCAATATGTATTGAAAAATTATTTGCTGAATTTGTAAGCTAAACCAATTTGGAATACTCCATTTCTTACAGAGTCACCAGGATTGTTTTTAATAACATCGCTGAAACCTGCAACATATCTTGCTGTAAGTCCAATATTTGGCGTGAAATAATATCCTGCACCAAGACCTACACCGATATCGAAACTTTCAACTGCATCTTTAGCGTCGCCTGACATTCCATTAGCTTTCGCTTTTGAAGATACTACGAAACTAAATTCTGGTCCAGCTTCTAAATAAAACTGAGGAGTTGCATTATATTGAAACATCACAGGCACTGAAATATAATCAATTTTTAATGAGATATCTCCAGGACCGTCATATTTAGCTCCTTTTGCGTTATAAAGAACTTCCGGCTGAATACTGAAATCTGCAGCAAGTGGTGCATTCATAAATACTCCCGCATTAAAGCCTACCAAAGATTTTGTATCGTCAGCATTGGAAAGGTTAGAAATATTCATTCCTGCTTTAACACCAAAAGTTTGAGCATTCATCGCTCCAAAAAGCGCAACAGCACCTACTAAAAATAATTTTTTCATAGTTATAAATTTAATTATGGTGCGAAGATAAAACTATTTTTTTTGATTTAATAAATTTTAACATTTAATTACTTAAAGTTTCGATGATTCACTGACAATTATTAAATATTTTTTTGTCCTACTCTTCTCTTTGTCTTTGTTCCTCCTCACCATATGCTGCAATTATTTTCCGTACCACAGGATGGCGCACCACATCTTCTTCGGTGAGATATACAAAACCAATTTCTTTTACCTCACTCAAAATACGCATCGACTCTTTTAAGCCGGATTTTTGACGCATCGGTAAATCGACCTGACTGGGATCTCCCGTTATAATAAATTTTGCATTCATACCCATCCTTGTAAGAAACATCTTCATTTGCGCATGGGTTGTATTTTGCGCTTCATCCAGAATAACGAATGCCTCATCCAACGTACGACCTCTCATAAATGCCAAAGGTGCTACTTCGATGACGTTTTTTTCCATAAAACCTTCCAATTTTTCATGCGGAATCATATCGCGCAAGGCATCATATAAAGGCTGTAAATAAGGGTCGAGTTTTTCTTTTAGATCACCCGGCAAAAATCCCAGACTCTCGCCTGCTTCCACGGCTGGTCTTGTCAGAATAATTCTTTTAACTTCTTTATCTCGTAAAGCGCGTACTGCGAGCGCAACACTGGTATAGGTTTTCCCGGTTCCTGCCGGTCCTATTGCAAAAACCATGTCTTTGGACTCGGTCGCTTTTACCAATTTTTTCAGATTGGTGGTTTTGGCTTTAATGATTTTACCATTGATCCCCTTTACAATAATATCCTGATCAAAGACCAGTTGCTTTTCGGCATCATCTTTAAAACTTAATATACTTTCGTAATCCTTTAAAGTGATCGCATTATTTTTGGAGATGAAACTCACAATGTCTTCCAATTTATTTCGAAATACATCGAGTGCTTCTTGATTTCCTTTTGCGAAAACATAATGATCGCGGCCCGTAATTTTAAGTGTGGGAAATTTTGATTTTAGAAGATTAAAATATTGATTGTTGACGCCATAAAAAGCCTTGGCTTCGATGCCGGAAATTTCGTAATTCAGTTCAAACATGTATCAGCGGTTTTTATTTTATTTTTATTAAAAGTATTACTTTTATTTCAATTAAAGGGCTTACTTTTCCACAATGATGCTTAAAATATTTTTTTAAACTAAATTTGTGCTTTCCTAAAATTACGCATGTCAGTTATTACTTTCACCTCAGATTATGGATTGGTTGATCACAGAGTTGCCTCAGTGAAAGGTAAGATTTTGACCTTAAATGAGCACGCAACAATTGTAGATATAACGCATAATATACAGGCCTACAATCTTTTACAAACCGCATATATTGTAAGAAACTCCTATTCTTATTTTCCAAAGGGCACGGTTCATATTATTTCGGTAGACAGCTTTTATACCAAAGAAAGAAAATGTATTCTTTATAAAGCAGACGGACACTATTTTATCGCGGCTGATAACGGAGTGCTCAGTTTAATATTTTATGATATTAAACCGGAAGAAGTCTATGAAATTACCTTAAACAACCGCTTTGATGATGAAGTAACATTCACTTCTACCGATATTTTCGCACCTGTTGCGGTACATCTTCAGAATGGAGGTTTGCCCGAAGTCATAGGCCGGAAATTTAATACGCCCAAACAACTTTCATTTCCCCGTGCAGTATTTAACGAAAGTGAGAAAATAATCATTGGTGAGATTATGTACATTGATAATTTTGGAAATGTAGTATCCAACATCACCAGAAAATTCTTAGAAAAAAGTGGGCTGGGCTTTCAGTCATTCATCGTCAAATTTAGGAATTTGGCCCTGACACGCATCTACAATCAATATACAGACCTCGTACAGGATTGGACGATAGAACACGAATTTCACGGAAAAGCGGCGGCAGTTTTTAATGATGCCGGATTACTTGAACTTACCATTTACAAAGGCCATCGTGAAAGTGGCGCCCGAACATTGTTTGGTTTAAAGGTTGGTGAAAGCATCTATATCGAATTCCAATAAGTACATTACCAATAAAAAAAATAGCCGACATTTAAATGCCGGCTATTTTCTATGAAATTAATTAGACCATTTTACGGTTTGATCACTTTTTTAGTAACTGTTTCTTTTGCAGTAATCACTCGAACCACATAAGTTCCAGCCGGAGCATTAGAAAGATCTACTTTATCTTGAGACTCTAAAGACTTCAAAGATTTCTTCACTAACTTTCCTGAAAGATCAAATACCTCATAAGACAACACTTTATCTTTCGACGTAATTGTAAATATTCCTTTCATTGTAGATGGAGAAATATTGATGGTATTCGACATCATATTTTCACCGGTACCTAAATTTGTACATTGGAAAGTAGAGATCCAACCTGTTCCATTTTCCAGCTGATCAGCTACAAATTTCACGGTGATTGCTCCTGTTGGATGCGTAGACTCAAAAGGTCCGGGAATAGTGGTCCCACTTAAATTACTGCCATTTGAAAATTTTGGTGAAGCTGTAGACGGACCGTCGTAAACATTCATGAAGTCATAACCCTCTTCTGTATCAAACTCAGTAAACGTAAGTTTCAATTTATCTTGAGAATTGTTTGGGTAGAAAGTTTTAATGATCGTCTGCTCATTAAAATAATTTGCATTATCGCCACCCGGATCCGTAAATTTAACACCACTACACCAGTTTGCATCTGTTAACAAAAGTTGTTGGAAAGAAAATGCCTGAGGACCGGAGCAAGATGTTCCCACAGCGATGGTATAATAGGTTCCTTCCTGCAAACCGCTAAGATTTATAACTTTTGTATCACTTGTTCCGGATTGAACTACGGTACCATCCATCTTAGAAACACGATATTTCCAGCTGCTTGAGGTATTATCTGCGATCGTAGCTGTTACAGAATTAGCAGTGATATTTGAAAGCGTTAATCCAAGGATTGTTGCTGGACATGCAGCGATACAGTCAGTCCCTAAACACGCTTTCGTATTGATTCTACTTCTAATAAGGGCTCCCGGCTGAGGACCGAAACCTTTTGTAAAATTAATTCCTACAGAAGAAACCAAATGGCAATAACTCATAATTGTTCCACCGTCTGAAGGTAATGGTCCGCTTGCGCAAGTTCCGTTTCCTGGGTTTCCAGAGGCTGGTCCACATCCATCGATTCTCGTATTGTTACCATTCCATACACAGTCATGGGTGTGTGGAGATCCTAAGTTATGGCCGATTTCGTGCGTCATCGCCTCAATGTTCCAGGAATAGGTCGGAACATCTGCGTATGCAAAATTAACCCCTGAATAGGAATAGTTATAAGCACCACATAAAGCATCTACATAGGCGATACTTGTTGTTGCCGGATTTCTGATCAGCTGTGCAACATCTCCGTTAAATGAAGTTCTTGTTGTTCTGAACTGATTTAAAATATTGGAAGGTGATCCGGTATAAGGATCCGTTGTAGTCCAAACAAAAATTTCACTTAAAGCGACGGTAATTCCATCATTTGCATAAAGAGTAGAAATATTGTTATGCATTGAAGTCACCCAGTTCGTAGTCGTAGTCACATTTGAACCATTTTGAGTGTAAGGTCCAAATCCTGCTTCGTAATAAATTCTAACACAATTGTCCGTTTTCTTGTCGGTCATTGTACTTGGATCGTAAGAGATCGCAAGTTTTTGATTTTCCGGAAGCTCATCGGCCTCACAGCTGAATGGATTTGCGCCTTTTAATTTAGCATCATTATAAGAAACAAAATCCTGAGAATTTTTGGCTTTACCTATAACGATATTACCCAAATCTTTAATCGAAGTTACGCCGATAACGTCATTTTTAAAAAAACTGATGGCCACTAAAGATTCGTTATCACCTTTTACAATTCCTTGGTAATAAACTCCTGGATTATAAATGGCAGTTCCCTTATCCGTATTAACTTTAAAATCATGGGTGAAGAAATTATTCTTCACTAACTCTACTTCAATACTTTTACCTTCAAACGGAAAACTCATGCTTAACGTTTCTGGTTGTTCGGTGGTAATTCTACTGATCTCAGCAGTGTTTAATTTCATCACCGTGATTCCCTCCGCCGCTGCTTTATACAAACTTTGTTTTTGAGGGCTCTGATCTACTGTAAATAGATCGTACTTCGCAAATGTCTTGTTTGCAGTTTTAGAATCATTCACTTTCTGAGCAATAGGCTTTAAATTCTGCGAAAAGCCGAAAGAGAATAATAACAAACTGAAACACAATTGGAAAACTTTTTTCATAATGTTTACTGTTTATTTTATTAGACTACAAAAAAACCAAAAAAAAACGACAATATTGGTAAGATTGATAATTTTAACATTAAAAATTGAAGTGTATTCTCCAATTAGATTTTCATATAATTCCGTTATATTTGCATCTAAAATTTTCAGATGCTTTATACCATCATAAAAGCCATTCATATTATATTTATGGTCAGTTATTTTGCCGGAATTTTTTACTTGGTAAGACTATTTGTGTACTATAAAGACACTGATAACTTTGAAGAAAATAAAAAGCAGATTTTACGGGAGCAGTACGTTTTTATGGCCAGAAGATTATGGAACATCATTACCGTTCCGGCTGGCGTCATTATGCTGACCACGGGTTTGATCATGATTTCCCTTAATTTTGGCTTAATGAAAACGCCTTGGTTTCATTTAAAATTAACTTTCCTTGTGGGTCTTGCAGCCTACCACTTCTGGTGCTGGAAAAAAGTTTTGCAAATTAAAAATCTGCAGGGAAATATTCTTCCAATTGAAAATATCAAACTTCGCCAAGCCAATGAAATAGCAACTTTCATTTTATTTCTGGTTGTGTTTACAGTCATTTTAAAATCGCTGGTTATTTCGTTTTGGTGGCAATTAATCGTAGGATTTGTCGTTTTGGTTTTTGCTATTATGATGACCGTAAAACTCGTAAACAAGAAGAAAAAATAATTAATGGTAATTCATATTGCTAACTACTGTCTTGAAGCCTTGTCATTGTCTAAACATAAATGTATTTTATGATTGCAATATTTAAAAAAGAATTGTGGACTTATTTCGGTAACTGGAGTGCCTGGTTTATTATTGGTGCATTCAGTTTAATTGCAAGCCTTTTCTTATTTTTCTTTGAAAATGATTCGAATATATTTGATATTGGATCCGCAAGTTTACAGAGTTACTTTACGCTCGTGCCTTGGTTATTGATGTTTATTATGCCGGCAGTTTCTATGAAAACGCTGGCCGAAGAACAACAATCAGGAACACTAAGCTGGTTGTTTTCCCAACCTATTAAAATTTCAGAAATCATCATCGGAAAATTTTTAGCCGTTTGGGTAGTTGGAATTTTGTGTTTACTGCCTTCGCTGATTTACCTTTACACGGTTTACGTCTTGGGTATTCCGGAAGGGAATATTGATTTGGGAGCCACTTTCGGGAGTTATTTTGGACTTTTGTTTGTAACCGCAGCATTTTCCGCTGTAGGAATCTTGGCGTCTTCCCTTTCTCAAAACCAAATTATGGCGTATTTACTTGGAGTATTTATGTCTTTCTTTTTATATTTTGGGATTGAGCAACTTGCAAGCTATAAATTGCTGGGCGGTCTAGATTACGCGCTTTCAACGCTGGGATTTTATCAACATTTTCTGGCATTTTCCCGAGGATTAATTGATACCCGCGACCTGTTTTATTTTCTGTTGGTGATCGGAATTTGTTTATTTCTGGCCAAAGTTTTTGTTGAAAAGAAAAAGTAACCGAATTTTTATCGTTTTAAAAAATGAACAAAAAAACCACTATATATCTTGTCCTTCTCGTTGTTTTATTAGCGGGCGTTTTTGGTCTGTTTTCGATGCGTTTTGATTTGACTCAGGAAAAAAGATATACCCTTTCTGATTCAACCATCAAAGTCTTGCAATCTGTGAAAAAACCTTTACACGTCGACGTTTATTTGGATGGTGATTTCCCTGCCAGTTTCCGGCAGCTTCAAAATGAAACCAAATTTTTACTGCAGGAATTCCGAAAAGTAAATCTTAAAATAGATTACCGTTTTATCGATCCAATCAAGACCAAAATGTCCAAAGATACTTTGGCTGCGATGGGCATTGAACCCTCCATTTTACCGGATATGAAAGACGGGAAAATATCGGAGATCGTTATGTTTCCTTATGCTTCTGTAAAATATAATTCAATCGGAACTTCCGTGCCTTTGATCATTAATCAGACAGGAATTGATGCTTCACAGCAATTAACGAGATCAATCGAAAATCTGGAATATAATTTCGTTTCGAATATTAAAAGAATCACGCAGGACCAGAAAAAAAATATTGGGATTCTTATCAATCAGGATGAGCTTCGACCTGATGAGTTTAGTGGTTTCATGGAAATGGCATTGCAGAATTACAACGCCGGTCCCATTATTCCTAAAAATCAAGCGGAACTGACTTACGAAGATGTGCCCCAGCTTCAACATATGGACGCTTTGGTAATCGCAAAACCAAGAAAACCATTCACCGAAAATGAAAAGTTGATCCTGGACCAATACATTATGAAAGGCGGGAAAACCCTTTGGATGATTGATGCGGTAAATGCAGAAATGGACACGCTGTATCGTTCTAAAAAAATAATGGCTTATCCCATAGAAACAGGATTAACCGATTTCTTTTTTAATTATGGAATTCGATTAAATGCTGGTTTAGTAAAGGATATGAAGAAGTCTGCACTCATCCGAATCGTATCTGGAGAAGTTGCCGGAAATCCTCAATACAGCAGTTTTCTGTGGCCGTATTTTCCTTTGGGAGTTGCAGAAGATAAAAATCCTATCACCAAAAATATTAATCCAGTTAAATTTGAATTTCCGACTTCAATTGATACTTTAGGAAGAAAAAATATTAAGACCAAAGTTTTATTTAAATCCAGCGAAAGGACGAATATTAAGCAAGTTCCGAATTACGTTGCTCTGGCGGAAATCGTGAGTACGGATTCACTGGGAATTTTTGACCAACCTACGACTCCAAAGATCTTTGCGGTAAGTCTGGAAGGAAAATTCAATTCTGCCTATGCAACCCGAAGCGAACGTAAGATCTATCCAAATTTCAAAGCCCAAAGCCCTGAGAACAAAATGGTGATTATCGCTGACGGTGATGTAGGCCGCAATCAGATTTATAAGGGAAACCCTCTCCCACTCGGCGAAGACCTTTTGACCAAACAAGCGTATGGAAATGAACAATTCTTAAGAAATGCACTCGATTTTCTGTTAGATGATTCTAATTTAATGGAGCTCCGAAACCGTAATATCGAAGCCAGACTGTTGGACCGACAAAGAATTGATGAAGAGAAAAACGAGTGGCAATGGTTTATTTTATTGCTTCCGCTCGCAATTATCGGAGCATTGGGCGGTATTTTCTACTGGTGGAGAAAAAGGAAATTTGCTAAATAAAAAACCTTCAGAAATATAAAATCTGAAGGTTTTAAAGCAGTTAAATATCTTTTATAAAATCCTCGTATTCAAAATAAACCCGTTCGAAGGCCTCCATTTTTTCTACAAAAAACTCGAAAATTTCTTGCCAAGTATTTTTGTTATAAATAGAAACATTTTCTTTCGTAATCCAAAATCGGGAAATCACTTTTCCGTTTTCTAAAGTATAGAATTCATCTTTATGAATCTCGCCTAATTCTTCTTCCAAGATGGATTCCAGCGACCACATCTTCTCGAAATAAGCATTACGAAAGAGTTCATCATTAATTTCTATATCTAAAGAAACCTCGGCTTTTTTAGCATCTGCATTAAATTTAAAGGAGAAATCTTTAATTTTTGTATTGTATAAAATCCATTTTCGCGGAAAGCTTTTTCCAAAGGCGATCCAGAACTCTTTTCTTAATTTTTGTGCTTCTTCTTTGCTAAACATTCTGTTAAATTTACGAAATGCGAACTTACTCAAAATATCATATTTTATCGAGTTCAAACCTCATATTTTTTTTGAGTGCCAACGTTTTTCTATTTTAAGAAAATGTGATCAGTTCAAATTTACCGATAACCAATTCGTACATTCGTCGCAGCATCATACTTAATGGGCACACAGATTTCACGGATCTACAAATTACAAATGAGCAAAATTAATTATTCTGTAAAAAACGTGGAATCTGTGTTTCAAGAAACCTCTTAAATTTATTTCGATTAGCGTTAAATTATTGTACTTTCTTCTCTTCTAAAATCTTTTACCTAATTTTGCTTTATGCTATCAAAAAAATCACAATACGCTTTCAGAGCCCTTTCTTACCTCGTCGGTAAAAAAAATGAGGGACCTGTTTTGATTTCAGATATTGCGAGTGAGAAAAAAATTCCCGTCAAATTTCTAGAAAATATTTTGCTTGAATTAAAAAAAGCCGAAATTCTCGACAGCAAAAAAGGAAAAGGTGGCGGCTATTTTTTAAACACCGATCCGGCAAAGGTTTCACTGGCTAGAATAATTCGTTTGGTGAATGGTCCTATCGCCATGATTCCGTGTGTGAGTCTTAATTTTCATGAACAATGTCTAAATTGCAATCAGGAACATTGTGGTTTACATGATGTCCTGATCGAAGTTCGCGATGCCTCTTTAGCGATTTTAGAAAAGAAGACTTTGCTCGATATAGTAGATTAATTCGATCCCTTTTTATTTATTTTAATAGTCCACCAATTTGGTAGGATAATAAATTTATTGCAAATTTGCTGACATTAAATAAAGAAATAATGTTCTCAACAGAAGAAATTCAGCAAATAGAAACCCTTTCCCTAGAGCAAAGTCTGTTTAAATTGTGCGAGATGATTCCAGACGGAATTGTGTTTTCAACTTCTTTAGGACAAGAAGATCAAATCATTACCGATGTTATTTTTAAAAATAAATTACCCATAAAAGTATTTACATTGGATACGGGAAGATTATTTTACGAACATTATGACCTTCTTTCCAACAACAATTCAAGATACAAAATCAAAACAGAAGTCTATTTTCCGCAAGCAGATGATGTTGAAAAATTTGTCAATGAAAAAGGAATTAACGGCTTTTTCCATTCTATAGAAAACAGAAAAGAATGTTGCTACATCCGAAAAGTAAAACCACTCAATCGTGCTTTGCAAGGAGCAAAAGTTTGGATTACCGGTTTAAGAAGTGAACAATCTGAAAACCGACATTCTTTAAAAATGCTGGAATGGGACGAAAGCAGACAACTCTACAAATTTAATCCACTTCTCCACTGGACTTATGATGAAATTTTAAAATACATTGAGGAACATCAAATTATGGATTTGCCTCTTCATAAAAAAGGGTTCATCAGCGTTGGTTGCAAACCGTGTACAAGAGCAATTGAACCCGGTGAAGATCCGCGTGCCGGAAGATGGTGGTGGGAAGAATCTCAGAAAGAATGCGGTCTTCATTCAGAAAAATAAAAATTCTAAAACTCAATTATGTCAAAATATCATTTAAATGATCTGGAGCAATTAGAAGCGGAAAGCATTTATATCATGCGGGAAGTTGCGGCTCAGTTTGAAAAACCTGCACTATTATTCAGCGGTGGAAAAGATTCGATTACATTGGTTCATTTGGCGATGAAAGCCTTTGCGCCTATGAAAATCCCTTTTCCTTTAGTTCATATCGACACCGGTCATAATTTCCCGGAAGCCTTGGCGTACCGAGATTTTTTAGCCAAAGAAATCGGTGCAGAATTAATTGTCAGGAAAGTGGAAGATACGATTCACAAACAAAAACTGACTGAACCTAAAGGAAAGTTCGCTTCCAGAAACTGGTTGCAAACGCATACTTTATTAGAAACGATTGAAGAATTCCAATTCGATGCCTGTATTGGTGGAGCGCGACGTGACGAAGAAAAAGCCAGAGCCAAAGAACGTTTTTTTTCCGTTCGGGATGATTTCGGACAATGGGATCCAAAACTTCAAAGACCGGAATTATGGAAAATCTACAACGGACGAATTCACAAAGGTGAAAATGTTCGGGTCTTCCCTATTTCAAACTGGACGGAACTCGATGTCTGGAATTACATTAAAAAAGAGAAAATTCAATTGCCCTCTATTTATTTTTCACACGAAAGAGAAGTTTTGGAATATGAAGGTCAGTTAATTGCAGTTTCAGATTTTATTCAAATTGATGAAGGTGATGTTATTTCCACAAAAACTGTTCGATATAGAACTGTGGGAGATATGACTTGTACGGCAGCGGTAGAAAGCAATGCCGCGACTTTAGATGAAGTGGTTCAGGAAATTACCGCCTCAAGAATTTCGGAAAGAGGCGAAACCAGAATCGATGATAAAGTGACCGAAGCCGCAATGGAGGATCGTAAGAAAGGCGGATACTTCTAATTATAAACAAATCGTTTTTGGAACCCTAATTCTGCAGCCCGACTTGAGCGGAAATCCTTTTTTTGTAGGGCAAAAACGCTGGAAAAAAAGATTGGGAGCGGAAGGCGGAGATGCTGCCCAAATAAAAACCTTTTAAAGAAAGAAAATAAAGAAATGGATATATTACGATTAATGACGGCTGGAAGCGTTGATGATGGTAAAAGCACCTTAATTGGTCGCCTTTTATACGATAGCAAAAGTATTCTGGTCGATCAACTGGAAGTCTTGGAAAAGCAGTCTAAAAATAAAAACTCAGACGGAATTGATTTGGCGATTCTTACCGATGGATTGCGTGCAGAAAGAGAACAGGGAATTACGATTGACGTCGCCTACCGATATTTTTCAACACCGAATCGGAAATTTATTATTGCGGATGCTCCCGGTCACGTTCAATACACGAGAAACATGATTACCGGCGCGTCGAATTCTGATTTGATGATTATCCTGATCGATGCCCGACAAGGTGTGATTGAGCAAACCAGAAGACACAGTATTATCGCTTCCCTTTTAAAAATTAAACACATCGTCATTGCGGTGAATAAAATGGATTTGGTTAATTATTCAGAAGAAGTTTTTGAAAATATTAAAACCGATTATCTGGAAATTGCTAAAAAATTGAACCTCAGCAATATTCAGTTTTTCCCAATCTCTGCTTTAGATGGCGATAATATCGTCGATCGATCTACGAAAATGCCTTGGTTTAAAGAAAATTCTTTATTAGAATATTTGGAGCAAGTTGAAATCAATAAAGAAATTAATCTGGAAGACACGCGCTTTCAAGTTCAGTTTGTCATTCGTCCGCAAACCGAAGAACTGCATGATTATCGAGGTTATGCCGGCGAAATCGTAAGTGGAATTTACAAGAAAGGTGATCGTATAAAAGTGCTTCCGCAGAATATAGAAACCACGATTATTAAAGTTGAAACCGGCGGAAAAGAAGTCGATGAAGTTTTCGCACCTCAACCTGCTGTTATTCATATTGAAGATGATATCGATATTTCACGTGGTGATTATTTTGTTCATGCAGACCAAATTCCGACCGTGGCTAATGAATTTGAAGCGTTAGTTTGTTGGATGGATCATAAAGAATTAGTGATCGGGAATAAATATTTTCTGCAGCACAGAAGTAAGTTGATTAAAACGATTATCAAAGAAATTGATTATAAATTAGATGTCAATTCCTTAGAAAAAACGCCAACTGATTCTGTCAAATTGAATGAAGTCGTAAAAGTTACTTTAAAAACCGCGAGTCCTTTAGTACATGATTCTTTTGAAAAAAACAAAGGAACAGGAAGTGCGATTTTGGTCGACGAAACAAGCAATTCAACTGTTGGCGCGGTAATGATTCTATAATTCATGAGCGAAGTTCAACCTAATAATATGCATCCGTTATTCCTTAATTTGGAAAGGATTCCCGTATTATTGGTTGGACATGATGAATTGATTCTCCAAGCATTAAAACAAATCGTTCGAAATTCTATCCATTGTAAAATCAAAATTTTTGATGAAAATAGTTCAGAAGATTTAATTGAATTTTCTTCGGACAAATCCAACATTACTCTTTTCCATCGAAAAATGGAAGAAGATGATTTACAAGATTTTGCCTTGCTAATAATTTCAACTGAAGATCATGAATACGAAGAACATCTTCTTCAAATTTCTCAAAATAAAAATGTTCTGATCAATGTCATCGGGAAACCACAAATCAGTGATTTCTCTTTGGTTTCAGTCATTAAAAAAGAAAATATAAAACTGGGAATTTCATCTAATGATTATTCGCCAGAAGTTCAGGAAAGAATCAACCGAATTATCGAACACAGCATTCCATCGGACTTGGAGGAGTTTATTGGTAAATTAAAATTCGCCTATAAAAACCCTTTGATGAATCGAGAAGATGAACTGAAATCGCTCGACACGATTACGGCTGATTATCTTGATCAGAAACAAAAACATCCTCTCGCCAATTCTGAATTTGAGAATTTAGAAAAAATAACGAAAGCCGTTCGCCGTCGTTCTAATATCTATCTTGGTATTATCGGCGTCATGGTTTTAATTGGCGTTTTGTCTTATATTCTTTTTGAATTTCAATTATTCCCGGATATCAATGCATTTCTAAATGCCGACAATCATATTTTTTATAAAATGCTGGCGGTTGGTTTCGTCGCAGAACTGGTTGTCGGAAGTACGGGAATGGGTTACGGAATTATTTGCACCACGATTCTATTAATGTTGAATATTGCACCACCAATTATTAGCGCAAGTATTCACTCGGCAGAAACATTTACGTCTGCAGCGGGAAGCATCAGCCATTTCCGCTTAAAGAATGTGAATATGAAACTGGTGAAAGCCTTGGCGATTCCGGCAATTATTGGTGCGATTATCGGCGCATTATCTCTTACTTATTTTGGTCAACATTATGCGCATATTGTAAAACCAATTATTTCCTGTTACACTTTATATCTTGGAATTAATATTTTGCGGAACGCTTTCAAAAATAATAGAAAGAAAAAACGCACTCAGAAATCTAGTCGAAACATCAAAGTTTTAGGATTATTCGGCGGGTTTATCGATTCCTTTACCGGCGGCGGTTGGGGACCGATGGTTACGGGAAGTTTATTAAAGGACGGACGAACGCCAAGATACGTGATTGGAAGTTCTACCCTTTCTAAATTTATTCTGACCATTACCAGCGCAATTACTTTTGTAATAACAATCGGTATTCAGCATTGGAATATAGTTCTCGGTCTTTTAATTGGTGGAATTGTTACCGCACCTTTTGCAGCAATGCTTACGAGCAGAATTCCGATTAAGAAAATGTTTGTGGTTATTGGGATTCTTATAATTAGTTTGAGTGTTATTTCGATTGTAAAATCGTTGACTTAGTTTTTTTTAATCACAAAAGTCACAAAAGTTTTTAATGGCCGAAGTTTAAAATAATGCTGCTGAAAGTTCACAAAACGTCTATTGAAAAGTTATTTAAACAAAAAGTCACAAAAGTTTTTAATGGCTGAAGTTTAAAATAACGCTGATGAAAAGTTCACAAAATATTTCTTGAAAATTTTTGACCGCAGAAAATCCAAAAGGTTTATTTATCAGGACATTCAAAAGGTTGTAAAAGGTGCTAGGAATAACGCTCTTAATTATTTACATTCTTTTGTACTATTTTTTTCAATTACCTTTTACTTCTTTTACGGTTAAAATATAAAAACCTTCCATTACAGAAGGTTTTTAAATATATTTCGGAACAAGTTTTTAAATAACTCCTAAATCTTTTCCTACCTTTTCGAAAGCAGCAATCGCTTTGTCTAACTGTTCTCTGGTATGAGCCGCAGAAAGTTGAACTCTGATTCTGGCTTTTCCTTTTGGCACAACCGGATAAAAGAAGCCGATGACATAAATTCCTTCATCCATTAATTTTTCCGCCATTTTTTGGGCTAAAGGTGCGTCGTATAACATTACCGGAACAATTGCTGCATCACCGTCAGGAATATCAAAACCTTTGGCTTTCATTTCTTTTCTGAAGTATTCCGCATTTTCCATTACTTTATCCCTCAAAGTCGTATCCTCGGAAATCATATCCAACACTTTAATCGCTGCCCCAACAATTCCCGGAGCCAATGAATTCGAGAATAAATAAGGTCTGGAACGCTGTCTCAACATATCGATGATTTCTTTTTTACCGGAAGTAAATCCGCCAAGCGCGCCGCCTAATGCTTTTCCTAAGGTTGAAGTGATGATATCTACTCTACCCATTACATCGTTTGCTTCATGAGTTCCACGACCGGTTTTCCCGATAAATCCTGTAGCGTGAGAATCATCAACCATGACCAAA
This sequence comes from Kaistella carnis, assembly GCF_003860585.1. Taxonomy (NCBI): domain Bacteria; kingdom Pseudomonadati; phylum Bacteroidota; class Flavobacteriia; order Flavobacteriales; family Weeksellaceae; genus Kaistella; species Kaistella carnis. The sequence goes on along the minus strand of NZ_CP034159.1, from coordinate 248,152 downwards.
CAATCATATTTTTCTGCTAAATCGCAAAGTCCTTTCAGATCAGCAACGATTCCGTCCATGGAGAAAACTCCGTCGGTAACGATGATTTTAAAACGGTGATTAATTTTGGAAGCCTCAATTAACTGCTCTTCCAAATCTGCCATATTATTATTTTTGTAACGGTATCTGGTTGCTTTACACAAACGCACGCCATCAATGATTGAAGCGTGATTTAATTCATCAGAGATAATGGCATCCTGATCAGTAAACAAAGGTTCGAAAACGCCACCATTTGCATCAAAACAAGCAGCATATAAAATGGTATCTTCCAAACCTAAAAACTTAGAAATCTTGGCTTCTAATTCCTTGTGAATATCCTGAGTTCCACAAATAAAACGGACAGACGATAATCCGTACCCACGACTTTCGATCATATCCTGGGAAGCTTTCATCACTTCGGGATTATTAGATAATCCTAAATAGTTATTCGCACAGAAATTCAAAAGAGTTTTTCCATTGGCTTCAATCACGGCAGATTGCTGTGAAGTAATGATGCGTTCGGTTTTAAACAAACCATCATTTTTTATATTTTGAAGTTCGTTCTGAAGATTTTCCAGATAATTTTTAGAAATCATATTTATAATTTTTGAAATGCTAATTTAAGAAAAAAAGCCCTCTTTCGGAAGGCTTTTCAATTCTATTAAAAATTCAGTTCCTAATTCATTAAAAAATTATTCTTTGATGAATTTTAAATTTCGGTCTTCTATCTTCAAAATATAAACGCCTTTCGGAAGGTCATTCAATTGAAGAGATTGCTTGGAAGCAAGAACACCTGATTTCACCAATCGTCCTTCAATGCTGATGATTTGATATGGTTGATCTTTTGTCGTTCCTGAAACATACAACTCATTCTTCACCGGATTCGGATAGATCCTAAGTTCGTTTTTCGTTATATCATCCACTCCTAAAATTCCGGTATCATTTATAACGGTTGAATTTCGAGTCACAATTTGCTTTTCATAATTAAACTGAACTGATGCGACATTGAAATTTAATGCATTTGAAAAGTTTTGATTATTGGTTGTATTATCCAAAACCAAAAACGCTGTTTCTCCACCGGTTCCTGTAACTTTAATTGGCAAAGGCAGTTCGAAAAAGTTCACGGAAGAATGACTTTGGGTTTGTTCTACATTAAATCGGATGACTTTATCTGCCGTTTGATTCCACTTAATTTTATAGGTTGGATATCCCTGACCGTAAATCCAGTCGTTGAAGAATTCTGTCAAATCTTTTCCGGTGGACTGAAGAATTGAATTTTTCAAATCATTGGTTACCACATAATTATAGGCTAAATTAGGTCTATTGTGATAATCTTTAATCGCTTGATAAAATGCTTCCTCTCCTAGAATCCATTTCATCATTCTCAAAACATAACCTCCTTTGGAATAACTTAGTCTACTATCAAAAATAGCGTTGATATTCCCCAAATTGCTATCGGAAACATACACACTTCCACCGGATGAACTGGTAATATAATTCATTTCTGAAGAAAGGTAGTTCATAAACTCACTATTACTCATGATCAGTTTTTCATTTGCCAAATGCTCACCGAAAGTCGCAAAACCTTCACTCAGCCAAATGTCATTCCAAGCTCCACACGTTACTTTATCTCCAAACCATTGGTGGGCTAATTCATGTGCAATTATTCCTTTACCAAAACCACCCATAGAAGACATTGTTGCATGTTCCATTCCGCCACCCCAGCCGAACTGCATGTGACCGTATTTTTCATTCCTGTAAGGGTATGCACCAAAATACTGCTCATAAACATTGATAATATCTTTGGTCCAGTTGATCGTAGCCATCGTAGATGAATTGTTGGCGGTGGAAGGATACACATAATTTACAAAGGGAAAAGGTGGTGTTCCCATGGTGTCGTTAAACTTCGTGTAATTTGTAATCCCCAAAGCAATTAAATAGGCAGGGATTGGATAATTTGTTTGCCAGAAAGTCAATTTCTTATTGTTAGGCAGAGCAGTCTCTGATAAAAGTTTACCGTTTGAGGCAACATTATATTGCGCGGGTGATGTGATTTTAATATCTACTTTCTCAATCTTATCATTCATGCTTTGTTTGGTAGGAAACCACTCTTGTGCACCATAAGGCTCAGAAAGGGTATAAAGGACAGGCGTTCCTCCCTGTGTAGAAATGGTAAATGCGTCGCCCGCACTTCCGGAAGAATCAGGAACTCCAGCATATTTTATCGACAAAGAATCCAAGGTTGCAGCTGCAATCGGCGTAATGAAATCAATTTTAAGTTCTTTTGTTGACAGTTGAGTGAACGATAAATTTGTTCCGTGATATTTCACTTCAGAAACCGTAAGCAAATGAGACAGGTCGAAATATATACTCGACATGGTGGCATTCGGGATAAAGTGATTAGTGACTGTACCACTTACATAATATTGTGCTGGATCCAGACTAAGCTCTAAACGCTGATATTTAAGGTCGTAATTTAATGTGTTTGGATTCACATTGTAATTAAGCATTTTGGAATACTGACTGCTTTCGCTTTTCATCATACTTTTTCTTTGAGCCTCTTCATTTTGTGCAAAAGTGTGCATGAAAAAGAGCAAGAAAGGAAGTACATAAAGTTTTTTCATTGGATAATTATTTACTGATAAAGATAAAAAAAACCTTTCAATATGTATTGAAAGGTTGGGTATTTTTATTTGAATACGTTACAGACTTAATGCCGGTTCCAGGATTTGTTCCATTCTGCTTTTAACCTGATCCACAGATCCTGCATAATTGTTAATCAACAAAGAGAAAACCAGGGTTTTCCCAGAATTGGTTTTCATATATCCTGCCAATGTTTTTACTTTATTTAAAGTTCCGGTTTTGGCAAAAATCTGGCCGTTTCCTACGTTGGAAAACGTTTTCTTCAATGTTCCGGTTTGTCCACCGATCGGTAGAGAATTGAAAAAGGTTCGGTAATATTTCTCGTTCATTAAGTGCGACAAAAATTTAACCTGTGAAATTGGCGTAACTACATTACTGCGCGACAAACCACTGCCATCATAATAATTTAGTCCTTGCGTTTCAAAAGCCACTTTTTGCAAATGATCCATCACAGCTTTACGACCACTTTCTAAAGTTTGATCTCCGAATTTCTGAAATCCTACCATTCTTAAAGTTGCTTCTGCTAACGCATTATCACTGTGCTGATTGGTGTAAAAAACAATTTCTGCCAGCGTAGGAGACTGATAGTTCGTAATTACTTCTCTTTTCTCCGGTTCAATATCGGTCATCTTTGTCACTACTTTTCCGGTAACAGGTATGGCGCTTTTTAACAGAGTTGCACGCAAGCTGTTGGCTAAATAGGCCGGAGCATCAGGCAGTTTTGTCGTAAGATATTTTCCTTCAAATTTATCTGCATAAACCATCTGTCCTATATAAGGAGAGATGTAGTAAAAATTTTTATTTGCTGAAAAAGGATTTCCTTTCTTCGCAATTAACTTTTCATTTTCAGGATTGATCTCGTACGTTGTCCCTACAGGCAAATAGTAATTTCCGTTTTCTAACCATACTACATTTTCCGGTAAAGTCTGGGTCTTATTTGCTTTAAAAACTGCCGTCTGTATGATTATATCACCGTTAACTTTATTAATTCCTTTCTTTGAAATTGCCGAAATAAAATCTGAAACAATTTCGCGATAAGTATAAGCACCGCCTTTATTTGTTCCTAAAGAAGGATCGCCACTTCCGACAATGTACAAATTACCATCCAACACGCCGTCTTCATTAATGCTTCCGGAATACTCCAGTTGCGTGATCCAGCGGAATTGCTCTCCCAAAAGATTCATGGCGGTTTCGGTAGTCAGTAATTTAGTTGTAGATGCCGGTACCAAAGAAGTATTCTCATTGTAAGAGCTGATCACTTTCATTGTCTTTGGATCGTAAACGACGAATCCCCAATTTGCATTTCGCAAAACAGGATCATTCATCATCGAATTCAGCTTGATGTCTACGAGCTCTTTCGCACTCAGTAATTTATCTGCCGAAACGACGTCTTTATTGGAATTTTGATTTTCGTAAGATTGAGGATAATTAGAACTTGCAAAGGTTCCCTGTCCGAAGGCCATTGCTGAAATGGTAAATGCGGAAGAAACCAAGATTTTTTTGATGTTAATCATTTAATTTTATTATTTGATTATCGTTTAGAAGTTTGTTAAAACACAAATTTGTTTTCCAAAACATCTTTGAAACGTTCAAAAATATAAAATATTGTTGACCCACAGACCTTTAACCCTGATAAATCCCTTTAAAATTAGTTAAACTTTGTTAAAAATCCACGAAAATCAGTTTTTTGATGCTGTGGTAAGCAGAAATCTCATTAAATTCATCTAAACTTTTGTTCAGTAACATTTTATATTCAGGGTACTTTTTGCCACGTGGAAATTTCAATAAAAGTTGATATTGATACATTAAATTAATTTTTCCAATAGGTGATTTTTCCGGACCCAAAATACATTCTTCCGGCAAATATTTACGTAAAATAGAACCGAAAAACTGAGATGCCCGATTCACTTTATCTTCCCGACGGTGCTTCAATTCAATCATGATCAATTTTACAAAAGGAGGATACAAAAACTTCTTTCGCTCATTTAATAGATGTTCATAGATGTTTGCAGTATCATGATCTTTAAGCATTTGAAAAATAGAGTGTTGCGGATTATAAGTCTGAATTAAAACTTTTCCTGTGCCTGAAATTCTACCCGCTCTTCCGGAAACCTGCGTGATCAACTGAAAAGCTCTTTCTTCCGCCCGAAAATCCTGAACATACAACAGAGAATCTGCTTTCGGAATGGCGACCAGTTCAATATTATCAAAATCCAAACCTTTAGAAATCATCTGAGTACCTACAATAATATCAGTTTCGCCCTCTTCAATTTTTTCATACAACTTTTCGTAGGCAAATTTTCTCCGCATAGAATCTACATCCATACGATCGACCTCTGCATCGGGGAAAATCTTAGAGACCTCTTCATGAATTTGTTCAACACCAACTCCCCGAACATTTAATTTCTCCGAATTACATTTGGGACAAGTTCTCGGTTTTGCTGCTTTCTGGCCACAGTAATGACATTTCATTTCATTCGAAAACTTGTGATATGTCATCACCACATCACAATTTGAGCAATAGTTTACATAACCGCAACTTTCACATTCTACGACATTTGCATAGCCACGGCGATTGTGAAGGATCATGATCTGTTTTTTACGGTCGATTTCCAATTTTATATCATCAATCAACTGCAGAGAAAAACTGCCCACCAATTTTTTAGAATCCTGCGCTTCTTTAAAATTGATCAGCTCAAACTCCGGAATTTTAACACTCCCAAAACGCTCTGCCAGATAAACATATCTAAGTTTTTCTTTCTTTGATGCATAATAAGATTCTACCGAAGGAGTCGCTGAACCTAAAATAACATTTGAATTATAAAAGTTCGCCAGAACCTGTGCCGCATCTTTTGCATTGAAAAACGGAGAAATTTCGCGCGGCTTGTAATTGGAATCATGTTCTTCATCAACCACTATTAAACCAAGGTTTTCAAAAGGCAAAAACAAAGCGTTTCGAGTTCCGATCAACACTTTAATTTCATTATTTTTAATCCTTCGCCAAACTTCTACTCTTTCAAAGTCTGTCAATTTCTGATGATAAAAACCCAGTTGTTTGCCGTAATTTTTTTCTAAACGCTGGACAATTTGTTTGGTTAATGCAATTTCCGGAAGCAGAAATAGAACGTTCTTTCCTTCTGCGACTGTTTCTTCAATTTTTTCCAGATACAAATGCGTCTTACCGGAAGAAGTTACGCCATGCAACAGTACATTCTTACCTTCATTAAAGGCTTCATCGATTTCGGTTTTGGCTTGTTGCTGCAGCGGACTTAACTTCTCCAGTTCTTCAGTTGTGCCTTCATAGCTCTGAAGTCGGTCTTTCTGCAGATAATATTCGTGAACCAAATCTTTTTCCACTAAAGACTTCAACTGCGCATGAGCGAAATTACCATCTTCCAAGAGCGTAGACTTTTTTAACAGTTTGTCTGGATTTTCGGTATGTTGTTCTAAAAGTGTCAGAAAAAGTTCCTGTTGTTTTGGTGACCTTTTTAGGGACAAAAGAATTTCCTGAAGTTGGGAGTTTTTTAAAACTTCTTCGTTGAGTTTTATATAGGCAACTTCTTTTGCTTTATATTTTTCCGAAATTTTTTCATCAACCTCAATATATTGTAAATCGATTAAAGATTTAATCGTTTTTACAATTTCTTTTTTAGGAATAAAAGCTTCAATTTCTGATAAATTTACAAGTTGGCGAACCTCCAAGGCTTGAATCAGATACATTTCATTCACATCTAAATTCTCAAAATCGACTTGAATATTGGGTTTTAATTTTAAATAGGTTTCACTTTCAAGTTTTAAAGAACCGGGAAAAGAAAAACGGTAAATCTCCCCCAGATTACTGAGATAATATTCGGAAAGCCATTTCCAAAAAAGCAGTTGCTCCGGCGGTAAAATCGGGAAATCATCTAAAATATTAATGATCTCTTTCGGTACAAAAGTTTCGGGTTCCTCACTATGAAGTTCGAAAACAATTCCGGTATATATTTTTTTTCCGCGGAAAGAAACCAGAACGCGCATTCCAACCTGGATGGATTCCAGGAGTTCAACAGGGACTTTATACGTAAAAGTTCCTTTTAAGTTTAAGGGAAGAATGACTTGGGCAAACGTTGATTTGATGATGCGATGGTTTTGTGATGTACGGATTCTGAAAAGTCAAGTTACAAATTTAGAAATAAATTTTCGCTGCAGCCAACTGCTTTTCTCCATTAAAAAACGGGCTAAAGCCCGTTCCTATTGATAAAGATTGTTTTATAAAATTGAAACAAAAAATAACTTTTAAATTATCTTCCTTTTCTTCTCTCCAATTCTTTTTGAATTAATCCTAATTCACGACCGGTTTGACCTGCAACGGAAGTATTTTCCTGAGCCCTTCTTGTTAAATAAGGAACCACATCTTTTACAGGACCATAAGGTAAATATTTACAGACATTATATTTTTCTGCGCCCAAAAAGTAGGTAATATTGTCACTCATTCCATATAACTGTCCGAAGTGAATTTGCGCATGATCGTGTGGCAAGCCCATTTCCTGCATTTTATTCATGACCAATTCCGTAGATTTTTCGTTGTGCGTTCCAAAAAAAGCAGACACTTTATCTAGGTTTTGCAAAACAAAATCGATGGCCGAATTGTAATTGTCATCAGACGCCTGTTTTGTTGGCTGAATTGGATCCGGATAATTCATTGCAGCCGCACGTGCTCTTTCTTTTTCCATGTAAGCACCACGAACAAATTTATACCCCAAGAAATAATTTTTCTGTTTTGCCCGCTCTAAATCTTTTGCAAGATATTCCAGGCGGCCTTTTCGGTACATTTGAACGGTATTCCAGATGATTGCTCTTTGTGTATTATATTTCTCCATCATGGAGTTCACTAAATCATCTGTGGAATCCTGCATCCAGGTTTCTTCTGCGTCGACCATTAAAATAACATTTCTGTCGTAAGCCATTTGACAAACTTCATTGAATCTGTTCACTACTCTCTCCCATTCTTGCTTTTGAGAATTGGTCAATTCTACCTTTCGTCCTATTTCTTCATAGATTTCAATTCTACCGAAACCTGTAGGTTTAAAAACCACAAAAGGAATTGCGGGATTACCTTCTGCAAATTTTATGTTTTGTTTAATTTCTTCACAGGTATCATCAAAAACTTTCTCTTCTGCCTTTCCTTCAATCGCATAATCGAAAATACTCCCGACGTGATGTTTAAACATTTGTTTCACCACTTTCATGCTTTCTTCACGCGTTTCGCCGCCACAAAACTGCTCAAATAAAGTGTTTTTTACGACATCTGTTACAAAAGGAAAATTGTTAGTCACCGTAAAATTAAGGGCAGAGATCCCAAATTTTGTCAGCAAGGGCTGTTCAATGGCTTTGAACATCCAATACGCTTTTTTCAGTTGAGAATCCGTTTTATCTGCGAAGGCAATTTGGGTATTATTAAAAATGCTCATGATAATTATTATAGTTGCGCAAATTTAATCATATTGAATGAATTGGTAAAACTAAATTATAGTTTAATTTTGCGACAAACTTCAGTGAAAATGATTTCAATTTTAGACGAGGATTTTTCTCAACTCAACGATTTTTTAGAGACTTTAAAACCCACGAAACTTCTTATTCTGGTTGATGAAAATACGCACGAACACTGTCTGCCAATTTTGCTGGGAAATTTAGAAACCGAAATCCCTTTTGAAATTATAGAAATTGCGGCCGGTGAAGAGATGAAAAATCTGGAAACCGCGGCGCAACTTTGGGAGATTCTCACCGAATTTGAAACCGACCGAAAAGCTTTAATGATCAATTTGGGTGGCGGAGTAATTACAGATATGGGTGGTTTTGTTGCCTCAACCTATAAAAGAGGAATTCCGTTTATCAATATTCCCACCACACTTTTAGGAATGTGCGACGCCTCTATTGGTGGAAAAACCGGCATCGACCATCGATATTTAAAGAACATCATTGGAACATTTGCGCATCCGGAACATATTTTTGTATTTCCGGAATTTCTTAAGACTTTGCCTTTGAACGAAATTCGGAGCGGTTTTGCTGAAATGTTGAAACATGGCTTAATTGCAGATCAAAATCACTGGAAGGATCTTATTTCTATCGAAACATTAGTTCCGGAAAATATTAAACCTTTTATCGAAACTTCGATGAAGATCAAAGAAAAAGTGGTTGAGGAGGATTTTAAAGAACAGCATATTCGGAAAACCCTGAATTTCGGTCATACCATAGGACATGCGATCGAAAGTCTGTTTTTACTGAAAGGGAAACCCATCATGCATGGTGAGGCAGTTGCTTTAGGAATGATTTGTGAAACGCACCTTTCTTTTTTAGAACATTTAATTTCAAAAGATACAGCGGAAAATATTGTCTTTAATATAAGAAAGTTCTTTCCTGATCTAGATATCAGTGACTTTTCAGCAGAAGAAATTTTAGATTTCATGAAGAATGATAAAAAAAATTCTTTCGGGAATGTGAGCTTTTCTCTACTTAAAAATATTGGTAATGCTACTTTTAATTCGTCTGTAAGCAACGAAAAAATAAATTATGCATTGCATTATTATCAAAATTTAGGGTAAAAAACGAATTCTCTGTCAATTTTAAAGTCCTGATTAATTTTAGGGCTTTTTTATTTTTACCATACTTAAAGAACTGTAATACACAGTTTTACAATAATAACTTATTAAACTACTGTTTAATTTTTTACATGACGAGGTGTTTTTGGCACAGCATTTGAAAGTACTCCAATCGTAAAACAAAATTAAAAATGTAACGGTAACGAGGATTAGTAAGTTTTTAAAATGAAAAGAAATTGATTTTTAAAAATAACGTGATCCAAATTATTGAAAACAAAAAAGTTAATCAGAAAAATTTAAGATTATGAAAAAGTTATTTTTAGGTGCAGCAATCGCAATGAGTTCATTGACATTCGCACAGCAATTTGGTGTTAAAGGTGGTATGAATGTTTCTTCACTTTCAGATGATGCAACATTAAGCGACCAAGAATCTAAAATTGGATTTAACGCCGGTGTATTTATGAATGCTCCTTTAGCAGAGAACTTCAGCATTCAGCCAGAGGTATTATATAATGACCTTGGTTCAAAAGTGACAAGAAGTACAGAAATTTTAGGCAACACTTACTCTGCAGATTATTCTAGAAACTTAGGTTACATTTCAGTACCGGTAATGTTCCAGTACAATGCAACTCCAGGATTCTACCTTGAAGCAGGACCACAGTTTGGTTTCTTAGTAAGTGCTAAAGACAAATTCAAAAACTCTACTAACGGAAGTACAGACAATGCTACTATCGTTGCTTTGGACAAAGACAATTTCAACACTTTTGATTTTGGAATTGGTTTAGGAGCTGGATATTATTTCACACCTAATTTAGGTTTAACTGCTAGATATACTGCAGGATTATCAGACATTATCAAAGATAACCCAGGTGATTCAGTTAAAAACAATGTATTCCAAGTTGGTTTAGCTTACAAATTCAGTAAGTAATAGCACACTTCATATCAAAAACACAATTTATATAGAGAAGGTTGGGATTAATTCCCAACCTTTTCATTTTTTACTTATCGGTGTAATCAGGATGAGGACCTGCAGGAACTGGATATTCTTCAGTAAAACACCCAAAGCAATGGTACGTGCTTCCAAGAATTTCCTTGAGATTTTCCATACTTAAAAACTCCAGGGAATCAACGCCCAGGTATTTTCGTAATTCTTCAACGGTCATATTGGCAGAAATCAAGTCATCTTTTGTTGGGGTATCGATTCCCAGATAACACGGCGCAATAATCGGCGGCGAAACGCTTCGGAAATGAATTTCCTTAACTCCCGCATCTTTTAAAATCTTCACCAAACGTTTTGAAGTTGTCCCACGAACGATCGAATCGTCGATGATCACTACTCTCTTTCCTTTAATTTCGGAAATAATTGGATTCAGTTTTAGATTCACAATTCGCTCACGCATCTCCTGAGTGGGAACGATGAAACTTCTACCAATATATCTGTTCTTAATTAAAACCGGACGAAAAGGAATACCGGACGCAATAGAAAAACCAATCGCCGCAGGAACTCCAGAATCAGGAACTCCGATGACGATATCTGCTTCTACAGGTGCTTGCTCCCAAATTTTCATTCCGGATTTCTCCCGAATTTCGTGAACATTAAGCCCTTCCATTATAGAATCCGGACGGGCGAAATAAATATATTCGAAAGCACACGTTCTTTTCTCGCAGTTTTCTTTGGCCATGAAACTTTGTAAACCGGCTTCATTTTCATTGGTATAAATAATTTCTCCAGGTAAAATATCACGAACATATTGCGCTCCAACAGCGTCCAGCGCTACAGATTCTGAAGCCACAACATAAGTCTTCTCATCAATCGCTCCTAAAACCAACGGACGAATTCCATGAAAATCACGGAAAGCAAAGAACTTATTTCTCGTCATTCCAACGACAGAATACGCACCTTGAATTTTTCCCATCGTAGTTTTAATCGCCGCACGCAAACCTAAATCAAGATGTTTCTGAATTAATCTCAGAATGACTTCAGAGTCAGAAGTTGCCCTAAAAACTACGCCTTCCTCTTCCAGTTCTTTTTTTAGTTCAGCAGCGTTGGTCAAATTTCCGTTGTGTGCAATCGTAAGAATGGTCTGATCATATTCATTCTTGGCAAAAAAGGGCTGGAAATTATATTTTTTCTTGTCGCCTGCCGTGGTATATCTCGTATGTCCAATCGCACAATTTCCCATAAAGGTTTCCGGTTCTCGGATTTCTTTGAACACATCGAGCACCAAACCTTCATCTTTAATATTGAAAATTTTGCCCTGTTTCATTACAGAGATCCCACAGGCTTCCTGACCACGGTGCTGCAAAGCAAAAAGTCCAAATTGAGACATCGAAAACGTATCAACATCGTTATCTGAATAGATTCCGAAAATCCCACATTCCTCAGCAGGCGCATCAAACGGATCATCTATTTTAAGAAGATTTCTACCGTACGTATTCTCCTTAAACTGATTTAAATAATCTTCTCTGTGTTGTTGTAAATCTTTCATTTTTAGTGTTCCCAAAAATTATTTTTGAAGAACTTTTTTCAATCGTTCATAAATTTCTACATACGCTTCGGTTACTTCACCCAAATCACGTCTGAAACGGTCTTTGTCGAGTTTCTTCATCGTATCTTTATCCCAAAGTCTGCAAGTATCTGGTGAAATTTCGTCAGCCAGGATAATTTTACCATTTGAATCTTTACCCAATTCAATTTTGAAATCAACCAAAATAATATTCATTTGATCAAAAAGGTCAATCAAAATATCATTAATGTCTGACGTCAATTCATACATCTCATCCAATTCCTCGTAACTGGCTGCACCAAGAAAAACTGCGTGGTGATCGTTAATTAGCGGATCTCCCAGATCGTCTCTTTTATAACAGAGATCAAAAATAGTTACGGGAGATTTTACTCCTTCTTCTACGCCTAATCTTTGCGCCATACTTCCGGCAGCGTAATTACGAACCACCATTTCCAATGGAATAATATGAACTTTTTTCACCAACTGTTCTCTTTCGTCTAACTTTTTGATGAAGTGAGTAGGAATTCCTTTTTTATTCAAGTATTCGAAAATCAAGGTGGTAATGGCATTATTCATTTCCCCTTTTAAATCAAATTGTCCTTTTTTTTGCGCATTGAAAGCGGTTGCATCATCTTTAAAACGGACAATCACTTCATTGGGATTATCAGTTTCGAAAACTTGCTTTGCCTTTCCTTCATAAAGCATTGCTCCTTTTGTCATTTTTACTTTTTATTAAATTTTTACTTTCTATTTATTTTGTAGGGTTAAAACCCTACTCTTTTTTAAATCGCCACTCCGTGGCTTGAGGAATTATAATTTAACTAAAATTCCTGTAAGAACCGCGATGCCAAAACTTAGCAAAGTTCCTATTAATACATACTCTGTGAGCTTCCTCTGTTTTGCTTCTGCTAAATCACTGAATCTGAAAACCGACTTTGCGGCAATCATAAATCCTACGCCTTCCCAATGATTCACCAAGATAAAAACGAAAACTAAAAGTCTTTCAAGAATTCCAATGTATTTTCCGGCATTGACCAGGGATTCTGTCTGTATTTTACTGTGTTCTACGGTGACGGGTGTCCAGATCGAAATAATCGTTTTGATTAGTATTGAAGATGGCACGGTCAGAAAAACAAAGGCGGTGATGAGTTCTAAATTTCTAAGATTAAAGAAATCTTCCCATCTAAAGAAAGGGAAATAGATAATTGACAGCACTCCAATAACCAAGATGTGTGCAATTTGGTCAATAAAAAACCAATTGCGTTTCGTTTTTGGATTCTGAAACTGAAGTTTTGCCCAATCAATCAAAAAATGGGTAATGCCTATGATTAAAGCGATCCACCATAAATTGCGATCCCACAAAAATATGAAAGCGAGAATGGTGTGTAAAAGAACGTGAATATATAAATAGATGCTTCCACCTTTTTTGTTCTCCTTATCAGCCACCCAAGAATTAGGCTGAAGAATAAAATCTCCTAATAAATGCGCTAATATGAGAGGGATAAAAATCATTTATAATTCTGCTATTTTCTTTTTGAAAAATTGATTGGTCTCTTGTAATAGATCGAAATTCGCTCTTTTAAGCCTTTGACTTACTGATGATTGCGTAATATTAAGTTCTTTTGCCAATTCTTCTTGTGTTAATTCGGAATTGCGTAATAACTGATGAATAATTTCTGCAGTTGCGGCCGTCCAGTTATCAAAATCAATGGAAGCCCATTTGAAAAGAATATTTAAATCACGGTTTACTTTTTCATTTTCTGTTTGTATGGCTAATGTTCTTCCGTTTAACTTAATATCCGTTAACAATCTGCCGGAATTCACATAAGCAGAACCATTAGATTCTGTGATTTTTTCCGAGCGAAACACTTCGTTTCCTATACCAATTGCGAGACGAACATCTAAATTTTCAAAGGTTTTAATGAGTGATTTTAAAAGCAACGCTTTATGGAACACGCCATCAACACTACATTTCAATTGAAATTCATCTCCTCTATACACTTCCCAATTTTCTGGAGTCGATGACCAAGACGCCATTAATTCTTTCAATTTTGGCAGCCAAATTTCGGTATCGGACTTTTGAGAATTAATAATATCACCCGTAATAATTGCAATCATGCTACAAATATAAGCAATATTCCTTATAAGTATAAAATATAAGGTAAAAAGCTAATAATTTATACTTTTACACTAATAACAAAACATAATCGATTTCACTTATAATCCACTAATATAAGCTAAATCACTTATATTTTATTTAAAATATTCCACTCCGTTTTTAAAAATATTATGATAATTCGCAGTTGGAATATTTTTCATCAACCCTTCGGCATATCTTTCCGGATGGCCCATTCTACCAAATATTTTTCCGGATTTTGAAGTAAGACCTTCAATTCCGAACAGTGAGTTATTTGGATTGAACGGCATTCCGTGTACAATCTTTCCGTCGTGATCAATGTATTGCGTTGCAATCTGACCATTTTCGTACAATTCCTGAATCACCTTCTCGGAAGCCATAAACCGTCCTTCACCGTGTGAAATCGGAATAGTGAAGACCTGATCTTTCATTCCTTTTAACCAAGGAGAATCGTCATTGACTACTTTCACATCAACCATTTGAGAAATATGACGTCCGATTGCGTTATGTGCTAAAGTCGGCGAATCCGCATCCAAATCCCGAATCTCACCATAAGGCAACAATCCAGATTTTACCAACGCCTGGAAACCGTTACATATTCCGAGAATCATTCCGTCACGTTCCAATAATTGATGAACTGCATTTTTCATCTTCTCATTTTTCAAAACATTGACGATGAATTTTGCTGAACCGTCGGGCTCATCTCCGGCAGAAAATCCACCCGATAAAACTAAAATTTGGGACTGATTAATTTCCGAAATCATGGCATCCAAACTTTCATTTAAAAGTTGGTGATTGAGATTAATTAAGGGTAACCCTGAAACTTCAGCGCCTTCTTTTCTAAACGCATTTTGAGTTTCATATTCACAATTTGTTCCCGGGAAAATCGGTGCAAAAACTTTCGGTTTTGCTAATTGATGTTTCAAGATATGAATGGTTCTTGGCTGAATCGAATTCAATTTTGAATCAATTTCAACAACCATTTTCGCTTTTTCTTTGGTTGGAAACAGTTCTTCAAAAGTGCCTTTCCATACTTCAAGTAATTTTTCGATTTTGAATTCAAAACCACTGATTTTCAAACTATTAGAATTTGACACTTCACCAATAACTTGAAGTAAATCATTTTCTAAATCCTCTGAACTTTCTATGATTAAACTTCCAATATTCTTTGTTAAAAGTAAATCTTCGTCTACTTTAATTTCTGCTCCAAGATGATTACCAAAACTCATTTTTGCTAAGGCAACTGAAACTCCACCCTCTTTAATCGTCTTCACCGAAACAATCTTTTTAGACTTAATATTTTCAAATATAAAATCAAATATGTGTTTCAAATCTTCATAATTCGGCATTCCATTTTCTTGCGAAATATGGTTGAATAAGTATAGTTTATTTCCGACTTTTTTGAACTCCGGTGAAATGATATTTTTCTTTTCTCCGTTCGCACAAGCAAAAGAAATCAAGGTCGGTGGAACGTGAATATCCTGGAAACTTCCACTCATTGAATCCTTACCACCAATCGCGGCCAATTCAAAATTCATTTGCGCATCATACGCACCAAGCAAAGAAGTCAATGGTTTCCCCCACTTCTCAGGCTGATTTCCTAATTTCTCAAAATACTCCTGGAAACTCAAACGGATGTTTTTATAATCTCCACCCATCGCAACAATCTTCGCAACACTTTCAACGACGGCATTCGCAGCGCCAACCAAAGAGTTTTGCGATGATATATCAGCATCAAATCCCCAAGAGGCCATAGACACTGTTTCGATGTTTTTAGCATTTAAAATCGGCAGCGTTTGTACACTTCCTTCCATTTCGGTTAACTGATGTTTTCCGCCAAATGGCATCGCCACAGAAGTTCCGCCTACAGAAGCATCGAACATTTCAGCCAATCCTTTTTGGGAAGCGACATTTTTACTGGAAAGGATTTTGAAAAAATTTTCTTCATCGAATTTTACCAACTCATTTTCAACTAGTTGCAAGTGCGAAACTTCTGCATGCTGAGTTTTTGCACAACCATTGGTATCTAAAAACGCGCGGCTTAAATCGACAATTTTATTTCCCTGCCAAAACATTTGCATTCTATCAGAATCGGTCACCTTCGCAACTTCTACGGCTTTTATATTTTCTTTTTCACAGAATCTGATGAATTTTTCTTTGTCTTTCGGTTCAATAACAACTGCCATTCTTTCCTGTGATTCAGAAATCGCAAGTTCAGTTCCATTTAAACCTTCATATTTTAAAGGAAGAATATCGAGGTTAATTTCCAGTGAATCAGCAATTTCACCAATTGCCACAGAAACTCCGCCCGCACCAAAATCATTTGATTTTTTAATTAAAGTCGTGACTTCAGGATTTCTAAAGAGTCTTTGAATTTTACGTTCTTCCACTGCATTTCCTTTCTGAACTTCAGTTGACAAGGTATGAATCGAGGTTTCATCCTGCACTTTAGAACTGCCACTTGCGCCTCCAACGCCATCTCTTCCGGTTGCGCCACCTAATAAAATAACGAGATCACCATTTTGAGGCTGCTCTCTTTTCACCCAATCTTTTTTAACTGCACCAACGACAAAACCAACTTCCATTCGTTTTGCTTTGTAGCCATCGTGGTAAATTTCATTGACTGAAGTCGTGGCTAAACCAATTTGATTTCCATAGGAAGAATAACCGTTTGCGGCTTGCTTCGAAATGGTACGTTGTGGAAGTTTACCTGGTAAAGTTTCAGAAATTGGTTCTAAAACATTGGCTGCTCCGGACAAACGCATCGCTTGATAAACGAAAGCACGTCCGGATAAAGGATCACGAATTGCACCACCTAAACAAGTTGAGGCACCACCAAAAGGTTCAATTTCAGTTGGGTGATTATGGGTTTCATTTTTAAATAACAGATACCATGGTTCTTTCTTACCGTCGAATTCTGCTTCTATTTCAATCGTACAGGCATTTATTTCATCGGAAACAACCAGGTTTTCCAATCTACCTGTCTTATGAAAATATCTTGCGCAAACCGTAGCCAAATCCATCAAAGAAACTGGTTTCGCTTCACGGCCCAAGAATTTTCTCTTTTCTAAATAATCATTAAAAATCGTTTTTAAAGTCGATTTAAAAGAATCATTAAACTGAATATCAGTCAGTTCAGTTTCAAAAGTCGTATGTCGGCAATGGTCGCTCCAATACGTATCTAGAACTTTAAGTTCTGTTTCTGTTGGATTTCTATTTTCTGTTTTAAAATAATTCTGAATAAATTCTAAATCATCTATATCTAAAGCAAAACCGTGATGGTCATAAAAGGCTTTCAATTCTTCTGAAGAAAAATCAGTGAAGCCTTCATGAACAATAACCGGATCAGGAGTTTCTTCTGACGGAATTTCTAATTTTGATAAATCCTTAACTTGAGATTCAACCTTATTAATCAAATGATTCTTAATGGTTTCTACGTCAGATTCAGAAACTCCGAATAATTCGACGAGTTTTCCACTTCTTACTTTACCGTTCTCATTTGCAGTTAATAAGGCAATACATTGCTGTGCTGAATCTGCACGTTGATCATATTGTCCAGGCAGATATTCAGTCGCGAAATGAGTGCTTTTTGCCGGATTTTCTTCATGCAAAA
This sequence comes from Kaistella carnis, assembly GCF_003860585.1. Lineage (NCBI taxonomy): Bacteria > Pseudomonadati > Bacteroidota > Flavobacteriia > Flavobacteriales > Weeksellaceae > Kaistella > Kaistella carnis. The sequence goes on along the minus strand of NZ_CP034159.1, from coordinate 230,656 downwards.
TATCGGTCACCGGATCTACAAAAGTACTGTTGATAACCCTTGAGAACTCATTGTCATTAACACCGAAAACATCATACACATTATAGACTTTAACATCTTTAATAGTCGGAACAATATTTTTTATTTCATTAAAAACCTGCGGACTTTCAACATCGAAAATTCCTTTTTTTTCTACGAAGATTCTTTTTTTCATTTTTAATTTTTATAAATAGGATCTTATCCTATTCTTTATTAAAGCGTCCCTTCAGGACTTTATAAGATTCATTTACTTGATAAAAAATATAAAAAAAATGCAGCCAAAAAGACTGCATTAATAATTTATACTTTAAGGTCGGCTTTTAACCCGATTAGGTCGGCATACTTTTGCAGAATTGGATTTACCTCATTTTCAATAAACTCCTGCGTCTGAATCGGCGCGAATCCGATGAAGTTTTTCGGGTCGAGCACTTCTCTAATTTTCGATTTATCCATTTTTAAGGAAGTGTCGTTCATGATTCTGGCAATTAAATCATTTTCTTTTCCTTCCTCTTTAACTTTTTTACTCGCTTCCATCGAATGAACGCGGATGGTTTCGTGAATTTCCTGACGGTCACCGCCGGCTTTCACTTCTTCCATAATAATATATTCGGTCGCCATAAATGGAAGTTCATCCATAATATGTTTCTGAATTCTGTTTTCATAAACCACGATTCCGTTCATGATATTATTCCAAATCATCAGAATAGCATCAACTGAAAGAAACGCTTGGGGAATGGTTAATCTCTTATTGGCAGAATCATCCAAAGTTCTTTCAAACCATTGTGTAGATGCGACCATTGCGGAACTTGTAGACAATGACATCACAAATTTTGCCAAAGCGCCTATTCTTTCCGAACGCATTGGATTTCGTTTATAAGCCATCGCAGAAGAACCAATTTGATTCTTTTCGAAAGGTTCTTCAATTTCTTTTAAATTCTGAAGCAACCGTAAATCATTTGTAAATTTATGAGCAGATTGCGCAATGTTAGAAAGCAATGCGACCACTTTTGCATCGATTTTTCGATCGTAAGTTTGTCCCGAAACTCCGAACACTTTATCAAAACCAAAACGCTTTGAAAGTTCTTTATCCAAATGTTTTACTTTGGAATAATCACCATCAAACAATTCTAAAAAACTTGCGGCTGTTCCAGTCGTTCCTTTTACACCTCTAAATCTTAAAGTTTCAATGAAAAATTCTAATTCTTCAAAATCTAAAACTAGAGATTGTAACCATAAAGTGGCCCGTTTTCCGACGGTTGTTAACTGTGCCGGTTGATAATGGGTAAAACCTAAAGTCGGTAAATCTTTGTATTGAAGAGCGAAATCAGCCAGATTTTTCATCACATTGACCAATTGTTTTCTGATCAATAGAAGACCGTCGCGCATTTGAATTAAGTCGGTATTATCGCCAACAAAAGCCGAAGTGGCTCCAAGGTGAATTATTCCTTTTGCTAAAGGAGCAGCGTCGCCATACGTGTGAACATGTGCCATCACGTCGTGACGGAATTTCTTTTCGTATTCAGCAGCCTTTACATAATCAATGTCTTCAGCGTTTTCTTTGAGTTGTGCAATTTGTTCGTCGGAAATATCTAAACCTAAATCTTTTTCGATTTCGGCCAGAGCGATCCATAATTTTCGCCAGTTTCTAAACTTGTTGTTGGGAGAGAAATTATAGAGCATTTCCTCACTTGAATAGCGTTCTTCAAGAGGGTTTTTGTAGGAATTCATTCTTTCTTTTACTTTTTACTTGCACAAATTTAAGTAAAATTTTTGAGCCTTAAAACTTATTTTCTTCCCGTAAATTCCTTCATCGTGTCGTAAATTCCAAAAACATTTTCCATCACCCAATCAAAAGCAGGAATGGGTAAAATCCCTTGCGAAAAGCGAATAAACCAATATGGAAGCGGCATTGCCAGCATTTTTGTTTCGTTCTCGATTGCTTTAATAATTCGTTCAGACGTCTTTTCAGGTTCTAAAATCGGAAGCACTTTCGACTTCACACCATCGAACATACCTGTATTAATAAAGAAAGGCATGATGGTCGTTACCGAAACATTTTTCTTTAACTGTCCCATCTCGAGGCGAACACTATCTCCCCAACCAATTGTCGCCCACTTTGACGCTGCATAAACAGACATCTTCGGATTTGAAATCAGTCCAGCCGAGGAAGCAATATTGCAAATCGCTCCAGAATTCTTTGAAATCATTCCGGGTAAAAACTCCAGTGTAAGATGCATTGGTGCATTCGAATTGATCAGCATGCTTTTTTCGATCTGCTCGTGCGTATGTTCATGGAAATATTTCCCGACCACAATTCCGGCATTATTAACTAGAATATCCACAGAACCAACTTCTGTTCTGACACGTTGTGCATTGATTTTAATGTCATCAAGATTGGAAACATCCACTTTATAAGTGAAAATTTCACCACCCAATTTGGAAAATTCTGATTTAGTTTGAGTCAAACCTTCTTCGTTAATATCCCAAATGATCAATTTAGAGCAACCTCTTTCCAGAGATTTACGGCCCATAATTTTTCCAATTCCGGAACAGCCGCCTGTGATAAGAACTATTTTATTTTTAAAATCCATTTCGTAAAGATGTCAATTATTTTTAAGCTAAATTTGTTTGGATTAAAGTTGCTGTGAATTTTATACAAACACTGCAATATTCGCAATGCAGTGCATATTACACCCACTAATTTTAATAAATAAAAGTAATGAATTTTCAAGATATTTTCATTGAGCAAAAAGAATTTTTTAACAGTCAAAAAACAAAAAGTCTGAACTTTAGAAAAATGTATCTGGAGAAACTAAAAGAGGTAATTCAAAAAAATGAAGACTTACTCTACGAAGCAATCTATAAGGACTTTGGCAAATCTAAATTCGACACTTACACCACGGAGATTTCTTTTGTTATTAAAGACATTGATTACTTTTTGAAGAATCTCAAATCCTTAGCAAAACCCAAAAAGGTACGTACAAATTTAGCCAATCAGTTGGGTTCCAGCAGAATTTACCCGGAACCTCTGGGTTGTGCTTTGGTTATTGGAGCTTGGAATTATCCTTATCAATTGTCGCTTTCACCAGTTGTAGCTGCTTTGGCTGCAGGAAACACCTGTATTTTAAAACCCAGCGAGATTGCAGAAAATACCATGAAAGCAATGTCGAAAATCATCAATGAAAATTTCCCTAGAGAATATTTATTTGTCGCAGAAGGCGGTGTAGAAGAAACAACGGAGATTTTAAAACTAAAGTTTGACAAAATATTCTTTACGGGAAGTCCGAAAGTTGGTCAAATCGTTTATGAAGCTGCCGCAAAAAATTTAACACCAGTTACTTTGGAATTGGGTGGAAAAAGCCCGGCTATTGTAACCTCAAGTGCTGATTTTGAAGTTGCGGCAAAAAGAATAGTTTGGGGAAAATTTTTGAATGCGGGACAAACGTGTGTTGCGCCCGACTACATTTTAGTTGATGAGAAAGTGAAAGACAGTTTCATGGATTCTTTAAAATCATTTATTCAAAAATTTGACTATCAACCTGATTCAGAACAATACACCAAAATAATTAATCAGAGGAATTTCGAAAGGCTCCGTAAATTAATTGATCCGGAAAAAATATTTGTAGGCGGGAAAACAGATGCGTCTAACAGATATATTGAACCCACTATTTTACACAATGTATCTTGGGATGATGCAGTAATGAAGGAAGAAATTTTCGGACCTATTTTGCCGATTCTAACTTTTACAAATTTTAATGAAGCTTTGATGCAGATCTCGAATTATGAAAAGCCGCTTTCTGCTTATCTTTTCACAGATAACTCCGAAGAGAAAGAAAGTTTTATCGCTAAGATTTTTTTTGGGGGCGGCTGTATTAATGATGTAGTGATGCATTTAAGCAATGATTACTTGCCGTTTGGAGGCGTAGGAAATTCCGGTATCGGCAATTATCATGGGAAGTATGGCTTTGAAGCTTTTTCTCACCAGAAAGCAGTTTTGGATCGTTTGACCTGGGGTGAACCCGATATTAAATATCCTCCTTATACTGACAAAAAACTTAATATCATTAAGAAATTTTTATAAAAAAAACCGAGAATTAATTCTCGGTTTTTTATTATGATTTTGGTGCAAACTTCGTAAAGAAATCTTTTACTTTTTCTAAGCTGTATCCTTTTCCATCCTCAAGGATTGCACTGTCCTGGGTGTGGATTTGTTTTCCATTTTTATCCAACACTATAAAAACGGGGTAGCCAAATTTCTCCCCTGGATTTCCGTATTTCGCAAAAACTTTCTCATTTTTATTTTCCGGAGAATAATTTAAATGATAGTACAGATAGTTTTTATCTACGATTTCCTTTAATTCCGGTGTTGTCTGTACATAATTATTAAAACGTAAACACCAAATACACCAGTTTCCGCCGGCTTGCAAAATAATATTTTTATTTTCTGCCTGGGCTTGTTTAACCAATTCAGCTATTTTCGCTTCTGCGTCTTCTTTATCGTTATATGGTTTCGGAAGTTTGGCTTTCTCCTCCGCTGCCGCTTTCTTTTTGGCTTCAAGGATTGCTAAACTGTCAGACTCCACCATAAGGGATTTATCTGTTTCTGCTTTTTTTACTTTTATATCTTCTGTTTTTTGAGAACACGCTAAACCTGCAAACAAGATCGCGGACAATCCAAATATTTTTACTTTACTGTTAATCATATTTTTTCCTTATTTAATGATTGCAAATTAACAAAAAAGGAGCCAACCATAACATTTATTATCGTTAAATTTGCACCATATTTATGAAATTTCTATTTAAAGTTAGCCTCTTATTCTCAAAGCTTCCGCTCCGGGTGTTTTATATGATTTCAGATCTTATGTATCTTGTGATCTATCATATTGTCGGGTACCGGAGAAAAGTGATTTTAGAAAATTTACAAAATTCATTTCCCACAAAATCACCATTCGAAATTAAAGAAATTCAGAAGAAATTTTACGTGAACTTCTGCGATTATATCGTAGAAACATTCAAATCATTTACTATTTCTTCTACAGAACTTCGGGTTCGCGTACAGCATATCAATCAAGAAATTTTTCATGAGGCGAAGGCTGAAAATAAAAACGTGATCTTACTCGCGGGTCACATTTTTAACTGGGAATGGTATAATGCCTTGGCTACCATTATTCCACAGGAAAACAGCTTTCCTGTATATCGAAAAGTTCAAAATGGATTTTGGGAGGAAAATATTAAAACTTTACGAAATAGATTTGGCAATCAGGCTTTAGAAGCTAAAGAAGTGGTTCGGCACATTTTCCGGAATCCGAACGATGGTAATTCTGTTTACATGTTTGTTGCTGATCAAACGCCGCACAGTTCAGAAGTTACCTATGGTTTAAATTTCCTAAATCAGAAAACACCGGTTTTTGTAGGGTATGATAAACTTTCCACAAGAATGGATTTGGCCTTTGTATTCTGTGAAATGAAAAAAGTAAAACGCGGGTATTATCAGATAAACTATCACCGAATTTATCCCGACGGAGAAAAGTTTGTAGAGCACGAAGTTGTTAAAAAATTCCATCATTTACTTGAAAATACTATTAATAAAAGGCCAGATAATTATTTGTGGTCCCACAGAAGATGGAAATATCAGCAGGCAATCAAAGTAATGGGCTCCTAACTCTTTAACATTCTTTATACTAGCATTTTGAAATTAGCAATTGTTATACTGAACTGGAATGGTCGAAACTGGTTAGAAAATTTTCTTCCAAACGTCATTCAAAATTCTGGAGACGCTGAACTTTATATCATCGATAATGCATCGACGGACGATTCTGTTTCATATCTAAAATTAAATTTTACGAATGTGAAAATCGTACAGAATGATCGCAACTACGGTTTTGCTGGGGGTTACAATGAAGGACTGAAAAAAATTGAAAGCGACATTTACTGTCTCTTAAATTCTGATGTAGAAGTTACTGAAAACTGGATCCCTCCGGTGATGTCTCTTTTTGAGCTGGACGAAAACATTGCTGCTGTTCAGCCCAAAATTTTAGATTTTAACAAAAGAAATTATTTTGAATTTGCGGGTGCTGGCGGAGGCTTTATCGACAATCTCGGTTTTCCCTATTGCCGTGGGAGAATTTTTGAAAATATAGAAGAAGACCTGGGACAGTACAATGATGAGATCGAGATTTTCTGGGCTTCCGGGTGTTGTTTCTTTATCCGTTCAAAAGATTTTTGGGCGCAGAATGGTTTTGATGCGAGATTTTTTGCACATCAGGAAGAAATCGATTTGTGCTGGCGCTTAAAAAACGCAGGTAAGAAGATATTTTATACTGGAAAATCCAGTGTTTATCATGTGGGCGGTGGAACTTTAAATAAGCAAAGTCCGCAGAAAACTTTTCTTAACATTAGAAATAATCTTTCGATGTTATTAAAAAACCTTCCTTTCCCAGAGTTGATCTGGATTATTTTCATACGTTTTGTATTGGATGGTTTTGCCGGAATTTATTTTGCTTTTAAAAATGGAATGCCCCATTTTTGGGCTGTAATTAGAGCACACTTTTCTTTCTATTCACAGATAAGGACGAGCTTTAAATTAAGACAAAATCATCAAATAGCTCACTTTTATAAAGATAAATGGCTGGTTTTTAAAAATTTCCTATAAATATTTCGGTATACTTGATGTTTATTTAAAAATCTGAAATATATTCTCTACATTTATGATATGTTTATAAAAGTAGATTTATATTTAATTTCCATTATTATTGTAGCATTTATTCTCGCTATTGGTTTATTTATCTATTTTTTTCAACACAAATTTTTCTTTCATCCCGAAAAACTGCCGCCAGATTTCAAATTCGCATACGACCATTTAAAAGCAGAGGAGAAATTTGCAGAACCTGAAAAGGGCGCTACAATCAGTTATCTGCATTTTCAAGTTGATGATCCAAAAGGCGTTGTCATTTATCTAAAAGGAAATACCAAAAGCATTAAAGGTTGGGGAAAATTTGCGATCGACTTCACGCGTTTGGGATATGAGGTTGTAATGATGGATTACCGGGGTTTTGGTAAAAGCACAGGGAAAAGGACGGTAGAGGCCATGAAAAGAGATTCACAATTCATTTACGAGATTGTAAAAAATGAATTTAGCGAAGATAAGATTATTGTTTATGGACGTTCATTGGGTTCCGGATTTGCGGCCAGACTTGCCTCCAAAAACAATCCACGATTATTGATATTGACCTCTCCCATTTACTCTTTACTCAGAACAATTCATCGATATCTCCCTTTCATGCCGGCAAAGCCGTTTCTTCGGTATAATATTCCCACCTTTCAATATTTGAAGAATGTGCGTTGTCCTATTAAAATCATTCATGGAAGTGATGACAAGCTTGTCCCCATTAATACAGCAGTTGATTTGTCTGAAATAAACCCAAAACTGACGCGGCTTTATGTGATTTTGGGCGCTGGTCACATTGATGTTCATCAGTTTGAGGAATACCACCGCGTGATGGAAGAGATTTTCGAAGAACGGAAAGTTTTTATCGACACTGATAAAACAAGTTTCGGCTACTCTCACCGAAAGTAAAACCCTCATTATAAAATCAAAAAAATTATATTTGCTTAATTAAAAATTTTTAATGGAATTAATTATCATAATATTACTTGTGCTTCTTAACGGAGTTTTTGCAATGTCGGAAATGTCGCTGGTGTCCTCCCGAAAATTTAAGTTAGAGAATGCCGCAAGAAAAGGAAGCACCGCGGCAAAAAAAGCAATTGAACTTTCCGAGAATCCCACCAAATTTCTATCAACAGTACAAATCGGAATCACGCTCATCGGAATTTTACTTGGAGTTTATTCTGGGGAAAATCTGACCAATAACTTCAAACAATTCCTGGATCATTTTGAGGTCATCCAACCCTACTCTAAACCTTTAGCAACCGTTGGAGTTGTAATTTTCATTACCTATCTTTCCATCTTATTGGGGGAACTTTTGCCCAAAAGAATCGCGATGACTTTCCCCGAGCGTATCATCACCTTGCTTGCAAAACCGATGGATATTTTATCTAAAGTCACTTCTCCCTTTGTTTTTCTACTCACCAGTTCCAATAATTTATTATTGAAATTATTTGGAATAAAAAATACATCAGACAGTATTGTAACCGAGGAAGAAATAAAATCTATGGTAAGAGAAAGTGCACAGGAAGGGCAGATTGAGCATATTGAGCACAATATCGTAGAACGTGTTTTTGAATTGGGAGACCGTAAAATAAACACGCTTTTAACGCATAGAACCGCAATAACCTTTTTCAACATTAATGAAAGTTTGGACGAGATTTTAGCGAAATTAAAAAATGAAAAGCACAATGCATATCCTGTTACCTCTGGTAATAATTTGGATGATATTTTAGGGATCGTAATGTTGAAAGATATTTTTCCGATTGAAGATCCGATGAATTTCGATTTAAAAAAATATTTGCGACAACCCATTTATCTTAATGAAAATTACTATGCTTATAAGGTGTTGGAAATTTTTAAAAAAGAAAAAAATCATTACGGAATCGTAATCGATGAATATGGGAACACGGTAGGGATCGTCACCATGCATGACGTACTTGATGCTTTGGTGGGAAATACGGCGACCAATGAGAATTTCGATTACCGAATTGTCCAGAGAAGTCAAAACAGCTGGCTTGCAGATGCACAATTTCCCATCGTAGAGTTTCTTAAATATTTTCACCTGGACTACGAATTTGATAATAAAGATAACTATACCACGCTGGTTGGCTTTTTTCTAAATGAACATAACGGCACCACGGAAGTGGGCGACCTTGTAACGATTGAAGATCTGGAGTTAGAAATTATTGATAAAGACAGACAACGGGTTGATAAAATTTTAATCACCAGAAAACCACAGGTATCCGCTTAATAAATGAGTAAGCTTCTTCAATATTTTCAGGAAAAAGTTGTTTTTCTGCCGGTAGCTTTACCGACAGATCATGAATTTGACTTTGAGGAAGAATTTGAAGAATATCTTTGGGACACCCCATTTGAAGGTAAGATCAATGTTCTTCATTTTAAAATCAAGAATCCTAAAGGCGTCATTGCTTATTTTCACGGGAATGCAGACAATCTTCTTCGTTGGGGGAAAATCGCAAATGAATATACCAAGTTCGGATATGACGTTCTTGTCATGGATTACCGAGGCTACGGAAAAAGCGCAGGACCTCGAAATGAGGATTTTCTCTTTTCTGATGCGCAGTATTTTTATGATTTTGCCAAAAAAGAATATGGCGAAAAAAGAACGATTGTCTACGGAAGAAGTTTGGGAGGTTCATTTGCTATAAAAATTGCAGCAGAAAACAAACCGAAAGCCGTAATTTTGGAGGCTACTTTTTATAATCTTCAAGATATTGTGAATCGCTGGTTACCGAAAAAAGTGACCGACAAAGTTTCCCCGACCATGACGTATCATTTTTTATCCAATGAATATATTTCAAATGTTGAAGTCCCACTCTATCATTTTCATGGAACTAAAGATTTTGTGGTTCCTTTAAGATCCGGAAAAAAACTTTTTGAGCTGTTTGAGAAAAAGCAACCTAAAGTGGAAAAAAAATTCATCGAAATATCGGGTGCCACGCACAATGATTTAATTAAGTTCGAAGAATTTGTGACCGAAATAAAAAAGATATTATCTACTCCATAACTTTAAAAAGAATTTAATTCTTTACTAAAAATAATTATTCCCTATGCTAGATTTTTGCGCCATTGATTTTGAAACTGCCACTCACGAACGGAATTCTGCCTGTGAAATGGGAATCTGTGTGGTTGAAAATGGTGAAATTGTTTCTACAAAAACATGGCTCATTAAACCTCCAAGTTATCCTTATTTTCATCCCAGAAATATCGATGTACATGGAATTACGCCGCAAGAAGTGAAAAACGCACCGACTTTTGATGAAATTTGGCATGAAGCGCAGGAACTGATGTATGGAAATTTAATGATCGCTCACAATGCGGGTTTCGACGCAGGAGTTCTGCGAAGTTGTCTGGACTATTATGGTTTCTTTAAACCAAAATTGAACTATTTGTGCAGTATTTCATTAGCCAAAAAATCCTGGAAAAATCTGCCAAAATATGGTTTAAAAAGTCTAGCTGAAAATCATAATATTCAGTTTACTCATCACCGAGCGGGCGCAGATGCAGAAGTTTGTGCAAAGATTTCCCTTCTGGCTTTTAATCAATTGATGCTAACCAGAAATGATGAAGTGAATGAAGTATTGAAAAAGAATTTGAAAGTATTGTAAAACACTTTAGCGCGTGAAAAATTTCGGTGAGTAATTGAAGAAAAAGTGCTTTAATTATTTAAAACCTGCGATACCAAATTAAATTTCGGAACTTCAATTTCCAGCTGTTCTTTAGTAGATTGATTCACGCAGTAATAAATCCCCTGCATATTTCCAACCCCTGAGCGTAACATCACATTTGAAAAGTAAGTAAAATTGTCGCCCGGTAAAATCTCAGGTGTTAAACCTATTACGCCGTCTCCGGAAACTTCTGTAAATCCAAAACCCAAATCATAGATGAGCCATTTTCTGCGCAAAAGCTGAATGGGATCTTTTCCCAGATTTTCAATGGTAATGGTGTACCGAAACACAAAGCGATTTGCTGACGGGAAACTGTTTTTCACATCATATTCGGGAATAACCGTGACTTTGATATCGAAAGTAGTTGTTGAAAACATGGAAAAAATTTTGAATCTGTAAGTACAAAAATCCCGCCTTTATAGACGGGATTTTATATAATTTAGAAAAAATAATCTTCTGATTAAAGTTCTAAGGCTTTTCTTTCGTCGCCATCCATTAAAAATTCAACAGGATTGTCGATTGCTTCTTTTACTGCAACAAGGAATCCTACAGACTCTTTACCGTCGATAATTCGGTGATCATACGACATCGCAACATACATCATTGGGCGAATGACCACTTGTCCATCAATCGCCATTGGTCTTTGAAGAATGTTGTGCATTCCTAAAATTGCAGATTGTGGCGGGTTGATAATTGGCGTAGACATCATTGATCCGAAAGTACCACCATTAGTTATAGTAAATGTACCACCAGTCATTTCATCAACGGTAATTCTACCGTCTCTTACTTTTTCTGCCAACGATTTAATATTGCTCTCAATACCACGGAAAGACATCGTTTCTGCATTTCTCAATACCGGAACCATCAATCCTTTCGGTCCTGAAACGGCAATAGAAATATCGCAGAAATCATAATTAACTTTGAAATCGCCATCAATTGACGCGTTAACATCAGGATACATTTGTAATGCTCTGGTCACGGCTTTCGTGAAGAATGACATAAATCCTAAACCTACACCATGTTTTTGGGCAAATTCTTCTTTATATTGTTTTCTAAGTCTAAAAATTTCCGACATATCCACTTCATTAAAAGTAGTCAACATCGCTGTTTCGTTTTTCACTGTCACCAATCTGGCGGCTACTTTTCTACGAAGTACAGAAAGTTTTGTAGTGCTGGAAGCTCTGGATCCACTTGTAGAAGTCACAGACCCCATGGCCGGAACAGAAGCTACATCAGCATCCTGTTTCGTAATTCTTCCATCTTTTCCGGAACCTGATACTTGAGCAGCATCAATTCCTTTTTCGTCTAAAATTTTCTTGGCTGCAGGCGAAGGAGTTCCTGTTGCATAAGTTGCAGCTGCTTTAGGTTCTGCTTTGGGAGCTTCTGCTTTCGGAGCTTCTTTTACAGGTTCTGCTGCTTTTTCTTCAGATTTTGGTGCAGCATCACCACTAGGTTTTGCAGCAGAGGTGTCGATCAAGCATACGACTTGACCTACTTCTACGGCGTCACCTTCTTCTGCTTTCAAAGTGATGATTCCGCTCTCTTCTGCGGGCAGTTCCAAAGTTGCTTTATCAGAATCTACTTCTGCGATGGGTTGATCTTTTTCTACGTAATCGCCGTCTTTTACTAACCACGTCGCGATTTCAACTTCTGTGATGGATTCTCCCGGTGAAGGGACTTTCATTTCTAATATTGACATCGGATATATTTTTATTTTTGTTTATTATTTTAATTCTTTTAAAAACTGTATTGGTATAAACTGTCTAAGGATCGGAATCTGTTTTTTTTCAATAACGGTAAATTTCCAGTTTTTTAGGTTATGAGAACTGGCTATTGCTTCTTTTCCCATGCGCACTTCAAAAAACTTTGTACTGTCATTAAACTTTACATGATCTGCTCCAAATTCTTCCTGAAGAGCGGCATAAAACTGATCATTTGTTACATTTGGCATATTGAGTTTTATATCTAAACTCTGCCTGTAATTAATTTTGATATATGATTTATCACCTTCTTTTACAACATCTTTGCTTACAGCGATATCTTCCGGCTTATAAATTTTGAAGTCAATACCTTCCATATTGAACATTTGATCCATCAATTGAACCATCTGGTCTTTCGGAAATATTTTCAGAAAATCTTCATTCACATAAAGATCCAAAGCTTTATCAAAATTTTTCTCTGCAATTAAAGCATTAAAATCTCTAAACTGACCTTCTATATCCGACTGAATCGTCTGGGAGAAAGAGAGAACAGAGAAAGAAATACATAAAAATAAAAGCAGTTTTTTCATTTTAAAATTTATGCAGTTACGGGTCTTTTCGCTGGCTCATCATTTCTGTCAAAAACTCTGTTGATGACGTTATTCTGATTTCTTTCAAACATTTTATGACTTCCCGGCGCTGGTGAACCACTTGGTACCGGTGCGATCACCTCAATTCCTGTATCTCGGAAATGTCTTAGAATATAACCCCAAGCTCCCATATTCTCCGGTTCTTCCTGCACCCAAAGCAATTGTTTTCTGTTGCCGTACTTTTCCAGGACTTCTTTAATCTTATCTTGCTGTAAAGGATATAATTGCTCGAACCTTACCAAAGCGATATTTTCGCAGTTCAGCTCTTCTTTCTTCGCTAAAAGTTCGTAATAAATTTTACCTGAACACAATACCAGTTTTTCAATTTTGTCCGCGTTTGCCGTTTCATCATCAAGAATTGGCTGGAACTGTCCGTTTGCCAAATCTTCGAGTGGAGAAATTACTTTTGGATGACGCAACAATGATTTTGGAGACATTACCACCAAAGGTTTTCTGAAGTTCCATTTCATTTGTCTTCTCAACAAGTGGAAATAATTTGCAGGTGTTGTAGCGTTGGCCACAACCATATTATCATTGGCACAAAGTCCCAAAAATCTTTCTAAACGAGCGGAAGAATGTTCTGCTCCCTGGCCTTCAAAACCATGTGGAAGAAGCATGACCAAACCGGCCTGAATTTTCCATTTTTCTTCTGCTGCAACCAGATATTGGTCAATAATGATTTGAGCTCCATTTACAAAATCACCAAATTGTGCTTCCCAAATTGTCAAAGTATTTGGGGAGGCCATCGCATATCCATAATCAAAACCAAGCACTCCATATTCGGAAAGATGGGAATTATAAATATCGAATCTGTTTTCTGTAATATGTCTTAACGGAATGTATTCTTCTTCGGTATCTTCGGTTTTTACAACGGCATGACGGTGAGAGAATGTTCCTCTTTCAACATCTTCACCAGAGATACGCACATTGTGACCTTCTGTAAGCAACGTCGCATACGCTAACCACTCACTTAGTGCCCAGTCAATCGTATTGTCCTCAATCATTTTGATTCTGTTCTCAAAAAGACGGGTTACTTTTTTTATAAATTTCTTATCAACTGGCAAAGTTGACATTCTGATTGCCAATTCCTTTAGTGCTTTTAGATCAAATTTTGTGTCAACCGGAATTTTAATTTCTCCTTTTAAAGAGATAGGTAAATCTTTCCAGTCGTCGGACATGAAAAGATCCATGGTGTTTTTTTCAATTTCTTTGGAAGCATCGTAATTGTCATCCAAAAGATTTTTAAACTTCACTTCCATCTCTTTCAGAACATCGTTTGACAATATTCCTTCTTTGATCAACTGATCTTTATAAATCTCTCTTGGGTTCGGATGTTTAGAAATTAATTTATACAAATTAGGCTGTGTGAAACGAGGTTCATCACCTTCATTGTGACCATATTTTCTATATCCTAAAAGATCAATGTAAACGTCTTTACCAAATTTTGCACGGAAATCAGCAGCAAATCTCATAGCATGAACCACTGCTTCAACATCATCAGCATTTACATGCATAACGGGTGATTCAGTAACTTTAGCAATGTCTGTACAATAATTTGAAGATCTGGCATCTAAAAAATTCGTAGTAAATGAAACCTGGTTATTTACAACGATATGTACCGTTCCACCGGTTCTATATCCTTCCAAAGTCATCATTTGGGCAACTTCATATACAATTCCCTGTCCGGCAATTGCACCGTCTCCATGAATAACGATTGGTAAAACTTTTTTGAAATCTTTGTATTTGTTGTCCACTTTCGCACGGCAAATTCCTTCAACCAATGCTGCAACAGTTTCTAAGTGAGAAGGATTTGGTGTCAGGTTGATAGAAACCTCTTCCCCACTTTCTGTTTTTATTTTTTTAGACGAACCCAAGTGGTATTTTACATCCCCTGAGAAAACGTCTTCTTCAAATTCTTTTCCTTCGAATTCTGAGAAAATCTGCTTGTAAGATTTACCAAAAATATTGGTTAGTACATTCAGTCTTCCACGGTGAGCCATTCCTAAAACCACCTCATCGACGCCCAACTGAGAAGAACGGCTGATGAGTTGATCCAAAGCGGGAATTAAAGATTCACCTCCTTCCAGAGAGAATCTTTTTTGTCCTACAAATTTGGTATGCAGGTAATTCTCAAAAGCCACTGCCTGATTGAGTTTCTCCAAAATTTCGGTTTTCTCAGCGGCATTTAATTTGGGATGGTTTTCATTGACCTGCAACCATTCACGAATGAATTTTCTTTCGGCAACATTATTCACATGCATATACTCCACACCAATTGACTCACAATAAATCTTGTTAAGGTGATTCAAAATTTCCTGTAAAGTAGCAGCGCCCGGCAAACCTGTTTCGGCAGCAGAATTGAATTTTTTGTTTAAGTCATCTTTACTTAATCCAAAGTTTTCAATATCTAAAGTTGGTTCGTAATGTCTTCTCTCACGCACCGGATTGGTCTTGGTAAATAAATGACCACGATGTCTGTAAGCTTCAATTAAATTTAAAATTTTAAATTCCTTTTGAATGTCATCAGGAATATTGCCACTTTCAGCAGCTTTATTTGCCATTTGAACTGGCGCAGAAACCGGTTCGGTTTCATTATTTCTCCCAAAATCGTCACCGTAACCTTCGAGTGCAAAATCGAATCCCTGGAAAAAGGCTTTCCAGGAAGGTTCAAGGGAGTCTGGGTATTTTAAATATTGTTGGTATAAGTCTTCTATTAACTGGGAGTGCGCAGCATTTAGGAATGAAAATTTATCCATTATTTACTAATTATCTGTTGATTTTGATTTAAAGAACAAATTTAACAAAAATAAGTGAAGTATTAAAGCTAAAAAAACATAAAAGGAGCCCGTTAAGTAATTACTTGAAAACGGGGATGGATAATTTTAAAACCACTTTGCCATCGGTTGTTGGTTCTTCTAAAAATGTTTGCTGTAAATCACCGATCCGCATACTGTCTTTTTTCGCTTGATTGATTATTTGCTGAATGGATTTTATACGGTTTGCATACGTTCCCTGATAAAAAATAACGTAATTCTGAGAGGCATTTAAAGTTCTAAAACTGAAATTATTATCCGAAACACTTTCCTTTTTAGAAATTGGAATTCCATAAAAATAAGAAACCTCTTTATCCTTAAAATTATCCGGATCTGTAATTAGGACAGGTTCGCCATACTCATCGTCTTTTTTTGAAAGATCCATCTTTACAAAGTTCAATACTTTATTATGATTCATCACAATACTTTTGAAAAGTGCGTCTTTCACATTTTTGGCGCTCACATTTACACCTAACAGCAACTGGCTTTCCTGTTCTTCCACTATCAGACTGTCAAATTTCAAATTTTCCCGCCGGGTTTCTTTATCTACTTTATTCCCTAAAATTTGATAGAGTTTTTTCATACTCTGATCTACACTTTCCACAAAAAAATCTTCGGAAACTAAATTCAGAGATCTTTTAAGTAAAGGTTGCTTTGGAGTCTGAATGTACCAGATTACTTTGGTACTTTCGCCTTTCGGTATAAATTTTAAATCAATTAAATAGGGCGTATTTTTCTTACCTTCAAATAATTGGTATTTTAAAGTTTTTAAAGGGTTTTCATAACTAATAAAGACATCTCCAAAAACATCTTCATCTTTCATATCATGAAAAGTCATAGAGCTTCCTTTTCCTTCATAAGGTGAGAAAAACTCTACCTTCATATTTTTGTTATCTGAAAAAAAGGTATTCCAACGTGCAAAATTCTGGAGATTGGTAAACTGGGGAAATACTTTATCTACAGGATAAGCGATTTCTTTTTCGATCGTGAAGTTTTTATTTTCCGCGACAAAAAACATAGAAACAGCATAAACTGCCCCAAATAAAATAACTATGAAAAATCCAAATTTTAACCAACGCATGGGACAAAAATACATAAAAACATGACCAAAAAAAACACGGAAATCAAAATATGCCGTGTTGTATTATTAAAAATCAAAGGGATCCTCAGGAAATTTGCGTACCCGGTTGAATCACCGCATTCTTTTTCACGACAATAATACCATCTTTAATAGAATGGGTTTCATAATCACCATCTTGAAGATGAGTACCGCCAATAATTCTCACGTTGTCACCAATTCTACAGTTTTTATCTAAAATGGCGCGTTCGATATAACAATATTTACCGACGCCCAAATTAGGAATCCCTGATTTATCATTGGATACAATCTCATCGGTTTCCTGATAAAAATCGGCCCCCATCATATAAGAATTCATGATGGTACTTCCGCGGTCAACACGGCTACGGTTTCCGACAATTGAGTTCTCTATTTTATCTGCCATGACAATACAACCATCACCAAAAATTGCTTTGCTCACATAGGAACCCAGAATTTTGGAAGGAGGAAGCATTCTGGCCCGGGTATAAATGGGACATTTACTGAACAGATTGAATTTGGGGAAATCTGTTGTTAGATCCAAGTTGGCATCAAAGAAAGATTGAATTGTTCCAATATCCGTCCAGTAACCATCATATTGAAAACTCAGGGTTTTGTATTTTCCAATACCATTCGGAATTAATTCTCCTCCGAAATCATCACCGGCATCTTCATCAAACATTTTCTTCAATCCATTTTTATTGAAGACATAAATCCCCATGGAGGCTAGATATTCTTTACCTTCCGCTTTATTTTTTTCAGATACTTCAGATTTCCAGTCATTTAAAAGCTCGCCGGAAGGTTTCTCAATAAATGAAGTTACATTTCCTTCTTCATCAGATTTTAAAATACCGAATCCAGTGGCGTCCTGTGCATTTACGGGAATTGTGGCGATGGTAATATCAGCTTCATTGCGGCAATGGAAATCGATCATTTCGCGAAAATCCATTTGATAGAGCTGATCACCCGAAAGAATTAATATATAGTCGTAGTCATATTTATCTAAATGCTTCATGGATTGACGAACTGCATCTGCGGTCCCTTGATACCACTCATCACTTTCTATATTTTGTTCTGCGGCTAAAATATCGACAAAACCTTTGCTGAAAATATCAAAGTGAAAGGAATTTTTGATGTGGGAATTCAAAGAAGCAGAGTTAAACTGGGTCAGTACCAGAATTCTATTAAATCCAGAATTAAGACAATTAGAAATAGGAATATCAACTAACCGATACTTCCCGGCAATGGGAACCGCTGGTTTAGAACGTGTATTGGTTAATGGAGATAGCCGTGTTCCTCTTCCTCCACCAAGAACAATTGAAATGACGCTGGGTTTCATATAATTATATTTTAATTTAATGTAAAAATGATGCTTAACAATATTACTGCTTTTCCTGTACTAATCAAAATAAATTATGGTGACAAATGATATTCTTTGCGAATTTGACGGGCACTAAAATTTCTATTATAAAATTAGGGAGAAAGAAAAGATTATTGCTCTGTGTGAATAAAAAATAATATAAGTATTGAATCTTTTTCCATTTAAATGACAGAAAAAATTTCACTTTCAAAACTCATTATATAAATAATATTCTGCTTTTCCAGGGGAGAATTTTTGTTTAAACCTAAGATGGAAATCTTGAAATCTTGCCTTCCAGATCTTGAACTGTTTTTTTCAGATCACCTATCATATCTTTTAAATGGGCATAATCGGGCAGATAAGGTTTATAATCTTTTGGTAAAATACCAATGGTATAAGTCCATACCTGCAAAATATCTGATAACTGAATGTCATAAGGATCATAAAATGAATTATCTGCAGCTACCGTTAAACTGTTCTTTTTACTTTTAACATAGGTTTTAAAAGTGGTTCCTTCGGCAGTCACAAATATATATTCTTTACCCGGTTTTAGATCTTTCAAACTTTCCACATACTCTCCTACCACACAGGTTCCGTTAATAAATGGAGGCATAGAATCACCATCAGCCATAAATCCTCTAAACTTTCCGTGACCCAAAAAAGGGAGATAAATACGGGGGAGACTCTCAATATATTCGGGATCGCTGTAGCCATTCAGATATCCCATTGTAGCTTTTTGAGGAACGATTTCAATATAATTATTCCCCTCTGAATCTACCACTACGGGCAAGACTTTATTATTATCTGGCAGGTTGACCATATCATCTATAGGATATTTTCTAATGTCTAAAGTCAGGAGTAAATCAATACTGACCTGAAAAAATTTAGAGATCCTTATTAATATTTCATAGGGCGGCTCAGAACGGCCATCTTCGTATTTTGAATAGCGTACCCTGCTCATCCCAAGACTTTCTGCAAAGCTCTGTTGGGATAAGTTTTTTTTGTTCCGTAGAAACCTGATGTTATCTGAAAATATTGACATTGATACAAATTGTATCTGCAAATATAATAAAAATGATACAAAATGAATCTAATTTTGCAACATGGAAAGAGCGATTGCACATATGGATTTAGACACCTTTTTTGTCTCCTGTGAAAGATTGAAAAACTCAGCATTAGAAAAATCACCTGTTATCGTGGGAGGTGGAGATCGTGGAGTTGTTGCCTCCTGTTCTTATGAAGCACGATATTTTGGGGTAAGAAGCGCTATGCCTATAAAAATGGCGCTCAGATTATGTCCGGAAGCAAAAGTAATTAAAGGAGATATGGAATACTACTCCAATATGTCACATACGGTTACAGAAATCATTAAAGAAAAAGTTCCGGTATTGGAAAAGGCAAGCATTGATGAATTTTATATGGATCTTTCCGGAATGGATCAGTTTTTTGGGTGCTATCAATGGACCACAGAAATTGCGGAATCGATCCTTAAAAACACCGGCCTTCCCATCAGTTTTGCTTTATCGACAAATAAAACAGTTTCAAAAATTGGGACCGGAGAATCTAAACCCCTAGGAAAGCTGGAAGTGACCGCACCCAATATTCAAAATTTCTTAAATCCTTTGTCTGTAAGAAAGATTCCGATGGTGGGACCTGAAACCTTTCAGTTGTTCTCAAGATTAGGAATAAAAACGATAAAAACCCTTTCTGAAATGCCTGTCGAAGTATTGCAGCAGCTTGTAGGGAAAAATGGACATACCCTTTGGAAAAAAGCCAATGGCATCGATGAAACTCCTGTAATTCCCTATTCTGAAAGAAAATCAATCTCCACGGAAAACACATTTTCTCAGGACACGATCGATATTCATCAAATCAGATGTGTATTGTCCGGAATGGTAGAACAATTGGCTTTTCAGCTGAGACAGGAAAAATGGCTTACCTCAACAATTTCTGTAAAAATCAGATATTCAAATTTTGATACAGAAACCAAACAGTGCAAAATTCCATACACTTCAGCAGATCACACTTTGCTGAAATATGTTTTGGAACTTTTTAAAAAAGTGTATACCCGAAGAATGAGAATTCGCCTGATTGGAATCAAATTCACCGGTTTGGTGCACGGCTGTCATCAAATGAATTTGTTTGATGATACAGAAGAACTCATCTCTTTATATCAAACCATGGATAAAATTAAGAACAGGTTCGGCACGTCCAGTGTAGGCAGAGCCTCGGGTTTACTAAAATAGTGATCGATTATGTTTCTGAATTGTCATTCTTATCACAGTTTACGTTATGGAACCATTTCTGTTCAGGATTTGGTTAAGCAGGCTGCTGATTTTAAAATTAAAGTATTGGCACTCACTGATATCAATACTGTTACCGGAATCTATGATTTTTATAAACTTTGCAAAGACCGCAACATCAAACCTATTGTAGGCGTTGAAGCACGGGTTGAAAACCAATTCTACTACATTTGTCTGGCGAAGAATCAAAAAAGTATTGCAGAGATCAACAGGCTTTTAACCGATTACAATTGTGAAGGCATCGATATTCCCAAACAAAACCCAATCTTAAAAAACACCATTGTTATTTATTCTCTTCAAGATATTCCGGAAAAATTACTGGACCATGAATTTATTGGAATCAGACCGGAAGAATTAAACCTGTTAATAAAACCTGAACTCAAGGCTTGGCTTCATAAAATGGTGATTCTGCATCCCATTACCTTTAAAACGAAGGAGGAATATGACCTGCATAAAATATTAAGAGCGATAGATCAAAATACTTTAATCAGTAAACTTTCAGAAAATGATTATTGTAAAGACACCGAAATTTTTGTCAATAAGAAAGCGCTTTTAAATAAGTTCAAGGATTACCCCCAAATTATTGAGAACACCAAATACATTGTCAATGAATGCAGTTTTGATTTTGATTTCTCCACGCCTAAAAACAAGAAACACTTTACAGACAGTAAGAAAAACGACTTTAAAATGCTGGAAAAGCTGGCTTATGAAGGATTGAGCAGAAAATATTCCGCAGATAATATAGCAGCAAAAGCAAGAATGGAGAAAGAATTGGGCGTTATAGACCAGCTTAATTTCTGTGCTTATTTCCTTATTACCTGGGATATTATTCAGTACAGCAACCGCATGGGTTTTATGCATATGGGAAGGGGAAGCGGCGCCAATTCCATTGTCAGTTATTGTATAGGCATCACCGATATTTGTCCACTGGAACTGGACTTGTATTTTGAGAGATTTTTAAACCTTAACCGAAAAACGCCACCCGATTTCGATATCGACTGGAGCTGGCAAACAAGAGATACCATTTTAGAATACATTTTTAATAAATATGGAAAAGACCATGTGGCATTCTGCGGAACGAATGTAGAATTTAAATACAAATCTATTTTTCGGGAAGTGGGTAAAGCTTTTGGTTTGCCTAAAGAAGAATTAGATGCTTTAGCTACAAAACCACTGGAATCTCACGATATAAATTCTGTATCACGATTGGTTCACAAATACGGAAAGCTCTTAGAAAAATATCCCAATCAAAGAAGCATGCATTCATGTGGAATCCTCATCTCCGAAGAACCGATTACCAATTATACCGCTTTAGAAATGCCACCCAAAGGTTTTCCTATTGTGCAGTTTGACATGCACACCGCAGAAGATATCGGTTTGGAAAAATTTGATATTTTATCGCAGAGAGGATTGGGTACCATTAAAGATACAGTGGACCTTGTTAAAGAAAAAAGAGGAATAACCATCGATATTAAAGATACTACGCTTTCAAAAAACGAAACAAAATGCAATGAATATCTGAGTATCGGAAAAACCATTGGGTGCTTTTATATCGAAAGTCCCGCCATGCGCGGCTTATTGAGAAGACTAAAATGTGACAATTATAAAGTATTGGTCGCTGCATCTTCTATTATACGGCCGGGTGTAGCGCAGAGTGGAATGATGAAAGAATATATTTTCCGCCATAACAATCCTACCCAATTCGAATATTTTCATGACGTCTTTAAAAAGGAATTGGGCGAAACGTATGGAATTATGGTCTATCAGGAAGATGTAATTAAAATAGCCTTGCATTTCGGTGGATTATCTGCCACTGATGGAGATGTATTGAGACGCGCAATGAGCGGTAAAGGAAGATCTTTATCAGCATTACAAAAAGTGAAAGACCATTTCTTTGAATCCTGTCAGAAACTGGGACATCCCGAGCAATTATCTTCAGAAGTTTACCGTCAGATTGAATCATTTGCGGGATATTCTTTCTGCAAAGCTCATTCCGCTTCCTATGCCGTAGAAAGCTATCAGAGTCTCTATCTAAAAGTTTATTATCCAATTGAGTTTATGGTGTGTGCCATCAATAATGGTGGAGGTTTCTACAGAACGGAAGTTTATATTCATGAAGCTAAAATGTCTGGCGCAATAATTAACAACCCTTGTGTTAATCTGAGTGAATATCAAACCACCGTTTACGGAATCGAGGTTTATCTCGGATTAATGCATATTGAAAAGCTGGATCAGAAAATTGGCATGCTGATTCCCGAAGAAAGAAAACTTAACGGAGATTACGAATCCCTGGAAAACTTTACCAAAAGAATTCCGATCGGTATTGAAACTTTACAGATTTTGATTTTTATTGGAGCTTTCCGATTTACGGGAAAGCAAAAACACGAACTGTTAATAGAAGCACGATTTTTATTGGCCAACAATAAGACCGTTTTCAAACAGGCCACTTTACTCGATGAGCCACAAAAAAACTATCAGTTACCGGAAATTAACAGGAATCCTTTTGAAGATGCATTTGATGAAATTGAAATCTTAGGTTTTCCCGTTTCCTACAGTCCTTTTGATTTGTTACAGACCAAATATCGAGGAACAGTAATGGCAAAAGATCTGATTAAATATCATAAAAAGCAGGTAAAAATGCTGGCGTACCTTATTTCCAGAAAACATGTTCCCACAAAAAGAGGAATCATGTTTTTCGGAACATGGATTGATGCGGAAGGAGAATATTTTGATACCGCTCATTTTTCAGATTGTCTTGCACAATATCCATTTCAGGGTGGTGGCTGCTATTTGCTTCTGGGAACGGTAGAAGTTGATTTTCATTTTCCCACCATTACCATTCATAAAATGGCAAAGATGCCGTTTATACCAGATCCCCGATATTCAATGGATAAAGAAAAATCTGCTGAAGCACAGCATAAATTAAAGGAAGACGTAAGCATGACTTCGCGAAAACCTTATCCACAAGAGCATGAAATTGGCTTACCCAGAATGAAAATAAATACTATAACCTTATAAATTTGAAAATATTTAAAGAAAATTTTGTGGATATGATTATCAAGTAGGCACCAAAAAAAATGCTTTAAAAACAATGTTTTAAAGCATTTGAACTACTTGTTATGCAGTTGCGATCCGGACGGGATTCGAACCCGCGACCTCCGCCGTGACAGGGCGGCATTCTAACCAGCTGAACTACCGGATCAATTTTGTAAAAGTAAAATTGTAAACCTTATGCGATCCGGACGGGATTCGAACCCGCGACCTCCGCCGTGACAGGGCGGCATTCTAACCAGCTGAACTACCGGATCAATTAGAATAAATAATTTAAACCACGTTTGAAAACCTGTCGTCAACTCTTGTTAAGATGACTGATCATAGATTTCAACCAGGTGAATTATCGAATATTTTAGTTTGTAAGAACGTCTTTCTTTTTGGTGAGTGCAAAAGTACAAATTTTATCAGACACTCCAAACAATTTTCAAAAAAAATGCTTCCCTAATTAGGAAAGCACTCATTTTCAAGCACCTTAATTTTATAAATGTGCAGATAATTTTTCAGTAATTACTTCTTTTGAAGCTACACCAACGATTTTGTCTACTACTTCTCCGTTTTTGAAAATCAAAACAGTAGGAATATTTCTAATTCCGTAATCTACAGAAACCTGCTGATTGTTATCAACATCTACTTTTCCTACGATTGCTTTTCCTTCAAAATCATTAGCAACTTCTTCGATGATGGGTCCTAACATTCTACATGGTCCACACCATACTGCCCAAAAATCTACTAATACTGGTTTATCTGAATTCAATACCGTTTCCTGAAACGATTGATCTGTAATCTCTAATGCCATTTTTCTAATTTTTAAATTTTTTTTGTATCTAATTTCTTTGTCAAATTTACAATATTCCTGCCAATTTCGGGATTGATTTATCTATGCTCCACATTTGTTTTTTCTATCTCGAAGCCGTGTGCAATTTCCGCTACACCACTTACCAGCGCATCAATTTCCGCTTTGGTGGTCAAGTGACTGAAAGAAACCCGCAATGGAGTTGTTTCCATCATCTCTTCCTCATCCAAAATCATCATCATCACCATAGATGGTTTAGACGCGCCAGATGAACAGGCACTTCCCTGCGATATTGCGATTCCCTGCATATCTAATTTCAAACCGATCATCGGATCTTTGAAAGGAAGTAAAACGCTTAATACCGTATAAAGGCTCTTGTCCATTTCAGAACTTCTGCCGTTAAATTTAACTCCCTTTATTTTTTCTGAAAGCTGCGTAATGGCATATTGCTTAATTTCTTTGATGTAATTTGCGTAGGAATCCATATTATTTAAATACAGTTCCAGCGCTTTTCCTAAACCTACAATTCCACACACGTTTTCTGTGCCTGCACGTAAACTTCTTTCCTGTGGTCCTCCGGTGATAATTCCTTTTAAGCCCGTTGCTTTTCTGATAAAGGCAAAACCACTTCCTTTTGGACCGTGAAATTTATGGGCACTGCACGATGCAAAATCTACCGGAATATCAGAGAAATCCAAATCCATATGTGCCATTGATTGCACCGTATCAGAGTGGAACAGGGCATTATTCTCCTTGCAGAGTTCCGCAACCTTTTTAATGTCTAACAGATTTCCTATCTCGTTATTTGCATGCATTAAAGTAACCAAAGTTTTCTTTTCAGAATTCTTCAGAACCTCTGCCAATTCTTCTATACTGATATCTCCTCTGCTATCCGGACGCAAATAAACGACTTCAATGCCTTTTCTTTTCTTCAGGTCCATCACGGTTTCTGAAACACATTTATGTTCCATAGGTGAAGTGATAATTCTTTCGACTCCACAATGATCCACGCAAGATTTGATGATCATATTATTGGATTCTGTTCCACATGACGTAAAAATAATTTCCGCCGGCGTAACTTTTAAATATTCTGCTACTTGCCTACGAACATTTTCAATTAAAATTTTAGCTTCCTGCCCTAAGCTGTGCGTGGAGGATGGATTGCCGTAGTTATTTTTTAGAACATTAACCATGGCATCTATTACTTCTTCGGAAAGTGGCGTTGTTGCCGCGTTATCCAAATATATTTTATTCATTTATTAGATTTTCTTAATAAGATTTTTCGGAGCATAAAATTAATGAAAAAATTTAAACTGACTCTCATCTGCCCACTCCATCATTTCACGATCCCCCGAAGTATCTCCAAAAGCAATAATTTTATCGTATTTTTTACCTTTAGTCGCTTCTTTTAACCGCTCTACTTTTTCAGCTCCGTTGCAATTTTTACCAATAAAATTACCCGTGAAAATATCATCAACAAACTCCGCACGGGTCGCCAGCAGATTCATCTTAAATTTTTCTGCAAAAGGTTGAACCCAAATATCGAGAGAGGCAGAAACAATATAACTTTCAGTGTGGTTCCGGTCAATACTCTCTATAAATTCTAAAGCATTTGTCCGAAAAATTTCCGGATAGTATTTTTCAAAAAACTGTTGGGATTTTTTTTCAATTTTCTCTTTTGATTCTCCCTTTAAAATAGAAGCAATAAAACTCTTTTTGATTTTTTCAGCTTCTACCAGCTTTAATTTTAATAAAACAAAAAGAGGAACATGTTTCACAAACTGCATTCGGAATTTCGAGGAATTGTAAAATTTGAGATAGAGAAACATGGTATCATTGTAGGTTAAAGTTCCATCAAAATCAAAACAGTATAATTTTTTCATTTTTTTTAAATAGATTTTAAGAAGTTTCCTTTAAACTTACAATTTATTTTATTAAAGTTTAAATTTCTTAAAAATAAATTCGGGTATATTTCTAATAACCAACATAATAATAGACCATATCGGTAAAACATATGCTACATTCTTTTTATTTTTGTAAGCTTTGTAAATGGCTTCAGCTGCCTGTTTCGGACTTGCCGTTAATTTTGGATTGAGCGGCAAACCTTCGGTCATTTTAGTCGCCATAAAACCTGGCTTTATGGTGAGCACGTGGACTTTTTTACTAAAAAGATAATTCCGCAAACCGCTCAAATATGCAGTTAAACCAGCCTTTGCACTGCCGTAAATAAAATTACTTTGTCGACCGCGGTCACCCGCTACGGAGGAAAGTACGATCATGGTACCACTACGCTGTCTTTCCATTTTCTCTGCAAAAAAATTAAGAACAGGAATTAATTTAGCATAATTTACATCGATTATTTTCTTTGTATTTCGATCATCATACAGCCCTTCCTCGGTTCCTTCCCCAAGATATCCCGTCGCGCAGAAGAGAAGATGAGAATTAATATCATCAAGCATATTAAAATCAAGTTCCTGTAACAGATCAAGTTCGATAATCTCAGACTGTTGAATATATTTTACTTCGAGATGTTTTGAAAATTTTTCGGTCGTTTCTTTATTTGAAGTGAGGAGGAAAATTTTAGAAAATTTTTCCCCGGCATCTAAGGCTTTTTCCACAAAGGCCTGTGCTACTTCTGAATTGCTTCCTAGAACGATCATATTGATAGTGTAATTTTCGGCATTTTAATTTCGGATAAGAAAATATTTTTGATCAGCTATTTTGAATTCTTTTCTGTTGTAAAGACTGAAATTTAGAATTTTGAACATTCTCCAAATAATTGGTCAAGGAAGATTTGCTCATAGAATCTTTGGTTAAATAAATTCGCCCTCCATATTCCTCTACAATCGAATCAAGTTGTGCGACCAGTTTTTTAAGTTTTGAATTCACTTTAAAATCCAAAGCCAAGGTGTAACCTTCCTGCGGGAAAGAATTATATGCTTCGGGATTGTTTTTACCAAAAAGTTTTAAGACCGCGAGAAAAGAACCGTTTCCACTTTTGGCAATGGTTTCTAAAATTTTCCTCATGCCTTCTTTCCCTTTCTCTTTCGGAATCACCATTTGATACTGGATGAAACCTTTTTTGCCATAAATTTTATTCCAGTCGTTAACGATATCCAGCGGATAAAAAAACGATTCGTAATGAACAAAATTTTTGACTGTTTTTTTTCTTTGTTTATTGAAATACAGCAAATTAAACAATTTCACCGTCAGATTATTTAGAACAAAGCCGGGAAAATAAAAAGGGACAGATGGATTAATTCCTTTTTTTAATTCTAAAGGATTCTGTTGCTGTTTTTGAGAGATCTGATGTTTAAAAGCATGTTCGCCACGCATCAGAATGCTTCTTCCCAAATTTTTATCTTTCTGTAAACAGTCGATCCAGGCCACATTATAAGTCCACGATTCACTTTCTTCAAAGAGGCGGAAAATCTCGTCTAAATTATCAGCTTTAATACTTTCCTGATAAATATAAGAGGTTTCTATATTTTTTAATTTGAATTTTGCCGAAAGAATGATTCCTGTAAGTCCCATTCCTCCAATGGTTGCCCAAAATTTTTCCTGATTTTCATCTCGGGAACATTTGAGGACTTCTCCCCTTTCATTCAATAATGAAAATTCTAAAACATATTCTGAAAAGCAACCTTCAGCATGATGATTTTTACCGTGAACATCAGATGCAATTGCGCCACCCACGGTCACAAATTTGGTTCCGGGCGTTACAAAGAGAAAATAACCTTGCGGTACAATTACTTCTAAGACCTGAGAAAGTAAGACGCCAGATTCACATTCGATCACACCGTTTAAACGGTCGAAACTGATGAATTTATTGAGTCTTTTGGTAGAAAATATATGTTCCGAGAGTGCCGAATCGCCATAACATCTGCCGTTCCCGCGGGCAATAATTTCGTTATGATTTTTTACAAAGTCTATTATTTTAGATAAAGAATCTTCAGACTTCATTTCTTTTTCCACTACGGGAAAATTACCCCAGTTCGCTACTTCCTGTTTATAATTTGGTTTCATTTTTTAAAATAAATTTGAAGTAAAAAGGCAACTAACCAAAGTACCATGGTTACCTGAATATAACGATCCTTGTAAATAATTTTGGTTGGTGATTCGGTTTTATTATACACCAAAGTCTGTTGCAGATAACGTAAAAACGCAAACACTACAAAAAATACGGTGTAAAAAACGCGTGGATGGAATTTCTGTTGCACTTCTGGTGATAAGGTAAACATTAAATAACAAACGATTGCCAATGCACAACTGATGGAAAGTGCGATATCTGCAAACTGAACATTGTAACCATCGAGTGATTTTCTTGTTCTGCCTGAAATCTGAGCATTTATAAGTTCCCCTCTTCGCTTTCCTATTGCTAAAACCAGTGCCAATACAAAAGTAAGTAATATTGCCCACTGCGAGATTAAAATACCGGTGGCATAACCTCCTGCCAAAACCCGTAAAACAAAACCGATAGCGATAATACAAACATCAACAATCGCCACATGCTTCAATTTAAAAGTGTAGGCTAAATTCATCACAAAGTAAAAGGAAATGATGGAGGAAAACTTCCAAAGATGGTCTCCAAAATAGTCTTTCGCACTAAAAACGACCGTAACAACGATTGCTAATAAAATTCCTAAAATTATTTTTGCAGTAACCTTCGAAATTACACCGCTGGCTAAGGGTCTGTCTTTTTTTTGAGGATGCTTCCGGTCTGATTCAATATCTGAATAATCATTAATAATATAAATACTGCTGGCCGTAAGCGAAAAAATGATAAATGCCAAAATACTTCGGGTCAGCAAATCGACATTGGTAATATTTCCGGAAAAAAATAGTGGTGCAAAAACAAAAAGGTTTTTCACCCATTGTTCAACACGGAGCAGTTTTAAATATTTCGTCATTTATGTAAAAAATCAGTTGCAAAATTAGTGAATTAATAATAAAAAAATCCGCCGAAGCGGATTTCTATAGATCTTATTCAATCTTTATTTATTGACCTGATTTTGCATCGTTGATCATATTTTCATTTGCAGTAATTGCAAATTCTACTCTTCTGTTTTCTGCTCTACCAGCATCGGTATCATTAGAAGCAATTGGATCTTGCTCACCCATACCCATCGTCATCATTCTGGAAGAAGCAATTCCTTTAGACATCATATAGCTTTTTACAGCAGCTGCTCTTCTGTCAGATAATGAAAGGTTATAACTGTCGCTACCTTTACTGTCGGTATAACCGTAGATATTAATGTTGGTATCCGGATTATTTGATAAAACCTGAACCAATTTATCGAGGTTAGCCATAGCAGATGAAGTTAAATTTGAAGAATCAAAAGCAAAGTTGACCATATTTTCTTTCATTGTCACTCTAATTCCTTCTCCTACTCTTTCTACTTCAGCTCCAGGAAGGGTTTCTTTGATTTCTTTGGCTTGCTTATCCATTTTGCTACCGATGACGTTACCTGCAACTCCTCCTACAATTCCTCCAAGTACTGCTCCTAAAGGTGCATTTTTACCTTTACCGATATTGTTACCAAGAACGCCTCCCAATACTGCACCAGCAGAGGTTCCTATAACAGTTCCTCTCTGTTGATTATTTGAATTTTTTACAGCTTCACAACTTGTCATCACCATTGAAGTGGAGATAAATAAGGCTGCTATACTTGTTTTGTTAATAAATTTCATAATGTTTTATTTTATTTTTTTAATATTTATTATTTCATTCCAGTTCTAGAAAAATTGTAAACTACTCTTACATTTTCTCCATTTGACGGAATATTTTGTTCTAAGCTAAAATTGTCATTGGTTTGACTTACTAAATTAAGAGAGTAACCGGAAGTTACTGCTTTTGCTTTTGAACCTTCCATTAATTTTTTAAACTTAAATTCAGTTCCGTTTACGACCTCGAATTTAATTGGCTGTATAACACTCGGACAATCACCACCACCGTTGATGGTATAAGATCCCGTCCAGTTGTTCGGTATAAGTCTCCAATGGCTGCCTACGAAACATTGTGCATCTGCATTTTCATCAAAAGGCTTCACTTTGTAATTGCTGTCGTAATCAACACTTGTAATTTCCCAATCTCCTTTCAACTGTAAAAATTCAGCCTTATTCGCTTGTGCGGTTTTTGCAGTAGAACATGAAACAGTCATTGCTGCTCCGATAATTCCTGCTAATAATAAATTTTTCATAGTATTAAAATTAATTAGATATTACTTACAAAAAACCGTGCCATAATGTTAAAAACAAAAAAATCCGACGAATCGGATTTTTTTGAAGTGTATTCAATTATTTTCTGCTTACCTTTTTCTTTTTCACCTTACTCGGAGCAATTTTAGTCGAAGTAGGCTTGTAAAAATTAGTATATGCGTATTCTGCGGCTTTTTTCAAATCAATTACACCGCCTGCTTCAGAAATCAGGTCGAATCTGTTATTTGTATTCGAACTGATCATCGCGTTAACAGTTGATTTATTCGAAGTTTTTACGAAAGATTCAATGATCTGGGCAGGAGTTAAATTTGGCATATGAGCCAGTAAAACTGAGGCTGCACCGGCAACAACCGGAGAAGCCATGGATGTTCCCTGAAGATATTCATACGTATTTTTGGGAACGGTAGAATAAATTTCAGTACCTGGAGCGAAAACGTTTACCAATTTCTGATTGTAATTGGAAAAATTAGCTCTCAAAAATTCATTATCTTTTGTAGAAGCTCCTACCACAATCATATTGTTAATAAAAGGTTTCGCATCTTCTACAGACTTGTAATTGGTAGGAAAATAGACATGCTCTGCAATATCTTCGTTGTCATTTCCGGCGGCTTTTACCAAAAGCACTCCTTTGGATTCGGCATATTTAAAAGCTTCCCAAACGACCTCTTTCCCCGGAGAAACCGGTTTTCCAAAACTCATGTTCAGAATTCTTGCGCCGTTATCCACGGCATATCGAATGGCATTTGCAACATCTTTATCTCT
The DNA here is from genome assembly GCF_003860585.1 of Kaistella carnis. Classification (NCBI taxonomy): domain Bacteria; kingdom Pseudomonadati; phylum Bacteroidota; class Flavobacteriia; order Flavobacteriales; family Weeksellaceae; genus Kaistella; species Kaistella carnis. The sequence goes on along the minus strand of NZ_CP034159.1, from coordinate 199,532 downwards.
TTCATCACCATCCGGTACCGCACGCACGGTCATAATCTTAGCCGTTTTGTATCCTACACCATATTGTATCTGGTCACCTTGTGGTAATCCTGCAATAATTCCTGCCACGTGTGTACCGTGTTTTGCATCAGGACCTTCGTAATGATTATTTCCGTAATTTTTCTCTTTGTAATTATCATAATCATCACCAACCATAGAAGCGCGCGGATCATAATCCAGGTTATACTGCTTTGTTGCCTGTGGCTCATAATAATCTAAAGCTTCTTTCATTTGACCTTCCAGTGCTTTCTGAACTTCAGCGGGTGATTTCCCTGCCATAGAAGGATCTCTGCTGATTTGTCCCAGAACATTCACCGCCATCATCTGTTCCGGCGTTGCTGGTTTAATCGTAGCAAGCACTTCAGGAGTAAGGTTTTGACCATTCAGTAGTGAAATCATAGAAGGAATCATTTGCTGGATTCTCTTATAGGTTTCATAATTTTGTTTAGCCTCAACGCTTTTTTTGGTAAAAATTTCTTTTGAGGTCATGTACATTGCAAATTCTGCAGGCATCTTTGCCTGATTTGCTTTGTTTTCGGTAGAATTTGGACCTTCGAAAATGGGTTGATATTTTTTAACGACCCGCGTAACTTCCATATTGTCGATATCGATGTCGCCATTTTTCCCACCACTGAAATTCCAGCCATATACATCATCAATGTAGCCATTGCCATCATCGTCTTTCCCATTATTAGGAACCTCATTAGGGTTCTTCCACATATTCTGAATCAAACCGGGATGGTCGACCTGAACTCCACTATCCAAAACACCAACAATAACTGGTTTTGGTGTCAGACCTTTGGATTCTAAAAATTTATAAGCGTTTTGGGTATTGACTCCATATACATTACTTGAGGCAAAGTCCTGATGATACCAAGTCATCAAATCTTTGTCTTTCATTGGGTCTAATGTGGTGTCTGCAGTTTGTGCAAATGCTGCAAATCCTGTCATAAACCATGCTGCAATCAGTATCTTTTTCATATGTATCACTATTTCGATTTAATATTATTTATATAAGTCAAAGATTCCGGGCCTTTGTTACAAAGAAGATCAATTATGGACAAGTCCTCTAAAAAACCATATTTATCAGAAAATGTCTGATAATATTCTTCCATGTCGAAGTTTGTCTGGAGTTTGGGTGAGAATTGATCTCTGTAGTTCTGTTGCTCCGGTTCTTTGAAATACTCTTCTGTGAATGTAAAGTCCTTTTCTACTTTCAAGATCTTTTGGATGATTTTTAAAGCATGAAGGTTAAATTCCATTAAAGAATTTGTTTTAAAAGTGAAGATTTTTTCGAGTTGATCCTCATAAAATTCAAAAAATGGGGAGCTCTGATACGCTGTTTTTATAGATTTCCAATGAATCTGTTGCCACTTTTCCCGGTGCGAAACATTAATTTCGCTGATCAGTCTTGTACCATCATGATTAATAGGAATGATCAATGATAATTTACCATTAGCACCGTAAACATTGGTTCTGTTACGGAAGGTTTGCTTCGGAAAATTCTCAAATTTTTCAAAAATAACTTCGTGATCTGGGTTTAAAAAAATGGAGAACCAGGAAATTGGTGGAAGATAAAATATGGGTAATAAAACTTGCATTGTATTCAAATGATTTATTGATGATCTTGTAAATTATTACAAATTCATTGTTTAAAAAACGAAATTCCTAGCCCCGATGGAAGCGGCATCCTTTTATGAAACTTCAGTGGAATAAAAGATAGAGCGGACAGCGGGAAACAGCTCCTAAAAAAATTAAATATCTTCTTCTTTCTTTTTGAAAAGTTTCATAATATAATCCCAGCCGAAAAAGAGGCCTAAAATCAATACCGCAACCCACCAATAGGATGTTTTATGCAATTCTCCGGTATTGGTTGCTTTGAACATACGGTCCCAACGGATTGTTTTACCAGCCGGCTGATAGGTAGAACTGTTGTCGGCGAAAAGCCCCTCAACACTTAACCAAGTAAACATAGGCGATCCTACGATATTTTCTTCCGGAACAAAGCCGAAAAAACGGGCATCTAAGGAAGCATCACGGTTGTCCCCGATCATCATATAGTAATCCTGCTGAATGGTATATTGGGTTGCTTCTTTGCCATCGATAAAAATTTTACCGTTCTTATTTTCAAGATGATGATGTTCGTATTCAGAAATAATCCATTGATATTCGGGCAAAGTTTCCTGATTTAAAGTAACAACGTCGCCTTTTTTCGGAATTCTGAGCGGTCCGTACCAATCTTGGTTCCAGCCTTTATTGATAGGGAAGATCGATTGGGTGGTGTCGATATTTTTGGTGTAAGCATCTCTTGCGGCATTAACCTTATATGAAACTCCGGGAGTATCTTTTTCCCAAATATGCTCTTTTAGTTCTATGATCTGAGGCAGTTCTCTAATTTCTTTTGCAGTCTTATCCGTTAGACCTTGGAAATCGTAGAGAAATCCATTTTGAGTCTGAACTTCCTGAACCGGTAAAAATCCATAGGTTCTGTATAATGCGGGAATATCGAGCTGACTTCCGGTTGTTGCAATATACTTGTGCTGCATTTGCTGATCGCCTAAAATCTGTTCAGGCTTTCCATTGATGGAAAGTTTACCTGCTCTAAATTCAAGAACATCTCCTGCCACTGCAACACATCTTTTAACATAAGGATCTTTTCGGTCAATTGCAGTATGAACCGAATCCTGAGGATAATTAAAAACGACGATGTCATTTTTCTTCGGCTTTTTTAACTGTAATAACCTAAGGTAAGGCAATTTAACTCCTTCTACATATGATTTTGGATCATCTTTCGGATTTCCTTTTTCCCCGGTATCCATAATGGTTCCCTGCAAGAATGGGATCGCAACCGGTCGCATTGGCATTCTGTAGCCGTAAGACCATTTATTCACAAAAAGAAAATCGCCGACCATTAATGTACGTTCCATAGATCCCGTAGGAATACCAAAAGGCTGGGTAACGAAAATATGAATAACCGTCGCGAATACCACCGCAAAAGTAATTGATCCTACAAAAGTATCTTTTTTCTTTTCCAGGTGTTCTTCGTTGGTAAGATATAATTCTTCTTTCTGAACCTCCGGATCTTTGGAGTAATTGACTGACGCCATATAAATAAACGGAAGAATAATGGTAAGAAGCTTCTGAACAAAAGAAGATTTGCCAAAATGACTCATTAAGAACAAATGAAAAACCGTCATCATAATAGGTCCTATAATAGGAAGATAAGAAAGTATCGCCCACCATTTTGAATGTCCCGTTTCCTTTAAAACAATATAATAATTATAAAAGGGAACGAAAGCAAAAAGAGGGTTATAACCCATTATTTTGAAAAGTTTCCAAGTTGAAAGTCCCATTAACACTGAAATAATCAGGACGTAAACCGAATAAGTAAGAAAGTAATCCATATTTTGTAGCTTATGGCTATTAGTTTAATTTTATTGAATATTGTTACAGATCCACGCTTTATAAGTCATTTAGAATGACTAATTAATTCGTAAAACTTTTATTATTTATCAAACAGGACATCTTTTATGGTGAAATTTCCTTTTTTGCCGATAATCCATTCTGCGGCAATTACTGCACCGAGTGCAAATCCATTTCTGTTAAAAGCGGTATGTTTAATTTCAAGTTCATCAACGGCGCTTTTATAAGAGACGCGGTGTGTACCAGGAACTTCATCTTGTCGCAAGGCAAAAATACCGAGTTCTTTATTTTGAGTTTCGTCCAGTTTCCAGGCATCGAAACGGTCATCGTTTTTTATAATTCCTTCCGCTAAGGAAATGGCGGTTCCACTTGGCGCATCTTTCTTGTGCGTGTGGTGAATTTCTTCGAGCTGAACCTGGTATTCTGGAAAACCTTTCATTAAATCAGCTAATTTTTCATTCAAAGCAAAAAAAAGATTAACGCCTAAAGAAAAATTTGACCCATATAAAAAAGCGGTATTATTTTTTAAGGCAATTTCCTCGATTTCAGATTTACGGTCCAGCCAACCCGTTGTTCCACAAATTACAGGAATGTTATGTTCCAGACCTACTTTAATATTTTCAAAAGCAACTTCCGGATTAGAAAACTCAATGATCACATCCGGATTATTTAAATTATCCTTTGTTGGCGTCTCATTTAATCTGGCTACAATTTCATGGCCTTTTTTGGTGGCAATATCGTCAATAATATGCCCCATTTTTCCGTAACCAACCAATGCTATTTTCATAACGGTAATACGCTCAGGCGTATGATTTTAAATTAAAAATTATAACTTAGACTTAATCCTGCTTTTGAATTTGTTTTACCAAACTCGTCAAAAATCACAGTGGGTTTTAAGGCTAAATCCGGATCTTTTCTACCTTCATATAAATGCGCATCAACTACGGCATCTACAATATTCAGAACATAGATTAAACTTGTAATTGCGATTGCATAATCCCGTTGTCTTTTTGCGCGATCCTGTGTTCGCCCCAACACTTCTTTGGTAACCCCCGGAATATCGGAAAACTCATGTTCCTGCCCATTCAATTCGGCTATAAAAGCATCACGATACCGGTCATACCTTTTTTGATTCCACAAAGTTACGCCAACACCGGTTCCGATTGCGCCCCAAACAATAGGTATTTTCCAGTATTTTCGATTATAATATTGTCCTAACCCCGGCAATACGGCAGAATACAATCCCGCTTTGGTAGGATTATATTTCATTGCTTTGGCAGGAGCATTTGCTTCCTTGATATCTTCTAAGACTGCAATATCGGAGGGTGCTTTTTTAGTAGACACCGAATCCGTAGGGTAATTTTCTACACGGATCGTATCTTTCGGACTGATTTGTGCGAAAACCTGTAGAGAAAAAAGGAATAAAATTAATAGGGTGAATCTTTGCATCATCTAAAATGTGAAAGAATTTGATCCAGCTCTTCTTCATTCTTAAAATCGAGCACTATTTTCCCTTTCTTGCCATTGGCCGCGGTTTTTATTTCAACCTTTACGTCTAAAATATCCGCTAAATTTTTCTCGAACTTTTTATAATGATTAGGTTTTGCAGCAGGAGTTTTTTTAAGTGAAACTTTCGGCTCCTTCATCAAACTGGCTTCTTGTTCTGCCTGACGAACACTTAGATTTTCTTTAACTATTTTATTAAAGAATTCCTGTTGTTTTTCAGGATCTTCGACACTGATGATGGCACGGCCATGACCGGCAGAAATTTCGCCACTTCGAATAGCATTCTGAATATCGGGACTTAAGCGCAGCAAACGGATGGAATTGGTAATGGTACTTCTTTCCTTCCCGACGCGTTGACTTAAATTTTCCTGAGTCATGCCAATTTCCTCCAATAATCTTTGGTAAGTTAAAGCAATTTCGATTGCATCTAAATCTTCTCTCTGGATATTTTCAACCAAAGCCATTTCCAGCAATTCCTGATCATTAACCAAACGTATGTAGGCAGGAATACTTTTCAATCCTGCAATTTTACTGGCTCTAAAACGACGTTCACCGGAAATAATTTCGAATTTACTTCCGTCTTTTCGTAAAGTAATTGGCTGAATCACGCCTAAATTTCGGATTGACTGTGCTAAATCATTCAGCGCTTTTTCATCAAAGTAGGTTCTGGGTTGGGAGGCATTCGCTTCGATATCTTCAATCGCGACTTCCATAATATTACCCACAAATTTGTCTGCTCCTTCATCTGTAGCTGAGTTGACCGACGCTTTGGATTCTGCACTCAAAATTGCGCCTAAACCGCGACCCATTGCTCTTTTCTTATCCTTCATTCTAAAAATATTTTGTTGATTTCAGGTGCTTAAATGTATCAAGCTCCTCAAATTTTTCTTAATTATTAATAAGGTTTTCATTTTTTAATAAAACCTCTTCTGCCAATTGCAGATACTGAATGGCACCTTTACTTTCCGCATCATAATTTAAAATGCTCTCTCCAAAACTTGGAGCTTCACTTAAACGCACATTTCGACTGATAATTGTTTCGAAAACCATTTCCGGAAAATGAAGATGAACTTCTTCTACCACTTGATTTGAAAGCCGCAAACGAGAATCAAACATGGTTAAAAGCAAACCTTCGATATCTAAATCAGGGTTATGAATTTTCTGAACGTTTTTAATGGTGTTCAATAATTTACCTAAACCTTCCAAGGCAAAATATTCACACTGAATGGGAATGATGACAGAATCTGAGGCAGTTAAGGCATTTACCGTGATCAAACCTAAACTTGGCGCACAGTCAATAATGATGTAATCGTAGTCATTTTTGATGGTTTCCAAAGCCTTTTTAAGCATATATTCACGATTCTCGCGATCTACCAATTCAATTTCTGCCGCCACCAAATCAATATGTGACGGAATAATATCCAGGTTTGGAGAAGCTGTTTTCTGTATACATTTTTCTACTTCAACACTGTGTTCCAACAAGTGATAAGTAGAAAAAGTAGCGTCTTCAATACCCAAACCCGAAGTTGCATTTGCCTGAGGATCAGCATCGATCAAGAGAATTTTTTTCTCTAAAACCCCTAATGCTGCTGCCAGATTAACTGCGGTGGTTGTTTTACCTACCCCACCTTTCTGATTTGCAACTCCTATAATTTTCGCCATGGTATAAAAATTTAATCTCCAAAAATACACTTTTTTATCATTTTCAAACGATTCCGAAACCTTTAAATAAAGTTAAAGTATTATAAAACAAAGGATTGGAAATAAAAAAAATTATCCACAAAACAATATATTTTGTGGATAACTCTTTATTTACTGAATTGAACATTTATTTACTCAAACTGCATGGTAATGGGAAATTTAAAATAGCTTCTCACGTTCTCCCCATTTAATTTTGCCGGAATCCATTTTCCTTTCACCGCTTTCACTGTTTTTTCAGCCTGACGGTTAAAATCAGAATTTGGTCCTGAAGCTTTAACATCACTAATTGTTCCATCTTTCTCTACAATAAAAGTTATCGTAGTTCTCACCGTTTCAGAAGTTCCATCCATGACAGAAGTATCAAATTTATTGACGACTGTGTTTCTAAATGCGTCAATTCCTCCCGTAAATTTGGCTTCTATATCAACACGGGTTTTCGGACTGTTGTCAACAGGTTTAGGAGGACCAATTTCTGTTTTATTTCCAGGAACAGTATTTATAACAGGTGGATTTGAAGTGATGACTGGTGGTTCGCCAATCACGTTTTCTATTCCTACTACTGCATCTTTATAATCCGATTGTTTTGGCATTACCGTTTCTACTTTTGCATTTCTTGTTGGCGTCACTAAACGTGAATCAATTGTATTTACGTTCGTTTGTGCCGGCGGCGTTACATGAACTACCGGTGGTACTTCTGGCGGATCATTCACCTCTGTGATTACAAAAGGCGGTGGCTCCGGTACAGTAACAATTGGTTCCGTACTTTTAAAGACGTTAATGAGTAAAGGAGTTATTGCAATCATTGCAAAAACACCAATTCCCAGAAACATCGATTTTGTAAGAATATGATCTGCATTGTTTCTTAATGCATACGCACCATAATTTTTGTTTCTGTTTTCGAAGAGGATTTCATCTAGTTGAAATTCGTTGTTTTGGAGTAAATTTTTCATATCACTAAATTATTTTAATTGGTTGTTTTTAAAATTCAATGATTATTAGCTTTAGTTAAATATTATTAAACAATTATCAAATTCTAAACCAATTTATTATCAATTAAAAACTAAAACAATTCAAAACATAGCATAAGAATAATTTCAACCTAAAAATATAAAAACCACACTTTTCAGCGTGGTTTTGATTTATAATTTTCGTAAAATTATTGTAAAATATTAAAATAATTCTTTTCGGATAATATTTTGACTTCTTTCCGGTCCTACAGAAACCAGGTAAACATTAATTCCTAAATGGTTCTCAATAAACTCGATGTATTTCTTAGCATTTTCCGGAAGTTCATCGTAGGTTCTTGCATGCGTGATATCTTCTGTCCAACCTTGCAACTCCTCATAAATCGGTTCATAGTTGTATAGTTTTGTAGTTGATGAAGTGAAGTAATCGATTATTTTACCGTCTTCTGTTTTATATTTCGTCGCAATTTTCAAAGTAGAAATCCCGGAAAGCACATCCAGTTTTGTAATCACCAAATTATTGATTCCATTGATCATGGTTGCATGTTTTAGCGAAACCAAATCGAGCCACCCACATCTTCGTGGTCTTCCCGTTGTTGCACCGAATTCATGACCCACTTTTCGCATCTCAGCTCCAATCTCGTCGTTTAGTTCTGTAGGAAAAGGACCATTTCCAACTCTGGTTGTGTATGCTTTTGCCACTCCGATCAAATTCTGCAGACTTGTTGGTGGAACTCCGGCTCCGGAACAAACACCGCCCGTTGTTGGCGAAGAAGAAGTTACATATGGATAGGTTCCGAAATCAATATCTAACATTGCGGCCTGAGCACCTTCAAACAAGATATTTTTACCGTCATGAATTGCTTCATTTAATTCTACTTCGGTATCAACAATTCGATCTTTCAATGTTTCGCCCAGAGCTAGAAATTCATTATAAATTTCATCAAAGTCTAATTTCGGTTTCTCAAAATACTTTTCGAAAAGTGAATTTTTAGTTTTAAGATTCTTCTTGATTTTTTCTGCTAATACTTCCGGATTCAGCAAATCCACCATGCGAATTCCAACTCTTGCGATCTTATCTTCATAACAAGGTCCAATCCCTTTTTTAGTGGTTCCAATTTGGGTTCCGCCTTCTTCTTCTTCCCGATAAGTATCAAGCAAAATATGATAAGGCATAATGACATGCGCTCTTCTGCTGATAAAAACGTGATCGGTACGCATTCCTTTTTCTTCGATTTGACCGATTTCTTTCAAAAATGCTTTTGGATTTACTACGACTCCGTTTGCAATGATACACTTTCCTTTACATTGCAAAACTCCCGATGGAAGCAAGTGTAAAACGAATTTTTCATCCCCCACATATACTGTATGACCCGCGTTATCACCACCTTGGAAACGTACTACATAGTCAGATTTTGCAGAAAGTACATCTGTAATTTTCCCTTTGCCTTCGTCACCGTACTGAAGACCAACCACAACGTAAGTTGCCATAATTTACTTTTTTTTAGATTTCTACAAAAATAGTTTTAATAATAATCTTGAACAAAATTTAGGGCTAAAATATTTACGTCCTTTATATAGGGTCTGAATTAGGCAACTTCACTTTCGAATAATTTCCGTAAATTTGCACTTTAGAAAACCGTATGGAAGTAGTTAAAATACACGATAAAGAGTTCGTTCCTTATCTTAAGAACGAAGAAATTCAAACCCTTATTAAAGATCTCGCCTTAAAAGTTTACGAGGATTATAAAGATGAAACTCCAGTTTTCATAGGAGTTTTAAACGGTGTAATTATGTTTTTTGCTGATTTCCTTAAGCATTATCCGGGTCCTTGCGAAATTGCTTTTCTTCAGATGAGTTCCTATGTGGGTGGTTTGCAATCTACGGGAATTGTCTACAAAAAAATGGACTTAACAAAAGAAGTGGAAGGCAGACATATTATCTTAATGGAAGATATTATTGATACCGGCAACACCATTGAAAGTCTTTTTGAATATTTTAAAAATACCCAACGACCAAAATCTTTAAAAGTAGCATCTTTATTATTAAAGCCGGATGTGTACAAAAAAGAATTCAAAATTGATTACGTTGCAAAAGAAATTCCCAACAAATTTGTCTTAGGTTACGGCCTGGATTATGATGAATTAGGAAGAAACCTTCCGGATCTTTATCAATTGTCTGAGGGAAGAATCAATCATTAAAATAAATCTGATATACATGATAAACATCGTTCTCTTCGGTCCTCCAGGAAGCGGAAAAGGTACACAAGCACAGAATTTAATTGAAAAATTCAATCTTAAACAAATTTCCACAGGCGACCTGTTTCGTTACAATATGAAAAACGATACTGCTTTGGGTCAATTGGCAAAATCCTATATTGACAAAGGCGAGCTCGTTCCGGATCAGGTAACCATCGACATGCTGACGGATGAATTGAAAAAACCATGTGATGCGAAAGGCTTTATTTTCGATGGCTTCCCAAGAACTGCGAATCAAACGCAAGCTCTGGAAGTAATTGTAAAGGAGGTTTTGAACGCGGAAATTAATGTTTGCCTTTCTCTGGTAGTGCAGGATGAAATTTTGGTAGAGCGACTATTAAAAAGAGGTGAAACCAGTGGCCGGACAGATGATTCTAACAAAGAAATTATCAGCAATAGAATTAAAGAATATTACGCAAAAACTGCAGAAGTTGCCGAGCTTTATAAAAAACAGGGCAAATATGTAGAAGTGAACGGAGTTGGTGCAATTGAAGACATCTCAGAAAAACTTTTTGCGGAAGTAGAAAAAATAAAATAAAAATCGTCATTGCAAGCGCAGCGATCAAGCAATCTTAACTATTGGGTTGCTTCGTTGTTTTTATAGCATTGAACAATCAAGGTAATATGTCAAATTTCGTAGATTACGTAAAAATCCATTGTAAAAGTGGTCATGGTGGTGGAGGATCCGCTCACCTTAACCGTGAAAAATATGTTCCGAAAGGAGGTCCGGATGGTGGAGATGGTGGCCGTGGTGGTCACGTAATTTTAAAAGGAAATGCACATGAGTGGACTTTGCTTCCACTGAGATATACCAGACACGTAAAAGCAGAACGCGGTAAGAACGGAAGTAAAAACCAGTTAACAGGTGCTTACGGTGAAGATGTTTATATTGAAGTTCCCCTGGGAACCATTGCTAAAAATGAAGAAGGAGAAGTTGTTGCTGAAATTTTAGAACACGGTCAGGAAATTATCCTGATGCACGGTGGAAAAGGAGGAAAAGGAAATGAGCATTTTAAATCTTCTACCAATCAAACGCCAAGATACGCACAACCGGGAATGCCGGGTGAAGAAGGCTATATTACTTTTGAATTAAAATTATTGGCAGATGTTGGTTTAGTAGGATTTCCAAATGCTGGAAAATCTACACTTTTAGCGGCTGTGTCTGCTGCGAAACCGAAGATTGCAGATTATGCCTTTACGACATTGACGCCCAACTTAGGAATCGTCGACTACCGTAATTACAAATCTTTTGTAATGGCCGATATCCCGGGAATTATCGAAGGTGCGGCAGAAGGAAAAGGTTTAGGACACCGATTTTTACGTCATATCGAAAGAAACTCGATATTATTATTCTTAATTCCTGCGGATTCTGAAGATCATTTTCAAGAATTTAAAATCCTGGAGAATGAGTTGAAAGAATATAATCCTGAACTTGTTGATAAAGATTACATCATTTCTGTCTCTAAAGCAGATTTACTGGATGATGAATTAAAAGCGGAAGTTTGTAAAGAGTTCCCGGAGAACAGACAGCCCATTTTCTTTTCCGCAGTAACGCAGGAAGGTTTGATGGAATTGAAAGATGCGATCTGGAAAAAATTACACGGATAATTAATCATTATTTATATAGAAATAGGTTTGGATTTTCCAAACCTATTTTTTTTTGGAATAATACTTGAAACAATGGAAAGAAAATCACCTTATGAAATATTTACTTACCCTTTTTACACTTTTATTCCTGTTCTCATGTTCAACAAATAAGATGGACACACCATATTCTAAAATTGAATATTCAGCAGGTGCCTGCTTTGGCTTTTGTCCAATTTACAAAATGACAATAAGCTCAGATCAAACGGCAGTATTTGAAGCAAAGCGATTTAATTTTTCCCGCGACACTGATTCACAAGAAGATGAAGGCACATTTACGGGGAAAATTGGTAACGATAAATACGATGAATTGATTTCCATTTTGAACGATTTAAAATTGTCGAAAATGAAAGATCATTACGGAAATAGGAACGTAAGCGATTTACCAACATCTAATTTAAACATCACCTATAAAGATGGAAAAGAAAAGAAAATTGAGGATTACGGAAAACACGGAACTCCGGAATTACAAAAGCTTTATCAGTTCTTTGATGCATTAAAAACCAATCAAACCTGGACAAAAATCAAATAATAAGATGGTTATTATTTGCTAAAAATAAATAAACTATCTTTGCAAAACTAAATTCCTTCTTTGCGGAAGGATTTTTTATGGACGTAGTCATTCTAGATGAAACCGCTTCCCTGCGGATTTGAAAACTCAAAAAGTTTTTATGCTTCATTTTCTTCGTTTCATGATATTAAGAATGACACGAGTTTCATTTTAATTAAAAACATTTCATTTGAATTTTACCGACCTACAACTAATTGATCCTATCGCAAAAGCGCTAAAGGAAGAGGGTTACACCCAACCAACCCCTATTCAGGAAAAATCGATCCCGCACATATTACAGGGCAGAGATTTATTGGGAACTGCACAAACAGGAACAGGAAAAACCGCAGCATTTGCGATTCCTATTTTACAAAATTTAGCCACTAAAAGCCAAAAAAACAATAACATCAAGGTTTTGATTCTTACGCCAACACGAGAATTGGCCATTCAGATTGATGAAAGTTTTAAATCCTACGGAAGACACTTAAGATTAAGAAATCTCGTTGTTTTCGGTGGTGTAAAACAAGGTTCCCAAGAAACCGCGCTAAAAAGAGGTGTTGATATCTTGGTAGCGACTCCGGGAAGATTGCTGGATTTTATTTCTCAAGGAATTATTTCCCTCAAAGATCTGGAAGTTTTCGTTTTAGATGAAGCCGACAGAATGCTCGATATGGGATTTGTACACGATGTGAAAAGAATCATCAAATTACTGCCACCCAAAAGACAAACCCTTTTCTTCTCGGCAACATTCCCGGAAGAAATTAACAAACTGGCAAATTCAATGCTTACAAATCCTGTAAAAATTGAAGTAGCACCGGTTTCTGCAACTGCAGACACCATTCAGCAAAAAGTTTATTTTGTAGATAAAAACGATAAACTTGATCTTTTGACGCATATTTTACAAAAAGACATCAAAGAATCTGTATTGGTATTTTCCCGTACAAAACATGGTGCTGATAAAATTGCACGAAAATTACAGAGTCATAAAATTTCTGCCGAAGCCATTCACGGAAATAAGTCTCAGAATGCAAGACAGAATGCACTTTCCAACTTTAAATCCGGGAAAACCAGAATCTTGGTTGCAACTGATATTGCAGCTAGAGGAATTGATATTGACGAACTGAAATACGTCGTGAATTTCGAATTGTCTGATGTGTCTGAAACTTACGTTCACCGTATTGGTAGAACAGGAAGAGCTGGCGCAGAAGGAAGTTCAATCTCTTTCGTTGATGGTTTAGATTTATTGAATCTGAAGAATACAGAGAAATTGATCGGTAAGAAAATTCCGGTTGAAAGAGATCATCCTTTCCATACAGATAATTTAGTAGCTGAGAAAAGAGATTCTAATAACAAACCTTTCAGACCAAGACCGCAAGGCCAAGGGAATGCAAGCAACAGTCATAGTAAGAAGCCTAACAATAAGAGTAATTTTTCGAGAGGGAAATAGGTTGTTGCCAAAAAACATTTGCCACGAACTCGCGAATTAATCATTCGTGAATTCGTGGCATTTTTTATAGATTTTGTTTGTTAAAAACGGGATTTGCATACATTTCCAAAAGCGCTTGATTCATACAACTGTTATCTTTAACAATGCTTAAATTCATTCGTTTGATAAAGAATTGCTTTTCCTTTTCAGTATAATATTTCGAATATATTGTGGTGTTTTTAAGTAAATCTGCAGCAATATAATTACTTGGCCAAAGTTTATAACCCTCTACAATTTTTTTGGTTAAAACCTCTGCTAACTCCTTTATTTGTTTATTAGAATTTGAAACCGAGTTTTCAATATCCGTATAAATCTCATCTTCTATCTTGCCAAAATGTAGGTGAATTCTTTTCTTCTGGCCAGAAATTCCCGTCATAATATTGAGAAAATCTTCGTTTTTGTGCTTTTCTTGATTCTGATCATCTGCACACATTTTTTCAACTTTTAATTTGTCTGTCGGGTCTAACTCATAAGAAATAGAAACAGGAACTACTTTTAGTTTTTTAAAATATTGACAAGGTTTACTTTGCGCATCAAACATAGAAATCATTTTCAAAACGCCAGCTTGAGTGAAATCATTACCGTCTTTAGCACGACCTTCCCGCTGCGCAATCCAAACCGACCGATTTTCATTGGTTAATAATTGGAAAATATATTCAGATAAAAGTTTGCTGTTTTCCAAAAGTTCCCGTGGCCCCGCACTCCGTTTTACAAAAAAATTCCGGTTTAGTTTTGCCAAAATAAGATACAAATCTCTTTCCACCAAATTATCTCCAATGGCCGATGCTGTAAGGTTTAAACCTTTCTCTAACAAAGCAAAATTTAACAAACAGGTGTCTAAAAGAATATCCCGGTGATTGGATATAAAAAGATATGAATCCTTTTTATTCAAATTTTCTGCTCCGGAAATAGTAAATCCGTCAGAACTTTCTTTCAAAACGTTCTTGATACTTGGGTAAATAATGACGTTCTGAAAATCTTCGATCGAATTGATATCGCCAACAATTTGCTGTATTTTTTCATCTGAAATATTGGGAAGACTATAATTCAGGAGAAGTTTCATCATAGGATGGCGCATTATAAAGCGTATCGCAGGATTCACTTCTTCAGGATGATAAAATCTTATGCTGTCGAATTTCTCTTTCATGATCTTTCTTTACCTATTAAAAATCCGATTTGCGTTATCTGTCGTAATTCGGTCGATCTCGGAAAAGTCTTTATTATAGATATTCACGAGTTTTCCCACGACCAGATCCAGATAAGAACTTTCGTTTCTTTTTCCGCGGTGTGGAACAGGTGCTAAATAAGGAGAGTCGGTTTCTAAGACGATTTTATCTAACGGAATTTCGTTTAAGAACTGATCGATCTTTCCATTTTTAAAGGTGACTACTCCACCGATTCCCAGAATAAACTGAAGATCAATTGCTCGTTTTGCCTGCTCTAAATTCCCGGAAAAACAGTGAAAGATCCCCCGTAATTTAGGATGTTTTTTTCTTTCTAAAACTTCAAATGTTTCATCGAAACTTTCTCTGGTGTGAATCACAATGGGCATATCCCTTTCAATTGCCCAGTCGATTTGCTGTTCGAACGCTTTTACCTGAATATCTAAAGTAGTTTTATCCCAATATAAATCAATTCCGATTTCACCGATGGCGGCGAATGGTCTTTGGTTTAAATAATTATCAACCAATTTCAGTTCCTGTTCCCAGGATTCAGGTTTTACATAACATGGATGAAGTCCCATCATAGAGAAAATCTGATTCGGATATTCACTTTCTAATGCGAGCATCTTTTCGTGCGTTTCAGAATTAATGGCTGGAAGATAAAATTTAGAAACACCTTTACTGATCGCTCTTTCGATCATTTCTTTTCGGTCTTCGTCGAATTCTTCGGAGTATAAATGAGTATGCGTATCGATCATATTTCTTGATAATTAATTGTAAATACTGGAGATCTTACCTTTTATAACATATCTTTCCAGATAAAACTAAATTGCAGCCCGACTTGAGTGGAGCTCATTTTTTGCGTTGGCCAATGCACCGGCAAAAAAATAGCGGGAACGGAAGGCGGAATTGTCTGCCCAAATTATTTTAAAATATTTTATGCTTCACTTTGGCTTGCTGAACTGAGATCCGTGCTTTCAATTTCTCTAGAAATTCTTGATATTTTGGATTCTTTTCATCTACTGTTTTATGATCCAAAGATTTTGCAATTTTCAAATTCTCCTCTATGAAATCCATAGTATTATCAGAGAAATAAGCGTTTCCGAACTTTTCCCAGATGTACAAAATCGCCTGTTTATTGGGGTGAATTAAATCTTCTTTATAAAATCGATAATCCCGCAGATCGTCCATTAAAATTTCATAAGCCGGTAAATAGTGGCAGTTTTCAAATTGGGGTAAAATCTCGTGCAACGCCGTAATTATTTTTGATTTGCTCAGCGTGTTTTCTACCATTCCATCTTTTGTATGACGAACGGGCGAAACGGTGAATAAAATCTGAACATCATCTGTGGCAATATCCTGCAAATTGACAATCGTTTCATAGATAGAATCTGTGATTTCCAGATGAGTTAACAAGCGTTTTTCAAAATATTTTGCAGGTATTTTGTGACAATTTGCAACGAGTTTTTTCTTCGGCAGAAATTCATAGATATAGGAACTTCCGTAGGTGATCAAAATCCATTTTGTATTCTGCAGAAATTGGTTTCCCAACTCGATTTGAGAATTAATTCGGTCTAAAGTCTGATGCAGAAACCGAGAATTAAAGGAAGTATGATGATCCAGAGAGATCACTTCTTCATTAAAACTGATCAAATCTCCCTCTGTGTAAAAATCTGCATTGTGCAATTTTTTAACCGCTTGATTAACGGAATAAGGATTAAACAAAGTCCCAAAAGGATTGTTGAATGTTTGTAATTGTCCACTCTGAAGAAGATCTGTCATCTCCGTCGCAAAACAGGAACCGATTGAAAAGATTTGATCTTCAACTTCAATTTTTTTACTGGAATTTGGTATTTCTACTTCCGTTCTGAATTTCATAGGTAGGCTGGACGATTGGATGATTTGGTGATAATTTAATTTGCAGATTGAATCCTAAAAAACAGGGGTTAGCTTTCTCTGCGCAACAAGTAATTGGCGAGTTCGATAAACGGTTTTTTCTTCTCATCGGAAACATTGATTTTGTTCAGATATTGCTGAGCCAAAGCGTTGTGTTCCTGAATAAGGTGCAAGGTTTTCTCATCAACTCTAGTGCGACGGAAAATCTTTTCTACACTGTACACTTTATCCACATTATCTGTCTTTTTGGAGTACCAGAATTCGAGTTCTTTTCTTTCTTCTTCTGTCCCATGTTCTTTGGCTAAAAGATATAGAACAGTTTTCTTATTTTCATAAATATCTCCTGCGTGTTTCTTCCCAAACTGCTCCTGGTTTCCAAAGACATCTAAATAATCATCCATAATCTGGAAGGCGATTCCCACGTGTTTTCCAAAATTAAAAATGGCTTTTGCATCTTTAAAATCTGCACCGGCAATTAAAGCACCAATTTCAAAAGATGACGCACTTAAAATTCCGGTTTTATAGGTAATCATTCTGATATAGTCATTAAAGGTCACTTCTTCCTGCGTTTCGAAATTAATATCGTACTGCTGTCCTTCACAAAGCAATAATCCAGTGTGAATAAAAACGCGCATACACGCTTTATAAAGCTCCGGCTCTAAATCTTCAAAAAACTTAATGGCTTTAAACATAAGGGCATCACCTGAGAGAATTCCCGTATTGATGCCATGTAAAGTATGAATGGTTGGTTTATTTCGACGAAGAGGCGCTTCGTCCATAATATCATCATGAATCAAGGTAAAGTTATGAAAGAACTCAATGGCCAATGCAGGTTTAATTGCTTTCTTTAAATCGCCTCCAAACATTTCACACGCCATTAAGACCATCATAGGACGAAGTCTTTTCCCGCCATGTGAAATAATATAATTCATAGGACCATAGAGTTCCTCCGGTTTATCTTTGAAAATATATTTTTGGATTGCAGTGGCAACCATCTCTTGATATTCATCTAAAAACTGCATAAATTTCTTGTTTGTGCAAAAATACGATTTATAATAATTATCTAACGACTAAAATGAGAACAAAAAAAAAGCCATCTCTCCTGAGATGGCTTTTATATAAAGGAATGTTGTTTATCTTACAAAGACCACGATTAAATATGAAAGTCCTGCAACCATTGCTGAAATTGGAATGGTTAAAATCCAGGCCCACAATAAACTTACCGTGATTCCCCAGCGTACTGCGGAAACTCTTTTGGTAACGCCTACCCCGATGATGGCACCGGTGATGGTGTGTGTAGTAGAAACTGGAATTCCGAAATGCTCTGAAATGAAAAGCGTGATCGCTCCTGCAGTTTCAGCCGCAACACCTTCCAGTGGAGTTACTTTTGTGATACGGGTTCCCATTGTTTTCACAATTTTCCAACCTCCACTCATGGTTCCTAAAGCAATCATTAAAAATGAAGTAAAAGGCACCCAGAAATAATGTTCTACAAAGTAGTTAAACTGATGCGTACTGTCTAAAGCCAAATACACAGGATCATGCAAGGTTTGCGTATGATGGTAGATCACAGCTGCGCCGATTATCCCCATTACTTTTTGCGCATCGTTGGTACCGTGTCCTAAACTGAATAATGCTGAAGAAGCCAACTGCAACTTTTTGAAGACATTATCTGCTTTTCTTGGACTTGATCTTTTCGATACATTAACAATAAATAAAGTGATCAATATTGAAATCGCAGAACCAATTAAAGGTGCCAGGAAAATGAATAAAAAGATCGGAATCACTTTATCATACCTGACTACATTCTGCGTAAAGAGTTGCTTAAAGGCCAGAATCAGTTTATCAAAAGTAGCCAGGTCCGGTTGAGCCAAAGCAATCACATGATAATCAGTCACCAAGGCATGCATTAACGCAGCACCTAAGAAACCTCCAATTAAGGTGTGGGAAGAAGAAGACGGAATCCCAAACCACCAGGTTAATAAATTCCAGGCGATTGCGGCGACTAATCCGGCAAATATAACTTCAAGATTGATGAAATCAGTATTGACCGATTTGGCAATGGTATTACCGATTTTAAATTCTCCGATTACATAAGCAGCTAAGAAAAATGCTGCGAAATTCCAGACTGCAGCCCAAAGAACTGCCTGAAAAGGAGTTAAAACCTTAGTGGAAACGATGGTCGCAATTGAGTTGGCGGCATCGTGGAAACCATTGATATAGTCAAATACTAAGGCTAATACAATGATGATGACAAGTAGAATTGGTAAATCCATTCTGTTGTTTATAATAAATTAAGGAATAGATTAAGCGTATTTAATCAAAATACTGTCGATGGTGTTTGCAACATCTTCTGCTTTGTCGGTTACCGTCTCAAGATATTCCAAAACTGATTTTACTTTGATGATCAAAAGCGCATCATTTGTATCAAATAATTTAACGATCGCCTGACTTAAAACATCATCAGCAATATTTTCAAAAGAGTTGATTTTAATGCAAGATTCTTTAACTGCCTTAGGATCTTTAAAGTCGTTCAGGTTCTTAAGAGCTGATTGAACTTCAAGACAAGACTTATAAATCAACAATGTAAATTCAGTATAAGCAGGATCAAGTGGTGCTTTGTATAAATAGATGTATTTAGCAGAAGCATACATAAAATCAGCAATATCATCTAAACCGCTGGCTAAATGACTGATGTCTTCTCTATCAAATGGTGTGATGAAATTTTCCCCGAGCTGAACAAAGATTTCGTGAGTTAAATCATCCATCCGATGTTCGTAATCACTCATGTGCTGCAGCATTGTATCATCATTGATGTCGAAGTCCAACAAACTTTCGTGAAATTCTTTTGACATCGCTACAAGTTCTTCTGCAACTTTTTCAAACAGTACAAAAAACACTTTGTCTTTCGGCTGGAACATTTTAAAAATATTTCCGATTCCCATTATTATTCATTTAGAGATTAGTGGTGCAAATTTCCGAAAAAGAGTGATAGGTTTCTCGTTTTTATATTAAGTTTTATTAACATTGGCCAAATACTTCCTAACAACGAAGAAGCCGTCTCAAAATAAAATTTGAGGCGGTTTTTTTATTTTCTTTTGTAAAGCGTTAAATTTTGATTATTTGTGATTTTTGCACATTAGGATAAAAAGGTGCTCTTACTTAAGCACTCTTTTTTCTTAGATTGTGTGCTAAAGCGTGTAATCCGAACTCTAATTCCACTTTTTCTATTCCAGTGTGTGTAAAACGCTTGAAGTTCCGATTGGATTTGATATGTGCAAAGACGGGTTCTACATCCGCCGTGCGTTGTTTGCGTTTTATTTCACCGATTTCACTCAAGAGGTTTTCCCGAACTCTCTCCTTATGCCGTTCTAAATTTTGGTTGCGTTCTATTATTCTGTTTCCCTGGGCTTTATGGCAAGCCCCTCGCAGCGGACAACCGTTGCAGTTTTGAGCCTGGTACAGTGAACTTGTCTGAGCATAACCGCTTTTGGTTTTTCGATTTCGGTTGGTGATTTTATTCATCGGTTGCCCCATCGGACAGATATACTGATCTTTCTCTTCGTTATAATAAAGTTTATCGCGGTGAAAGTCTTCGTTGATTTTCTTTCTTTTCGATTTTAAAATACCCTGTTCCTTATCGAAGGTGTTGTATTTTACGAAGGTTTCTATATTTTTCTCTTCCAGAAAATCATAATTTTCTTCACTGCCGTAACCAGCATCAGCAGTAAGTTCTTCCGGCAAAAACTGATAAAGTTCTTCAAAAGTATTGAGGTGTGGTTGAAGCGTATTTAAATCATTGGTGGTTTGGTGTAAAGTATAATGAATAACAAACTGGGACTGCGAACTTACCTGCACGTTGTAGGCGGGTTTAAGTTGCCCATTCTGCATATGATCATCTTTCATGCGCATAAATGTGGCATCGGGATCGGTCTTACTATAACTGCCACGTCCGTCCAAAAGTTTTTCCTGCTCCTCGTACTTATCCAGGTTCTGAGAAAAATTCTTTTGAATGTATCTTAATTTTGCCTTTGCTTTGGTGGATGCCTGCGGGTTTTTGCTGATGATCTCTTCTATTTTCTTGGCGGTCTTCTCTATTTTATCTCTATCGATGGTTTTAAACTCCGGTGGTGTAGGATCGCTGTCTTCTTCCTCAGCAATGCTTTGGGCATAGTTCCACATTTGTTCAAGTTGTTCTGCCATCTTCTCTTTTCTGGTTTTAATGGCATTGCCCCAAACGAAGGTATATCTCCCGGCAATAGACTCTATCTTAGTTCCATCGGTAAAAACTTCTTTCAAGCTAACGAGTCCTTCCTCTGCTAATAACAGGACGACCTGTTTGAAAATGTCTTTGAAAATAGTCTTGAGTTTCTTGCTCCGAAAACGTGCGATGGTGTTATGGTCTGCGACCTGTTGAGCGGACAACCACATAAAATTAATATTCTCACGCATCGCTTTTTCAATCTTCCTGCTGGAATACGTATTATCCATATAAGCGTAAACCATCACCTTAAGCATCATCTTGGGATGAAAGCTCGGTTTGCCATCTTTACTATACTCTTCAATGAGCAATCGTAAATCCAGTTGTTCAATAATTCCATTAACGACCCGAACGGGATGATTTTCTGGAATCAATTCCTCGATTGATGGTGGGAATAACCAATTTTGTTGCTGGTTATAATCTTTAAATTTAATACTCATATAATTGATTATCAATACTTAAAGATAGTAAAACCCTTTAAAACTGACAAATGTTAAACACAGAAAAAACCGCCTCAGTATTGAGACGGCTTCATATGTAAAAGAAGTGATAAAAGAATTAGTTAGATTCTTCTGCTCTCATATCTTTTCCTTTGAATTTCTGAGTTTGTAATCCTTTCAGAACTTCATCTTTAAAACCTTTTTCTACTTCAAAGAAAGAGAATTTTTCCAAAATCTCGATATTTCCGATATCCGGACGTTTTCTTGACTTCTCCGTTGATTTATTGATGATTTCTAACATGTCAATTTTTTTCAAATTGTCTCTTTTTCCTAAGTTAAAGAAAAAGCGAACCATGTCTTCACTGTTTTTTCTTGGTTTTCTGTCTCTGGATTCACCTCTGTTTCCACCGTCACGATCTCTACCAAAATCACGACTTCCACTTTCTCTGAAGCGGTTGCCATTGTCTCTGTTTCCACCTTCTCTTCGGTCGCCTCTATCGCGGTCTCTACCTCTTCCATCACGGTCTCTGCCACGATCTCTACCTCGGTCTCCTCCTCTATCGTCGCTGTTGAATTTCTGATCAACTAAATCGTCTTTATCTTTATAATAAAGCGCCATTTCTCTCAGTTGTAACTGCAACATTTGATGAACCAACTCTTCTTTAGTAAAGGCAGATAAATCCGGAATCAAATCATTGTCAAATTCAACAAGATTTTCGTGCTCCGTAAATAACTTCTCGAAAACGCCAGCAACCTGAGCTTCGATAATTGTTTTACCGGTCGGGATTTTCTTCTCAACAATATCAATTTTAGTAACTGATTTAATTTGTTTCAGTTTTCTTGATTCTTCAGGTTTAATTAAAGAAATCGAAATTCCATCTTTTCCTGCACGTCCTGTTCTACCACTACGGTGAACAAAAACTTCAGGATCATCCGGTAAAGAGAAGTGAATAACGTGGGTTAATGAATCAACATCTAAACCTCTTGCCGCAACATCAGTCGCAACTAAGATATCAATGTTTTTCAAACGGAATTTTTTCATTACCGTATCACGTTGTGCCTGCGATAAATCACCGTGAAGTGCATCTGCAGCATACCCGTTTTGCATCAAAAAGTCTGCGACTTCCTGAGTTTCCATACGCGTTCGACAGAAAAGAATTGAATATTGATTTGGATTTGCATCGATCAATCTCTTCAAAGCTTCTTTTTTGTTTCTGTAACCAACCACGTAATATTCGTGTTTGATATTTTTCTTAACTTCATTAATCGATCCAACAGAAATTCTGTGTGGATTCGTTAAATAGTTTTTAGAAATACGTTCAACCTCTCTGTTCATCGTTGCCGAGAATAAAAGAGTTTGTTTTGTATCAGGAGTTTCCCGTAGAATTGTTGCCAAATCTTCTTTGAAACCCATTGATAACATTTCATCAGCTTCATCAAGAATTAACCATTGGATTTCTGAGAAATCAAGGGCTTTTCTGTTGATCAAGTCAATAACTCTCCCTGGAGTTCCTACAATAATTTGTGGTTTCTCACGTAAAGATCTGATTTGATCAGTAATACTGCTACCACCATAAACCGCTGTAGTTTTGATGTTTTTTAAGTATTTCGAATAATTAGTAATGTCTTTGGTAATTTGCAAACAAAGTTCTCTGGTTGGACAAAGCACCAATAATTGGATTTTGCGACTCCCGTCGTCAATCATATCCAAAATCGGAAGCGTAAACGCTGCTGTTTTGCCTGTTCCCGTCTGCGCAAGTGCGATTAGATCGCGAGTATCTGTAGAGATAAAAGGAATAGTCTGTTTTTGGATTTCTGTTGGGCTCACAAAGCCCATTTCGCCAATTGCCTTCAAAACTTCAGGACTTAGATTGGTCTCCGTAAATAAATTCATGTAAAAGATCGTCTATAAATTGGGTGCAAAGATACGCATTTTATTTATGATAATTATATCGGTGGTTTATTAAATTATTGTTAATAATGAACAATCGTGTTAAAGGGGCGATTAAAACAGTGATACCAGCAGTTTTTTATAATTAAAATAAAGTGGACTGCAACTGAAATATTCAATTTGAGTTGTTAAATACCATTATTAAAAGAAGTAAAGCTTTTAAAAAGCTCGCCAAACTTTTTGAGTAATTGGGAAAACTACTTTTAAAAAATCGTGTCAAGGTTTAGAACCTTGACACGGTTAACTAGTGACGAATATTTATTTAAAATTAAATTTGATTAAATTTGAGTTTAATTAAAACGTAATGAAAAACAATATTTCTGCTTCTACCCTTCAATTTCTGAAAACTTTAGAAAAAAATAACAACCGCGAGTGGTTCAATGAAAATAAAAACCTTTACTTGAAAGCTAAGGAAGATGTAGAATCATTCGTAGAAAGTTTAATTCAGGAGATCGCTACGTTTGACGAGGAGATTTTAAAAATTGATCCGAAGAAAGCCGTCTTTAGAATCTATCGGGACATTCGTTTTTCGAAAAATAAAATTCCTTATAAAACACATTTCGGCGCCAGTTTGGGTATGGGAAAAGGCAATAAAATTTCCGGATATTATTTGCATATTGAACCCGGACAATCCTTTTTAGCGGGTGGAGTTTACACGCCTAAACCTTCTGTATTGAAGGAAATAAGAAAAGAAATCGCGGCAAGCGGTGAAGATTTCCGGAAGATTTTAAATCATAAGAATTTCCGAAATAATTTTAGAGGTTTAAGTGTTGAACACAAATTACAAAGAGTTCCGACCGGTTTTGAAAAAGATCACCCAATGGCGGAATATCTTAAATTAAAAAGTTTTACCGTTAGTCATCCTATTTCAGATGAGGAACTTTTAGATAAAAATGCCGCGAAAAATTTCGCAAAGATATTAGAGAGCATTAAACCATTGAACGATTTTCTGGAACTCCCTTTTCAAGACTTGTAAATTCTGATATTTATAGGAAAATCCCCAAAGTTCAAGAATATATTCCTGTGCTTTAAAAGTGATACATGATCAAAAAATCAATATTTTTCCAACAAAACAGTTGAATAAACGGAGTAAAAAGAAACTTTACCATTAATTACAGGCATTGAAGCTTTGGAATAGAAATCCCGAACTTGCTCACCTTCTTTAAAAACTCCATTCACATTAAATTCTTTCAGTTTTCCTTCTAAATCAAGACCGATAATCACTTTATCTGTAAACTTTCCATTGGTTAAAATCCTCGAGAAATAATAGGGTGTATAAGACAATTTTTTATGAACACCCGCTCCTACAGCCGGATGATTCGCTCTGAATTGCCCCAGTTTTTGATAGTGCTTCACCAATTTTTGAGTGGCGACGTTATTTGACAAATCCTCCCAATTCATATTTGACCGGAGATTCGCATCTCCTTCTGCACCGGCAACGGTTAACGTTCTTGCGGTCTCATCACCATAATAAACCTGGGAAATACCAGGCGCCAATAATAGTTTTGTTCCAGCTTCGAACGTTCTTTTACGTTCTTTGTCAAACGGAGAGCCGTCATCATGTGAAGTCAAATAATTCATCACCGTTTTGCCATTTAAATTAGAATGCAATAATTGAGAATAGTTTGAAAACAATTCTTCATAGGACTTATTGGCATCACCTTTAAAATCAAAATTGATAAGGGATTTAAATCCATTCTCATAATAATTCACTTTTTTATCACCGAAATCATAATCCTGCTTTTGAGAAATTCCGTAACCATAAACTTCGCCGACGGTAAAAAATAAATTATTGTCGAGCACTTTCGACGGATTATTTCTTTTATAAATATCAAAGGATTCCTGACACACCTTTTGAAAATCTTTCCAAACATCTTCGTTCGTATGTTTTACAGTATCTATCCGATAACCGTCGATCCCGTAATTTTGAACGTAATCAGCGAGCCATTTCATAATGTAATATTTCGGTGCTCTGGGAAAACCAGTTCTGGCAAAAAAAGCATCCAAAGACTTCATTTCGGCTTCGTACTTTCCTTCTTTTTTCCATTTTTCAACCAATAGTGGAGGAAGTTCCACGGGTTCATTCGACTCCGTTAAAATATCGGGAAGGTTAGCTACCAAAGTACATTCCGTTGTATTTTTGTAATTATCATACGTACATGTTGGCTCCGTTCTCACCCATGAATTTGGATAAGCAGCATCGATATTCGTCACCGGACCCGTGTGATTAATTACGGCATCCAGCACAATTCGAATGCCTTTCTTATGTGCTTTTTCAACCAGTTCTTTAAGATCGTCTTTCGTCCCAAAATTGGGGTCGAGTTCCGTCCAGTCTTTAGCCCAATAGCCATGAAAACCATACGTTTTTCCTGTGCCCTCATTGGTTACGCCATGAATTTGTTCAACCAACGGCGTCATCCAGATCGCATTAATTCCTAAATCTGAGAAATAATTTTCATCAATTTTTTGAATGACTCCTCTTAAATCTCCGCCTTCAAAACCACGCAGAACGGCAGCTTTTTCTGTTCTGTTAAAGTTAACATCGTTGGAAGAATCTCCATTTTTAAAGCGGTCCGTCAACAGAAAATAAACATTGGCGCCTTCCCATAAAAAGGGCTTTTGCTCTGAGTGCTTAATCGAAATGCATGAAGTAAGAATACTAAAACCGAGAAGAATAAAGAGTTTTTTCATAACAATGTGGCAAGAAATTTTAGATTTAAAAATAACTTTTGGGGGATTTTTACATAAAACTTTAAAAGTAAAACAAAAGAGCGATACGTTAAAATCTTTTAACGCAACAAGCCTATTTTAACATTTATTTAACATATTTTACTATCTTTGCTTTCTTCAATTTGATAAAGTCCTTATGATATAGAAATTTACTCACAAACTTATTTTACCAATCCTTTGATATCATTAGAAAATATGGTGCGAAATTTCATTTTCAAAGCTTTCCAAAAAACCTGTAAAAACCTTACAAAATGAGTGTAGTTGCACGACAAGGTTTTAAATATTCCTTAATCGGATATTTCGGTTTTTTACTCGGAACCATTTCGGCTATTTTTATTTTCCCGTACGATATGGAATTCTATGGGAAGTTACGCTATATTATGCCAACAGCAGAAATGCTTTTGCCCATCGTAGTTTTCGGACTTTCTTTCTCAAACGTGAAATTTTTTCATAAGACTCAAAAAGACGGAAAACATCAGAACTTGCTCTCCCTTTCTTTAGCCGGAATCTTACTGAATTTTGTCATTTTTTCTATTTTATTTTTCGGTTTTTTCCTCTTATTTCCGCAATTCCAAAGTTTACAGTTGTGGAAAATGAAACTTTTAATTCTTCCTCTTATTCTGGTTATGGCGCTGGCTGCTGTATTCAATAAGTATATTACCAATTACAAGCGGATCGTTGTTCCTAATATTTTTGAAAATCTGTTCCCAAAAATCGCAAATTTAGGGGCTTTTACTTTATTTTTCTTTTTGGGAGTTTCTGAAAAAGGATCATACGGCTTTTTCTTAGGTATGTTTCTCCTGTCGCTGATCGGATATTTTTTCTATGCCAATAAACTGGAAAAAATTACACCCGATTTCAGTACCGATTATATAAAGAAAGATAATCTTTGGAAGGAGATTCTAAACTATAGCTTTTACGGCTTTCTAGGAAATATTGGGAATTATATCGCTTTCAGAGTTGATAATTTTATGATCGGAGAATTCCTGAATTTTGAGGATAATGGGGTTTACAGTATCATCTTGTCGATTCTTTCTTTTATTTTAATTCCGCAAATGGGATTATTTAATATTTCTGCACCAATCATTAATAAAACCATTGCTGAAGGTGACTTTGAGGAATTAGACCGTTTTCACAAGAAAACATCGCTTACTTTATTTTTCCTGGGTGCTGTTTTATTTTCGTGCGTTTTGGTTGGATTTCCTTATCTCACCAATTTTATTAAAAACGGAGATCAGCTTCGACAGGCGGAACCTGTTGTATGGATTTTAGGAATTGCGATGCTTTTTGATCTGGCTACTGGATTTAATGGACATATTATTTCGCTCTCTAAATATTACCGCTTCAACATTGTGGTCATGCTCTTTTTGGCGATAACCACAATTTCCCTCAATTACTTATTTTTAACAAAAACACAGTTTGGAATTATTGGTATCGCAATGGCGACGGCAATTTCTCTTACCTTATTTAACTTAATTAAAATTTATTTTAATTACTGGAAGTTTAAAGTATTCCCGCTCACCATAGAAATGATGTATGTCCTGATCATCTGTACGTTGGCGATTAATTTAGCCATTATGTTTCCGGCAGCAAAAAGTAGCTGGATTAATCTACTTTACAAACCTGCGTTTGTATTGATCGTTATTTTTGGAGCAAATCAAGTGATGAAAATATTTCCACTGGAAGATTATCTGAACAAAAAATTCTTTAAAAGTTTATTTAAATTTTAAAGAATTTAGAAAAGGGATTTCAAAGTTTTCTCAAGTTCCGCTGCAATTTTTTGTCGATTAAATTTCGCTGTAAAATCATAATCCACACCCTTGCAATTTTCTAGGATTTGCTGTTCAACATCATCAGCTTCTGGAATTAAAAAAGGATAATCTGAAGTAAAACCTTTCGGAAAGATGGCCTTTTTTCCATATTTAATGGCATCACCAATATTGCCGGACATCTTTGTTTTACCATAAATTTCCTTATTGCTGAAAAAAGAGGTTTCTCGCTGAATCGGACACCACAACAAATCGGCGGTATGCATGATTTCATCGAACTTTTTTTGCGGAACTTTTTGTGTAAAATAATGAAGTTTAAGATTTGATGGTTTTCTTTTCTCAAACTTTTTCAACCATTGAAGTTCTTTGCCCTCCGCTTTTCCTAGAAAATAAATAACAAATTTGTATGTGCTTTTAAATAATTTTAACTTTTTCAAAACCCCTTTATAATCCCGACGCTTTTGATCTACAGCTCCGGGAATTATAATATTTACCTGCGCTTTCTGTGAAGTTTCAAATTCTTCAAAATAAAAAAGAGGAAGATATTTTATGGGCTTTTTTGCTAAAGATTCATCAAGAATTAGAAGGTTTTTTGCCCTTTCAAAAACTTCAGGAGCAGAAAGTAAATCTTCTTTTAACCATAATTTCAATCGGTATTTAAAATCTTTTTTAAAGATATTTTTAAAGAGTTGAAACCTTGAAATCTTGGTAAAATTTAAATTATGAACAATGACAGATGTATTAAATTTCTCAGCAATTTCATTAAATAAATTAAAATACCGATGCACCGTTCCTATGATAATCAAATCATATTTCTTCTCATTTAATTGGTTTAACAGCTCCGTACTTTCACTTAAATGAATGTTAGGATGATGTTGGCCGATTTGCTTAATAATCCGTTCTGAAAAATAATAGTCGACCTCAAACGCTTTGGAACCGCGCATTAACTCCATGAAATTTCCTGCAATTTCTGCATGAGTATCAAGTTCTATGTAAGCGATTTTTTTCAAGGTGAGTTTAAGGTTTGGTTAGAAAACTTTCTTTCCGTTGCTATAGGTTTCTAAAACTTTGGTATTTAAAATTTTAACTTCAGGAACAGTCATTAAATCCTGATCAACGATAATGAAATCCGCCGATTTCCCCGGTTCTAAACTTCCGATTTCATTTTCCTGGAAAGCGGCTTTTGCTGCCCAAATCGTCATTCCACGGATTGCCTGTTCTCTCGTTAACGCGTTTTCTTTTTGAAAGCCGTTTTCCGGATAATGCTTAGAATCTTTTCTTGCAACCGCAGAATAAAATGTTTTTAAAGTACTAATTTCTTCCACCGGGAAATCAGTTCCCAAAGGAAGCCAACCATTTTGTTTCAATAAATCTTCGTAAGCATAAGAATATTTCAAACGGTCTTTTCCTAAACGATCTTCCGCCCAATACATATCGGACGTGGCGTGAGTTGGTTGTATTGAAGGAATAATTGAATATTTTCCGAACAAATCAAAATCATTTTTATCAACAATTTGCGCGTGTTCCATTCTCCATCTTCTGTCATTTTTAGTGCCCAAAACATCACCATAAATTTGAAGAATAGTTCTGTTTGCCGAATCTCCGATGGCGTGCGTACACATTTGCAAATCACTGTTTTTTAATTTCTTTGCCAAGTTTTCAAAATGCGTTCTTTCGCTCAATAAAAAACCTCTCCAGCCTTTCTTATCAGAATAATCATGTCTTAAACTGGCTCCTCTGGAACCTAAGGCTCCATCAGAATAGACTTTAAATCCGCCAACTGTAATATTTTTATTGGTATATCTTCCTTTTTCGATCCAGCGGTCATAATAGTCAGGATTGTCTTCCATCAAAGCGAAAATCTTCATTTGTAATTGACCTTCCGACTGCGCTTTTTCTAAACGGTCCAAAGTTTTTTCGGTAATTCCGCAATCATGAAGTGAGGTTAAACCATAAGAAAAACATTCTTTCTGCAATTCCGAAAAATACTGAATCGCCATTTTATCTTCAATTTCAGGAATATGCTTTTCGACTAAAGTCATTGCGTTATCGACTAAAATCCCGGTCAGTTTTCCATTCTTAACTTCGATTTCTCCACCCAGAATTTTTGAATCTTTTGTAACTCCTGCAATATCAAGGGCTTTTTGATTCGCAACCGCAGCATGTCCGTCAATTCTTTTTAAATAAACCGGACGGTTCGGAAACAACTGATCCAATTTTTCTTTGGTTGGAAATTCTTTAATTACCCAATCATTCTGATCCCAACTTCTTCCGTACAACCATTCTTTTGGAGCGGTCTTCGCATACTCTGAAATCCGGGCCACAACTTCATCCCAGGATTTTGTACCCCACAATTCACATTTCCATTTGTCGGTAGCATAACCAGTGAAATGACAATGTGCATCGATCAATCCTGGAAAAACAGTTTTTCCATGTAAATCCTGAACCTTTGAAGATTTATAATTTTTCAGAATATCGGCAGATTTTCCAACCGCAACAATTTTTCCGTTTGAAATCGCCATCGATTCTGCCGTATCAAAATTTTGATTGACGGTATATATTTTAGCATTTGTGATAATAAGATCTGCATTTTTCTGCGCAAGCAAAACGATTGAGGAGAAAACGCTTAAAATGGAAATTATTTTTTTCATGTTGCTTTTTATTTTCTGTTGAACATCTGTTGCCAGCGTAAATTTCTGATATATTTTATTTCTTCCTTTGACAATTCCTTTTTTCCTTTTTGTTTTAAAAAAGATTTCATGGTCGTAAAAAATTCCGAAACCGATTTATTTTTTACTGATGATTTCCCGGAAGAAATTATTGCTAAAGGTAGATTCAAACCGATATTATAAAAATATTCCCCAAGTTTTTCGGCTTTCTGATTTTTATATTGATAAGCTGTAGGGCGTAAATGCTTCACCCATAAATCTTTAATGGTAACAGTTTCCCACCCATTTTTCTTGGCCAACATTACATCGATATTATCCCAACCTAAAACCGAGCGCAATCCCTTCATATCCTGAAAACATTCTTTACGATAGGATTTTATAGGTCCCCGAATATGGTTTTTAGAAGATATATTTTCATAGATCCATTGGCGTTTTTCATCTTGAAAATCAAAGACCAAAGATTTTTCAAAAATGGATTTCTTTATTTTAACAATCCCGGAAACCATTCCGGCTTTTGGTTGCGTTTCATAAACCTGATTGACTTTCTTTAAATAATCTGAAGGAAAAATAATATCTGCATCGAATTTACAAATGATATCAAATTTGTTTAAATCTACAGACTCCAAACCTTTATTAAATGTACGAACTACTTTGGCGCCAGGTTCATGCTTTGATAATTCTAAATTCTTCAGTTTAAATTTTGAATTATCTTTAACAAAATCCTCAACAGTTTCTCTGGTTTTATCTGTAGAACCATCATTAACTATTACGCAGAAATAATCCTGAAAAGTCTGCTGTTGCAAAGATTTCAAAGTGAAAAGAATATTCTTCTCTTCGTTGTGCGTGGGAATGATGATGAGGAATTTCAACTTTTATATTTTTTCCTTATTGTCTCCACTGGTTTCACCACTGGTTATTAACATTGAACCCTTCGGGTTCGCAATTTTTAAAATTACTAATGCGCTTCCAACCAGTTATCTCCTACTCCAACTTCGACTAATAAAGGAACGGTGGTTTCATAAGCAGATTCCATTTCCTTTTTAATTAAAGCGGTTACGATTTCTAATTCTTCTTCCGGCGCTTCAAACACCAATTCATCATGAACCTGCAAAAGCATTTTCGTTTTTAAATTCTGTTTGGTGAGTTGCTCATCAATCTTGATCATCGCAAGTTTAATAACATCGGCTGCACTTCCCTGAATTGGTGCATTTACAGCATTTCTTTCGGCGTGTGCTTTAACGACAAAGTTGGCTGAATTGATATCTTTTAAATGTCTTTTTCTATTTAAAATCGTTTCAACATAACCCATTTCCTGCGCTTTCACGACCTGATTGGCCATGTACTTTTTCAAATTCGGATAGGTTTCGAAATAAGATTCGATCATTTCCTTGGCTTCTTTTCTGGAAAGTCCGGTTTGTTCGGCTAAAGCAAAAGCACCTTGACCATACAAAATTCCGAAATTTACTGTCTTTGCTTGTGAACGTTGGGTTTTCGTAACTTCTTCTAAAGGAATATTAAATAATTTCGAGGCCGTAGAAGCGTGAATATCTTCACCGTTTTGAAAGGCTTTGATCATATTCTCTTCTTCTGAAATTGCTGCAATTAAACGCAATTCAATTTGAGAATAATCCGCTGCAATTAATTTATTTCCCGGATTAGCGACAAAAGCGCCACGAATCTGTTGTCCACGTAAAGTCCGGATTGGGATATTCTGTAAATTCGGATTTACACTTGCTAAACGTCCGGTTGCTGCAGTCGTCTGTGAAAAATTGGTATGAACACGGTGATCGTTTTTATCAATCTGCAGAGGCAAAGCATCAACGTAAGTGGATTTTAGTTTCTGATAAGTTCGGTATTCTAAAATATGTTTAATGATTTCGTGCTTGGAAGATAATTTTTGTAAAATATCTTCGGAAGTTGCGTATTGGCCAGATTTTGTTTTCTTCGCTTTTGGATCCAACTGCATTTTTTCAAATAAAACTTCACCCAATTGTTTCGGAGAATTCATATTAAATTCTTCGCCCGAAAGTTCAAAAATCGTTTTCTCCAATTGGCGCAAATCGTTTTCTAAATCGATACTTTCCTGCTTCAACCATTTTTTATCAAGCGCAATTCCTTCCAATTCCATTTTGGCAAGAACTTTCATTAAAGGCATTTCAACTTTAAAAAATAAATCTTCCAGATTTTCCTTTTTTAATTGTGGTGCAAAAACCTGATAAAGACGGAAAGCCAAGTCAGCATCTTCGCTCGCATATTCTGTTTGCTCTGCTAAAGAAACTGAACGCAAATTCCCTTGATTTTTTCCTTTCTTACCAACCAAAGATTCCAGAGAAATTGGTTTGTAATTCAAATACATTTCAGAAAGATATTCCATCACGTGCCGACCATCCGGATTAAGTAAATAATGCGCAATCATCGTGTCGAAAAGCAATCCTTCAACGGTAATGCCGTATTGTTTTAAAACTTTGAAATCAAATTTTATATTGTGACCAATTTTTAAAACATCCTCTTTCTCAAAGAAGGGACGGAAAATTTCTAAGGTTTCTAAAACTTCCTCGCGCTTTTCTGATAACGGAATATAATAGGCTAAGCCATTTTTATAGGAGAAACTCAGTCCGATTAATTCGGCTTCCATTTCATCTAAAGACGTGGTTTCGGTATCGAAAGACACTGCCTTTTGAGTCATTAAATTCTGAACAAAAATATATTGCGCTTTGGGCGAATCGATGTACTGGTACAAATGATCATTATCAAAAGCAGTTTCTTTGGTCGTGGTGGCCTGATCTAATTCTTCAAAGTTGGCAAACAAATCGAGTTGCATGGATTGATTCCCACCTTTTGCAGGCTGAGGGTTTGAAAGTGATGGTTTTACATTAGAATTTACACTTTCATTTGCTGGAGCGAACGCACGATATAAGTTTTCGTATAAACGTCGGAATTCAATTTCATCGAAAACCTCTTTTACTTTCTCGAAATCAGGCGTATCTAGATCATATTGTTCCTGATGAAACTCAATCGGTGCATCGCAAATAATCGTCGCTAATTTTTTGGAAAGGATTCCACGTTCTGCAGAGTTTTCTACTTTTTCTTTCAACTTTCCTTTTAAATCTGCTGTGTTTGCCAAAAGATTTTCAATGCTCCCGTATTCCTTCAGAAACTTCTTGGCTGTTTTTTCTCCCACGCCTTCCAAGCCTGGAATATTATCAACGGCGTCGCCCATCATTGCAAGGAAATCAATAACCTGTTTTGGATCTTCAATTTCATATTTCGCTTTGACTTCTTCAACGCCTAAAATTTCAAATTCGGCCCCTTTCAAACCAGGTTTATAAATTTTTACACGATCGGTAACCAATTGCGCAAAATCTTTATCTGGTGTCACCATAAAAACTTCGTACCCTTCTTTTTCTGCTTTTACAGAAAGGGTTCCTATCAAGTCATCGGCTTCATAGCCTTCTAAGCCTAAAATAGGAACGTGCATGGCTTCTAAAATTCGATGAATATAAGGAATGGCTAATTTAATCGCTTCGGGAGTTTCGCTTCGGTTCGCTTTATAATCAGCGAAATCTTCGGTACGGACACTAGCCTGACCAACATCAAAAACGACAGCAAGATGCGTCGGTTTTTCACGACGGATTAATTCAATTAAAGAGTTGGTGAAACCAAAAATTGCGGAGGTATCAATTCCGGTGCTTGTAACACGCGGACTTCTAATTAAAGCATAATATCCACGGAAAATCATCGCATACGCATCGATGAGGAAAAGACGTTTATCGTTGTTTTCTGACATAGAAGCAAAGATATAAAAAAGATAGGAGGCATTTGATGGTCAATATAAGTTTTGACCAAAGTAAAGTTTGAAATTTTATGTAAGAAAAAGAAATTTATAAGCCAGCAGTGGGAGCAGAATTATTCTGCTTATAAATGACTTTTAAAGATAAAGAGCCAAATAAACCACCAAGAAAGAAGCCCATTGCAGCACCCATTAAAATGTCAAAAGGAAAATGAACTCCCAAATAAATACGGCTATAAGACACGATCATTGCCCACAAAAATAGAAAGTAAGGCAGCCATTTATATTTCTTATAAAGCAATAAGCTCATAAAATTGGCAATGAAAAAAGTATTGGACGCATGACTGGAATAAAACCCAAACTGGCCTCCACATTTTACAGCACGCATTAATCCGGTAAGACTTTCATCGTGACAGGGCCGAAAACGTGCAATACCCGTTTTAAAAATTCCCGCCAGCTGATCAGAAACGGTTACTCCTAAAGCGATAAAGATTAGAATAAATACCAGATTACGGACTTTGTAATTTTTAAAAAGCAGATAGAGAAAGATGATATAGAGCGGAACCCAGATCCAAGTTGAAGAAATCATAATCCAAAACTGATCAAAGGTCTGACTCCCCAAATTGTTGAGATAAAGAAATAACGATTTGTCTTCCTGAATGATTTCGTACATATTATCTGCTTACGGGACCCTCGTGAGCTTCGTTTTCTGAAAGGTCCATTCTTGGTTCTTCTCTTCGGGCAAGGGCTTCTTTTTCTAAATCTGCCATTGGATTAAAATCTTGCGCCGCCTTTTTAACCTTATCAATTTCTCTTTTAATTTCGGACACCGGATTATCAGTTTCCTTAAGGATTTCAGATTTTACATCTTCCATGGCTCCACGCATTTTGCGTACACCCTGCCCCAAATCACGCGCAATCTGCGGTAATTTATCAGGTCCGAACAAGACCACGATTGCCACTGCAATCAACAGCATTTCACCTAAGCTTAATTCCATGGTTCAAAATTACAAAAGTTTATGGTATGGATTTTCATTTTTTATCATATTATCATTAAAATAACACCAAATAAAAAAATGTCTTCGAGTTAACTTACTTGTTTACGGGAATTTCTGCAATAAAGTTTTGCATTTAAAATTAAGGTTTGTTTAGCTCCTTTTTTTTCCGGGGAAATAAACGGTAAACCAAAATCACGCTAATCGCCATCAAAACAAATCCGAGAAAAAAAGGCGCGCCGGCAAATTTAAATGGGGCGGAATCATGGGTAAAATAATAAAAGGTATTCGTCATTAAAGGCGGGCCAATAATGGCAGTAAAACTTATAAGACTGGCGAGCGCTCCCTGTAATTCGCCCTGCTCATTTTTAGGAACCTGGGCTGATATGACCGATTGTAAAGCAGGTCCGGCAATTCCGCCTAAGCCGTAAGGAACAAGAAAGGCAAACATCATCCAGCTCTCACTGGCAAAGGCGAAAAGAATCATCCCAACGGCGTATAATGAAAGTCCGTACACAATGGTTCGCTCATTGCCCAATCTTGGCTGTATCAAACGAATCAAATAACCCTGTACAAAAGCCGCCATCAAACCGACAACTCCGAGGGAAAGCCCTACTACTTTTTCGCTCCAGCCGAATTTGTACATTGTAAAGAAGGTCCAGTTTGTTTGCACGGCATGTCCGGCAATGTAGACGAGCACCAGTGTGGATATCAAACCTAAAATTTCCGGGTGTTTCCGCAACTGCAGTAATGATCCAACTGGATTTGCCCGACGCCAGTTGAAAGGGCGACGGTGTTCTTTATCCAGACTTTCGGGAAGAATAAAGTATCCGTAAAGAAAATTAATAAGGCATAAAATTGAGGCCGCGTAAAATGGAACTCTTGCGCCATACTGCCCAAGAAATCCGCCGATGACAGGACCAATAATAAAACCGACGCCAAAAGCTGCGCCGATCATTCCAAAGTTTTTTGCGCGGTCATCATCATTGGAAACATCGGCAATATAGGCGCTGGCTGTTGTAATACTGGCACCTGTTATGCCGGAGAAGATACGCCCGACAAAAAGCCAAAAGATCGTGGGCGCAATCGCCTGAATAAAAAAGTTAATAGAAAAGCCGAGTAAGGAAAAGAGAATAATGGGTCTTCTGCCGAAGCGGTCACTCAAGCCTCCTAAGACGGAAGCAAAGATAAACTGTGTGCCGGCATAGGCAAAACTAATCCAGCCGCCATATTGTGCAGCTACACTTAAATCAGAATTTCCGATGAGCTCCTCGATGAGCTTTGGAACGACAGGAATAACAATTCCCCAACCCGTAATATCGATAAGGAGCGTGATGAATATGAAACCGACTGCGGCTGATTTTTTCTTTTTTTCCATTGCGGGTGTAAAGATAGTTTTTTGTAAGGTTTTTTAATAATTAGATTTACTTTCTTAAAAAGTAAGCGACTTAAATTATGTATTTTTTACCACAAAGGCTGGGAAACTTCGGTTGGAAAAATTTACAAGTTGAAAAACGATTAGATTTTAATTCTTAGCTAAAGTTTCGGGTACAATCGGGTTTGCAGCCCGACTTGAGCGGAGCTCTTTTTTACGCAA
Source organism: Kaistella carnis (assembly GCF_003860585.1). Lineage (NCBI taxonomy): Bacteria > Pseudomonadati > Bacteroidota > Flavobacteriia > Flavobacteriales > Weeksellaceae > Kaistella > Kaistella carnis. The sequence goes on along the minus strand of NZ_CP034159.1, from coordinate 162,699 downwards.
CGCAGTGGAGTAAAAAAAGCGGGAGCGGAAGGCGGAAAAAGCTGCCCAAAAAATATTCGATAAACATTTAAACAAAAAAATGTCCCTCTTTCGAAGGACATTAAAAAATTTTATGTTGAAAATTTATTTTTTGGTTCTTTTGTCAACGACTTCTACGTCAACTGAAGTTCTACCATGTAGTTTTTCTTCTTTTCCTTTTCCTTTCAAGAAATCGTAAGCGATCGCCGAAGAAACAAAGATGGAGGAATACGTACCAAAGGCAATCCCTATTAATAAGGCAAACATAAATCCTCTTAGGTTTTCCCCACCGAAGATAAAGATTGCCAAGATAACCAAGATTGTGGTAAATGAGGTATTGAAGGTTCTACCCAACGTACTGGAAATTGAATCATCAAATAAACCAGCCAATGTTAGAGATTTTTTCTCTCGTAAATATTCACGTATACGGTCAAATACAATCACGGTATCATTAATGGAATACCCCAACACCGTAAGGATCGCCGCAATGAAATCCTGATTGATCTCCATATTAAACGGCATATACTTGTGCAATAAGGAATAAACTCCGAGGATGATAATGGCATCATGCGCCAAACCAACGATCGCTCCTAAAGAGAACTGCCATTTCGTAAACCTCAACAAGATGTATAGGAAAATCCCGGCTAATGCAGCGACTACCGCTAACATTCCACCTCGTTGAATATCATCTGCCACGGTTGGTCCTACTTTCGTAGAAGAAACTATTCCGGCATGAGAATTATCTGCGGCTTTAAATTGCTGCAAAGTTAGTCCGGCAGGAAGATCTGCCTTTAATCCTTCATATAATTTTTGCTCGATGGTTTGATCGGCTTTCAAAGATTCGTCATCAATTAAATAATCGGTAGAGATCTTTAACTGGTTCCCGCTTCCGAAAGTTTTTGCTTCTACGGCAGACAGTTTTCCATCTTTAGTAGCAAATAGTTTGATTAAAGCTTCTTCTGTCTTAGTAGCATCTACGGGTTTATCGAATTTCACGACATAGTTACGACCACCTGTAAAGTCGATCCCATATTTAAAGCCATTGACGTAAATTGAAATTAAACTACCAATGGTAAGGAAAGCAGAAATCATGTAGGCATATTTTCTTTTTCCAATAAAGTCGATCCAAACATTTCTAAATAAGTTTTTAGTCATAGGCGTCCACACAGATAGGCCTTTTCCTTTATTCAATCTTGCAAAAATCATTACTCTTGATAACAATACCGAAGTAAAGAAGGTCATCAGAATACCGATGATCAATGTTACTGCAAATCCTTTAATTGGACCTGTTCCGAAGATATACAAAACGATTGCGGTTAGAATCGTAGTTGAGTGACCATCGATAATCGCAGAAAGTGCATGTTTGAAACCGTCTTTGTACGCTTCCAGAATATTTTTACCAGCAAAGAGTTCTTCTTTGGTTCTTTCATAAATAATTACGTTGGTATCCACCGCCATCGCCATGGAGAGCACGATACCCGCGATACCAGGCAAAGTTAAGGTCGCATCTACAGAATCCATGATTCCGAAGATGTAGAATAAGTTGATCACCATTGCGATTACTGCATAAACTCCAGCTCCACCGTAGTAGAAAATGATATAAGCGATAATCACTAAAAAGGCGATAATAAATGAAAGCATCCCTGCATCAATAGATTGCTGTCCTAATGACGGTCCAACAACATCTGCCTGAACGATTTTGGCACTTGCAGGAAGTTTACCTGCACCAAGAACATTTACTAAATCCTGCGCTTCTTCCTGAGAAAAGTTTCCGGAGATCTGTGTTCTACCGTTTGGAATTTCGTTAACCACGTTTGGCGCAGTATAAACTACATTGTCCAATGTAACGGCTACGGATTTGTTCACGTTTTTAGCGGTCATTGCTTTCCACTCTTTAGAACCTTTAGAGTCCATTTGCATGTCTACTACAACTCTACCAAGTTCGTCATAGTTTACTCTCGCAGATTCAACTGCACCGTCAACCGGCGCTTTTTGGTTGATGTTTCCACGAATTGCATAAAGAACTAAATTATTTGGATCGGTAGATTCCGGCTTGTAACCCCACATGAACTGGGTATATTTAATGTTCGCAGGGCGAAGGTCTTTCGCAATTTTTGAATTTAAAATTTTATTTACAGCAGCCGTATCTGAAAGTTTAATGTTTCCTACGCCACTTGATCTCAAAGAGTTCAACTGAAGCATATTCATTAAATTAGCATTTTTAGAAACACCAATAGAATCAGCTTTTAAAGGAACAATAGTCGATAATTGTTCTAAGTAAGGAATCACTTCCTGAACGGTCTGCACTTCCCAAAACTGTAATTTTGCAGAAGTCGCCAACATTTTCTTTACACGGTCGATATCTTTACTACCCGGCATTTCAACAGAGATTCTTCCGGTTCCCGGAACACGCTGTACATTTGGCTGGGTTACGCCCATTTTATCAATACGCGTTCTGATTACTTCATAAGCAGATCCTTCGGAAGCACTTATTTTTCTTCTGATAATATTTCGAACCTCATCATCAGACGAGTTGTATTTAATTTCTGTAAGATTGGTATTTCCGAAGATTTCCGGATCCGCAAGTTTAAGGTTGGTTCCTTTCTCTTTATTCACCGCGTCGAATTCGGTAAAGAAATTCTCGATGTAGTTTTTCGTCGAATTTTTCTGTGCTTTATCGGTTCTGTCGAGTGCCTCCAGCAAAATAGGATTTGTAGAATATTGGGTTAGATCGTTCACCAAATCTCTTTGGTTGATTTCTAAAAGAACGTTAATCCCTCCTTTTAAATCCAGACCCAACTTCATTTCTTTCTCCTTTGCTTTGGAATAATACAATTTTGTAAATCCGAGATTCAGAGTGTCTTTCGAAAGCCTCGCCATTTCCTCCTGATATTTGACCGGGTTGGTTCCCGCAACAGCAGTAGCTTGCTTTTCGATTTTACCAGCATACCATGTTGGTAACAATTCATTAAGACAAATAAGTCCCAGAATAACCGCAACCAGCGTAATAAGTCCTTTTCCTTGCATTGTTAATAGTTTACAACATTAAAATTATAGTCGGCAAATATAATGTTTTTCAATATAATTAAGAATTATTTAACAACTCATTTTTAAATTTTCCGAAGTCAGGTTGCTGAAAGCGTTTCCGTATTAATAAAAACTTAAACAGAGTAATGAATAATCGCTAATATTCTTCCCTAAAAAAAATGGGAAAGCAACTTTACTGCGGATGGAATTTGTATTAAAGGTTTGTACAAAAATATTTTATTAAGGTTCCCATTTTTTGAGATAGCCTTAATAAACACCTTGCATAAAATGCCGTAGAAGAAGTTTATCTGCTTTCAGTAGATCATTCACTAATTATGCGAAAGCATTGATTTCATTTTAATGACCATTTGTTGAAAGATTTATGGAAGAAAAAAACGGACTCAGAACTAAAGAAGTATGATCACAATTTTTATTTCCAGGATCAAAATAATTTAGACCTCATTTATTCCGCTTTAAATAATTGGAAGGAGAAATTTACAGTTTAACATGTTTTTATAAATGATCAATAGTGTTACTTGCAAATGAATTGCATAATAATTGATACCAATATAAGCACACAACATTATTTAACAATTTATTATTATGGAAAACAAGGACATACAATATCGGGAGTTGAAGGGTAAAACCGTAGTCATCACAGGAGGAACGAGTGGCGTTGGACGCGCTGCCGCCGAAGCATTTGCGCTGGAAGGCTGTAATGTGGTTATCGCTGCAAGAGGTCAGGAAGGGTTGGATGCAACCGTTTCCCTTTGCCGTGATTTAGGCGTTGTTGCCTTGGGTGTACCCACCGATGTATCGAATGCTGACGACGTTAAAAATCTGGCGCAACAGGCTTTGCAATTTAATGGAAGAATCGATATTTGGGTAAACAATGCGGGCGTTATGGCGAGCGGAAAATTTGAAGATATTCCTGTAGAAACCATGGATCAGGTAGTGAAAACAAACCTTCTCGGATTTCTACACGGTGCTCACACCGTTTTACCGATCTTTAAAAGACAAAAAGAAGGAATACTGATCAACAATGTATCAATTGGTGGTTGGATGCCGGCTCCCTATTCCACCGCTTATTCGAGTACTAAGTTTGGAATTCGGGGAATGGTTGAAGGCTTACAGGGCGAAGTTTCAAACGAACCCAATATTCATATTGTCGGTCTTTACCCGGGAATTCAGCGGTCTACAGGAAATATGCATTCCGCGAAATATTCAGGACTTGATTTTAAGATCCCTCCTTTTTCAGTAGATCCACGTGAGTTGGCAGCACAAATGGTAAGCGCTGCAAAAAATCCGAAGAAAAGCATCATCACGGATGGTTATGCAAGAATGATGAAAGTTTTGTACGGTTTGTTTCCCGAAACGATTATTAATACCGCCTCTGCAGCTTTACGTTTGGCCATGAAACCTCATGCCGACACCAATACAGATGGAAATGTGAATACCGCTTCAGACGATCCACATCGAATTTACGGTGAACTGGCAATTCCGGTTCCCTCTAAAAGAACGAAAACCGTCATGATGATGGCGACAGGTCTTGCAATTGGATTTTTGTATGTGAAGTCAAATAAGAAAAATAAAAAGAAGTAATACTAAAAATATGAAGATTTAAGATGGATTTAAAAGATCTAAATTCTTCATATTTAAATCTATGCAAAGGAAAATTCAAAATTATTCCTTCAAAATTTTCACAAAAAAAAGCAAGAATTAATTTCTTGCTTTTCTATTTTAAATATATAAATTTTATCTGCTAAAGGATTTTTTAAATCTCATCATGACAATATCATTCATTAAAAGTTCTAGTTTACCGTCTGTGGTCATACGATAGTTTGTAATCTCTTTCATCGTCTTCAAGAAAATAATTTCACCATCACCACAATATCTCATGGTTGTAATCGCGGGATCTTGAAATGAGATCATTTTACCGTTCATTTTATAAGCAGCATTGTAACCATTACAACCTGTAGTTCCTGTTGCTGTATTCATGGACTTATTGAAAGTAATTACCGGTTTTTCCTCAGGAAACAAACCTTGAAATGCAATTCTCGGTCCCGTAACATATTCCAGTTCCCAATCATTGTCGTAGATTTTTGATTGATCTCCCATCCTATTCATGGTACATGATACCATAAATACAGAAATTAAAGCGATTAAAAACAGCGTGTGTCTTTTCATATTTTTTTATTTTATTTAATGATTAAAGTTAAAAAAAGCATCAGTGAAGAAATACGGCTTTTTTTGCTAATTCCATAACTTGCAATATGTGTGCTAATGAGTAGGGAATTTCTTTAATAAGATAAAAAGGAGATATCCTACCTGACACTCAAGTTCGATTTATAGTTAAACTTTATAAACGACTGACATTAAAAGAAATCATGCAAAGAAAGTTGATAATTTACTTTGCTGAATTTAAAATTTTAATAACAGGATTTTTAAAGGAACTAATTATATAAAAGAAAATTCTCTAACCTTTCCAATGAATAGGAATTCTGACGACTTCAATCACTTTTACTCCTTCCCTATTTTTTGCAGGTTCCCATTTTACATTTTCTGTAATTTTCCGGGTGGCTTCTTTGACCACTTTATTAAAAACCTCATCTTCGCCGAAAGTTGATATATTTAAAACATTTCCGCCTGCATCTATTTTTAAAATGATCTCTGTTTTACGAATTTTAGACGATGGACTTTTTGCTTCCGTGCTCAAATTTAGTTTTACCAAATCGACAAACTTTTTATTGCCACCCGGAAATTGTGCAGGAAATACCATTATCGGCGGCGGCGGAACTGAGGGATCTTGTGGACTTCTGGATTCAAATTTATCTGCAACGGTTTTTGTAGAAACTTTTTCTGTCTTCTGGGCAAAACCTAAACTAAAATTTAGAGATAATAAAAGAACTAATACTATTTTCATGTTTGACCTTATAAGTGAATTAATAAAAAAATCCTTTAAATTAAAATTAAAGCTACATGAATAATATCAAATTACCGGTGTTATGATCTGGAAAAATTCATCCTTTGAATCCTTACTGCATTTAATATTGCTAAAAGCGCCACTCCGACATCTGCAAAAACAGCTTCCCACATGGTCGCGATTCCGCCCGCCCCCAGAATCAACACAATAACTTTTACTCCAAAAGCCAACATAATATTTTGCCAGACAATTTTTTTGGTCTGTTTCCCGATATTAATCGCCATCGGAATTTTGCTGGGTTGATCATCCTGAATGACAACATCGGCAGTCTCTATGGTGGCATCACTCCCCAACCCGCCCATGGCAATTCCAACATCACTCAGGGCAACAACAGGTGCATCATTTACGCCATCGCCTACAAAGGCAACGGTTTCCTGGCGAGCTTTGATTTCTTTAATTTTATTCACTTTATCTTCGGGAAGCAAATCTCCAAACGAATTTTTAATTCCCAACTGGTGTGCAACGTCCTTAACTACCGTGTTTTTGTCGCCACTCAACATGGTCACTTTAATCTTCAATTTATTTAAAAGTTCGACCGTTTTCTTTGCATCGCTTTTTATAGAATCCGCAATGGTCAGGTAGCCTACAAAATTGGAATCGTAAGCTACTGCAATAACGGTGTGAATGATCTTTTGAGTATCGACCGAATGAACGATTTTAAACTGATCCATCAGTTTAAAGTTTCCGACCAACAATTCTTTTCCTTCAATAATTCCTTTTAAACCGTGTCCGGGTATTTCTTCAATATTTTCAATTTTAATGGTTGAATTTACAGGACCAACAAAATTTTGAACTGCAGTTGCTACAGGATGCGTGCTGTGACTTTCTAAAGCATTCACCATTTCTAAAATTTCATTCTGATTAAAGTCGGGTTTGAAAACAACTTCCTGCACTTTGAAAACACCCTCCGTAAGTGTTCCAGTTTTATCCATCACCACATTTTGAATGGTAGACAAAACATCTAAAAAATTACTTCCTTTAAACAAAATACCATTTTTACTGGCCGCACCAATTCCCCCAAAATATCCTAATGGAATACTGATCAACAAAGCACATGGACAGGAAATAACCAGAAAAACGAGTGCGCGATAAAGCCAATTTTCAAACTGGTAATCTGACACAAAAAAGTAAGGTAAAAGACAAATTCCCAGGGCCAGAAACACCACAATTGGGGTATATATTTTTGCAAATTTGCGGATAAAAAGTTCCGTTGGCGCTTTTTGGGAAGTGGCATTCTGAACCATTTCTAAGATGCGGCTCAACTTACTGTCTAAGAACGCTGTGGTCACTTCTACTTGAGCAACCGTGTTTAAATTGATCATACCCGCTAAAACAGCGTCTCCTTTTATTTTAGAATCCGGGATGCTCTCGCCTGTCAGCGCGGAAGTATTGAAAGAAGCTTTCTCAGAAATCAACGTTCCATCTAAACCCAATTTTTCTCCGGGTTTCAACTGGATAATATCACCAATGTTTACTTTCTCAGCTTTTAATATTTCAGTTTTATTATCTTTTATAATGGTGACTTCTTCGGGTCTTTGATCGAGCAATGATTTTATATTGGTTTTCGCTCGCTTTACCGCCATTGTTTGTAGAACTTCGCCGACTGAATAAAACAGCATAACGGCAACCCCTTCCGGATATTCACCGATTGAAAAAGCACCGATGGTGGCAATTCCCATTAGAAAAAATTCTGAAAAGATGCCACCACTTTTAATGCTGATAAAAGCATCTTTTAAAACGGGTAAACCTACAGGAAGATAAGCCGCGATATACCATCCCAATCTCACATACTCAGAAAACCAAGCCGGTTTCAAAAAATGGTCTAGATATAAGGCAACCATTAATAATACAAAAGAAATGATGCCGGGAATAAACATTTGTGCTAAGCTTCCCTCACTATGACTGTGATCGTGACCGTGACCATCATCGTCACTATGCACGTGTGCATGCTCTTTTTCTACAATTAATTCTTCAGCCTGAGCATCCTTGTAATTTTTTTCAGTCTCTGTACAGCAGATTTGCTTTCCGTTTTTATCGTAAATATGTTGATGTGCCATTTATTATTGTTGAAGGTGATACTCTTTTCTGAATAGTAGAAATATACTATATTTTATTTTAAAATTACAGACCTTATAATCTATCTTATTTAAAATTTTTAATCCTTTTTTTTTGCGGTAACAATAATGCCAAAGTGTATCATGCAAAAGAAATGATGAGAATTCGGTATCATAATCAATATTATAGGACCTTTTTTATGATTTTGGCAGCAGTTCCGGCCAAATAATTCGTCTTATCAGCAACAGCTTACCAGATTAAATACTATAGCACGAGGTCAATTGTTCCTCAAATCTTTTAGATGAGTCATAAAATATTTTAAATGGACATCCCATTCGATGATGCCAGGTCCTTCATTTTTTTTTGCTAACACATAGATGTTAAACTGTGTTAATTCTTACCAATTTCCAGATAATGGAATGTTTTCTGTATAAACATAAGAAATTACACTAAAAAAATATACAATGGAAAACTACAAAGTAGTAAGCTTACTAAACGATTTATTGACAAAGAATTACGACGCTGAAAAAGGATATAAAGAAGCCGCTGAAAAAATTGAGCACACTTCATTAAGATCATATTTTGAGAGCCAAGCCAAAAATAGATACGATTTTGGACACCAAATCAAAGCATTAATTGCTAAATATGGTGGCGAACCAGACAAAGGAACGAGTATCGCAGGAGATCTACACCGCGTTTGGATCTCTATCAGAGATGCTTTCACAAATGGCGACAAAGCAATTTATGATGAATGTATCAGAGGAGAAGAAGCTTTTTCCGCAGAATATGGAGAAATGTTAACCGATGAAATTCTACCACAAGATGTAAAAGATCTAGTTAGAACGCAAAAAGATTCTGTTGACAAAGCCTTGGCTTCACTTAGAACAATGGAAGGTTTTGCTGCTTAATTACTAGCAAGTACAAATAGAAAAGGTTTTCCTCAAAGGGAAACCTTTTTTTGTGACCACTATATCATGAGGTAATTATAAAGTTGGAGATTCTTTTTCCTTCTTAAAAATTATCGCGGTTCCCAAAATAAGAAAAGCAATAAAAGTTGGATACAGCGTAAAGAAAATAGAATGTGCAGAGATAATTTCAAATAATAGAGCAAAAATAATATGCATTATGGCAGTGAGAATAATTCCAAATGTTCCGATGATAAAGAAAGGGTGAAAGGTTTTCATGGTCTGGTGTTTATTAAAGTTGTTCAAACTAAATTAATAAAAATAATTTAAATCAAATTCTCCTAAAAACCCACAATTAAGCTTTCCGGAAAGTCCCTTTTTCATTTCAAATGGTAAACTTTTATCAATAAACAATTTCTTCTTAGATATATAAGATGTTGATTTATATTTATTTATGATAAAGTAATAAAATGCAAGTCGGTGTAAATCAACTTTTTTTTATAACTTCGCTACAAATGTTAGATTCATGAAACAAATTATATTTATTACTCTTTTTAGCTTTTTTATTTTAGGCTGTAAAGAAAAAAAACCTAAAAGCGACAAATTCCACATCGTAACCACGACTTCCATGATCACTGATCTGGTACAGAACATAGGCGGTGACAAAGTGGTTGTACAAGGTTTAATGGGTGCAGGCGTAGATCCGCACCTTTATAAAGCCAGTGAAGGCGATGTCTCCAAACTATTCAATGCCGATATGATTCTTTACGGCGGACTTCACCTGGAAGGAAAATTAGTAGAAGTTTTTGAGAAAATGCAAAAACAAAATATTAAGACCGTGGCAGTTTCAGACGCTTTAGATAAAAAAGATCTGATTGGTTCTACTCTTTTCGCTTCCAACTATGATCCTCACATCTGGTTTGATATTACGAATTGGGAAAAAATCACCGTTTTCGTCGCAGATCAATTGTCGGCAGCACGACCGGAATATAAAACTGTTTTTCAGGCTAATGCTCAAGAATATTTGAAAAAACTTAAAACTTTGAGGGAAGAAGTAGAAGCTGAAATCGCGACTCTTCCCTTGGACAAAAGGCGTTTGGTCACTGCACACGATGCGTTTTCTTATTTTGGCAGAGCATACCAATTTGAGGTCGTTGGTCTACAGGGTTTATCGACCGCGACTGAAGCTGGCGTTCAGGATGTTCAGAAAACGGCATCTTACATTATTGATCACAAAGTGAAGGCCGTTTTTATAGAAAGCTCTGTTCCGAAACGCACCGTAGAAGCTTTGCAGGCGGCGGTAAATTCTAAGAATCATAAGGTAATGATCGGTGGAACTTTGTTTTCCGACGCGCTTGGTAATCCTGGAACAGCGGAAGGAACGTATATCGGCATGTTTAAATTTAATGTTCACACCATTGTAAACGCCCTAAAATAATGGATAAAATAGCAGTTAAAATAGATGATCTCACGGTAGCCTACAACTACAAACCTGTTCTTTGGGATATCGATCTGCAAATTCCGGAAGGAGTTTTAATGGCGATTGTTGGACCGAATGGAGCCGGAAAATCGACTTTAATAAAAGCCATCCTGGGAATTCTGAAACCGCTCGCAGGCAGCGTAAAAATTTTTGATCAACCTTATGATTCACAGCGGAAGAAAGTCGCCTACGTTCCACAAAAAGGAAGTGTGGACTGGGATTTTCCCACAACCGCTCTAGATGTCGTGATGATGGGAACTTACGGTAATTTAGACTGGATCAAGCGCCCGAGAGAAAAGGAAAAAAAAGAAGCTTTGGAAGCTTTGGAAAAAGTAGGAATGCTCTCTTTTAAAGAGCGGCAAATCAGCCAACTGTCAGGTGGACAACAACAGCGTATTTTTTTAGCCCGAGCTTTGGTGCAGAATGCTGAAATTTATTTTATGGATGAACCCTTCCAAGGTGTTGATGCAACCACGGAAGTGGCCATTATCAATATTCTTAAAGAACTTCGGAAAGCCAACAAAACCGTTGTCGTGGTACATCACGACCTGCAAACCGTTCCCGAATACTTCGACTGGGTAACATTTCTTAACGTAAAAAAAATTGCGACCGGTCCTGTAAAAGACATTTTTAATGATGAAAATCTCACCAAAACTTACGGAATTAACTACAAAGTAAGTATTCAGAAATAAAATGGATATCCTAGAATACATCAAACTCGTTTTCAGTGATTATACGCTGCGCACCATTACTTTGGGAACTGCCATTTTAGGCGGAGTCACAGGAATGCTGGGCAGTTTCGCGGTTTTACGGAAACAGAGCTTATTAGGCGACGCCATTTCTCATGCCGCCTTGCCGGGAATCGCTTTGTCCTTTTTAATTACGGGTTCCAAAGACACGCATATTCTCTTAATTGGCGCATTAATCAGCGGGCTTCTGGGAACTTTTTGGATTCGGGGAATTACCACCAAAACTCACTTAAAATCAGATACCGCATTAGGATTGATACTTTCCGTCTTTTTCGGATTTGGAATGCTGCTCCTAACTTTTATTCAAAAACAACCCAATGCCAATCAAGCAGGATTAGATAAATACCTTTTCGGACAAGCTGCCACTTTAGTAGAAAGCGATGTCTGGTTAATGAGTATTGTCACAGGCTTATGCTTAATTGTATTGCTTCTTTTCTGGAAAGAATTTAAAATCTTGCTTTTCGATAAAGATTATGCGCATACCCTAGGCTTTAATACGAAGTTGATCGATGTTTTAATCACAAGTTTTATTGTGCTTGCCATTGTTTTAGGATTACAGACCGTGGGTGTTGTTTTAATGAGTGCCATGCTCTTAGCGCCCGCCGCAGCTGCCCGACAGTGGACAAACAGTTTAGGCTTGATGGTATTTTTAGCCGCGATTTTGGGTGCAAGTGCCGGAGTTTTCGGAACCGCAATTAGCTCAACGCAAAATAATTTATCTACAGGACCGGTGATTGTTTTGGTAGCATCTGTTTTCGTTCTGTTTTCTTTTATTTTTTCTCCAAAACGCGGACTCTTGTTTAAGCAGATCCGGTTAATAAAGAACCGCGACGATTTAGAACTGCAAAAGACTTTAGCTTTTATGTATCATATTGTGGAAGATCATGAAGACATTTCCCATCCACACGCCATCAAAATTCTAAATAATCTTCGGGGCTACAGCCGAAAAGCTTTGCGAAAACTGATTAATAAAAAGTATGTAGAAGTACACGGTGAAATGTGGAGCATGACTCCAAAAGGTGTAGAAGCTGCGACCAATATGTACAATCAAAATCTGAAAGATGAGTAGCGCACAATTAGAAATACAGCTTATCGCAAGCCTGGTTGCCATCGCCTGCGCCATACCCGGGACTTTCTTGGTTCTCCGGAAAATGGCGATGATCAGCGACGCCATCAGCCATTCTATATTACCGGGAATTGTAGTGGGATTTTTTATCACCCAAGATCTTAATTCGCCCTGGCTTATTTTATTGGCAGCTTTAACAGGAGTTCTCACGGTAGTTTTGGTAGAGAAAATTCAGCAGACAAAACTCGTGAAGGAAGACACCGCTATTGGGTTAGTTTTTCCTGCATTATTCAGTATTGGCGTTATCATGATCGCAAAATATGCCAATGATGTTCATCTGGATATTGACGCTGTGTTATTGGGGGAATTGGCATTTTCGCCTTTTGACCGACTTTATTATGATGGAATAGATCTCGGCCCCAAATCAATGTGGGTGATTGGAATAATATTACTTGTGACGCTCACACTCCTCTTTACTTTTTATAAAGAATTAAAAATCAGCACTTTTGATGCCGGACTTGCTACTTCACTGGGATTTTCTCCGGCGATTATTCACTATGGTCTTATGAGTGTCGCGTCAGTTACCACCGTCGGTGCATTTGATGCAGTGGGAGCTATTTTGGTGGTCGCTTTGATGATTGCGCCGGCCGCTTCTGCTTATTTACTTACATCAAACTTAACAAAAATGATTCTGTTGGCCTGCTTCTTCGGTGTGTTCAGTGCAATTTCCGGTTACTGGGCGGCAAACTATTTAGATGCCTCGATTGCGGGAAGTATTGCTACCATGTTGGGCATCGTGTTTTTAGCAGTTTATTTATTTGCTCCAAGTAAAGGATTAATTGCTGTACTATATCGTGAAAAACAACAAAGGATCGAAGTCTCTATAATTACTTTTATTCTACATCTTAAAAATCACAAAGAAAAAGAAGAACGTCACTTCAATCACCTCACCGACCATATTAACTGGCAAAAGGTTCGAAGTAAAACCGTGTTAAACTTAGGCCTCAAAAATAATTTATTCACTATTGATGACCACATCGTTTCATTAACTGAAAAAGGAAATGAGTTCACCACCAAAGCCATTGATTACATCATCACCAATGAAGATGCACAGATCGAGGACATGAAAGATGATTTCTTTTTATTTCGGGGATAAAAGGGTTCATAAAAGTAAGGGTTTACTTTTATGGAACATTAATTCGCCATTTACTTGCCCAGTTCAGCCATATATTTAATGATCGCCAGACGTGAATCGGACCGCGGATCTGAGACTGCGGTAATGGTCGGATAAATTTTAATGATATCAGGGTTATCCTTATTTAAAAAGGCCATATTTGCTTCACCTCCTGTCATTAAAAAATCTGCAAGCGCAACGTGATAAGATTTTGCAGGATCAATAGACCTCTCTTTCAACGTCCAGGTTTTTCTTGTTGTATCATAATTAACATCTGCTGAATATTGTAGAAAACCGCCGGACCCTACATTGTTACGACCCGCTTCCAAAACTTTAATTAAAAGGCTTCCCCGCATATCAACTTCCAAAATGGAGCCACCGTACGGTAATGTTCGAATGATATCATACTCAGTGATCGGCATTTGAAGAATATCATCCACGCGGATAGAACCGGAATTCAGAAGTACGACATCTGCAGTTGGTACCGCTTTTTCCATGGCCGATACTGCAATGCGGGTTAAATTGGTTTTACCGCTGCGAATCATTTCCTCCCGCCCATCCAAAGGTTCACCTCTATCTCGAATGATCCGTTTCGCATTAAAGCCGAGCGCTTCATAATTTTGCTCTCCAATGTCCATCCATTTTTTAACGACCAGTGCTGTAGCGGGATCTTCCGGAATCGCAGTATCAATCATTCGCAATTCAGGAATGACAGAAGTGGTTTTATTTTTCACATCGATCGTGAGGTGATTTACATACGCCGACTTCGCATTGGCGTGCGCTTTTGTAATGTATATTTTTCCTATTTTTTTGAACTGCATATCATGTTCATGTCCGCCCATGATCAGCGCTAAACCAGGAACTCGACGTGCTAAAATACTATCTTGCTCTACAGCCAAATGCGTAATCGCAACTACCGCATCGCAGGATTCTTTCAGTTCACTGTATAATTTTTCAGCGGCATTCAATTCATCTGTGTATGCAACGTAATCTGTTTTATTAAAGGGCAGCGTTAAGCCCATAAATCCAATTTTTGCTTGGGTTCCATCCTCATCCTGAACATTCATAATATAAGTTTCCGGAATAGATTCCTTCCCCGAAGAAGTGACTTTTTCAAAGGGAGCGACACCCGATTTCGTTTTGTGAAAAGTATTGGAGGCGATCCATTTAAAAGTGGATTCATTCATTCGGTCCTGCAATTCACTTTCTTTAATATCAAACTCATGATTTCCGAAGACCGCCCAATCTAAACCGGCAGAATTAAGGGATTCAACCATTTGTTTTCCGCGGATACTCTTTCCTTCATATTTCAAACTGTTATAAACAGATGGACTTAAGAAATCCCCTGCCATCACCAGGAAAGTATTCGGATTTTTAGCAAGTTCCTGCTTTTTCAAAGTTGCGACCCGTGCTACTCCACCCACCTTGCCGCCTTGCAAGGGAGCAATCTCATAAACATCATTGATTTGGACAAAAGTGACCGTAATTTTTCCGTCATCAACAACAGGAGGAGCAGAAGTTGTCAGGGTTTTACAGGATGATAAAAGGAGTAAAGAAATTAGGGTATAAAAAGAAAATTGCACTTTCATAATCAGTAGTTTGAGACACAAGTTATTACTAATTAAATGATTACCCAAATTAACCTTACATGAAATCTGGTATCAGTTTAAAATTATTCTGAAACTTATTTCTATTTTACTTAAAATAAAACGATCTTCAAATTTATTTTTGGATCTTTAAAGAAGCGATCGTTTCTTCAATGACCGCCAGACGATTTTCTAAAAGAATTTCTTTGGAACGAAGACTGTAATTAAAAACGTGTTCAATTTTCCAGATGCAAATTAAATCCTCAGGCAAGAGTTTTACATCTTCCACACCGTGATGATCAGCTTTTAAAATAAAATGCTGGTGATCTTTACTAAACCTCCGCAACAGCAATTCATCTTTAGTTAAGGCTACAACTAAATTATTTTCCTCAATATCCTCAACAATAATTTTTAACCCTACAACAATATCTTTCGGAAAAAATTCAACAAGTCCCCTGGTCATCGCTAAATCATCTACAGCAAAGGCAAGACGATTTTCAACTTCTACATAAGGCAGTTTAAGCTCTGACAGCTGAGCCAGATCAAATCCTACAGAATAATTTTTAATAAATTCCGACTTATTTTTTGGCAGAACACAGGGAATTCCTTCAAATTCAAAATCTTTAAAAAAATCACTTTCCACTGCCAAACGCTCATTAAACTTTAACAATTTATTGACCGTTAATTCAGAAATGAGTAAATCCTCCACTCCAATACTAAAATGATTAGCAATCCTGATTACTGTTTCCAGCTTGGGATTACTTCTGTTTTCTTCGTAAGCACCTAATGTACCGCGCTTTAAATCAAATATATCTGCAAATTGCTGCTGACTTAAACCATGAACACTTCGAATCTTTTTCAAATTTTTCCCAAATAGTAATAACATCTTGCTAATTATATTTGCATTATTAAAATTATTTTGTACATTTGTCTAGTGCACTTAGCAAATGTACTAAATTTTACTAAGCGTTTTAGTTTACAACCATATATTTTTAAGGGCTTTTAAAATTTTCTTTTTATGTATATTGGTATTCAAAATAAAACGATTTTTAACTCATAATAAATTAGAATATGAAAGACTACTATTCATTAATTAAAGGTTTCCTCCAAAATCTACAACTGGAAATAAAACAGGAGAATCAAAAGGAAGGAATATTTATCGTGAGCAACGAATCGGAAGGAATCATGAATCTCATCATTTGCGTGGCGCCACCCATTGTAATTTTTGAACAGTTTATCTTCGAAATTAAAGAGCCGGGAAATCACGTTTACAAATCACTTCTACAGAAAAATCGGGATATCATTCATGGCGCATTTGTATTGGATGATTCCGGTCGAAAGGTTATTTTTCGGGATTCTTTACAGGTGGAGAATCTGAATCAGAATGAATTTGAAGCCACCATTAATTCTCTAAGTGTTTTACTCAGCGAATATTCAGAACAAATTATTAATTTTTCAAAAAACAATTAATTATGCAATTTTTAAAGCGATTATTAAAAATAGGAACCGCGGAAGTACATTCTGCAATCGACGGAATTGAAGATCCAATCACCATGACCGAGCAAGGAATCCGTGATATGAGACAGGATCTGGACAAAAGCCTGGAAGCTTTAGCACAGGTAAAAGCCATGAGTATCCGGGCCAAAAATGAAGTACAGGAATACGCGGCAAAAGGCGAAGATTATAACGAAAAAGCCATGCTGATTTTGAAAAAAGCCCAGTCCGGTGATCTAGATTCTTCAGAAGCAGACCGTTTGGCGACAGAAGCTTTAATTAAAAAAGAAGAAGCCGCAGCGGGTCAGAAAAGAGCATTGGCAGATAAAGAGAAATTTGATTTAAATGTATCTCAAATGGAAAGCAACGTGCAGAACATCAAGCAAAATATTTCCAAATGGGAAAATGAGCTTAAGATTTTGAAATCCAGAGTAAAGGTTGCTGATGCCACAAAAACTTTAAATAAACAAATGGCCCAGATCGACAGCAACGGAACAGTAGCACTCCTGGAAAGAATGAAGGAAAAAGTTGCACAGGAAGAGGCATTATCTGAAGCATACGGAGATATTGCACACAATGCAAAATCAATAGATGAAGAGATCGATAAAGCCATTGATGTTTCTAAAACAAAAGCCAAAAGCGAGCTCGAGAAATTAAAAGAAGAATTGGGAATTACCCATTCCAAAGAATAAACTAAGACCTATGAAAGAACTTTTAGAACTTTCCTTTTCTCCTGTGAATGCATTTTTCAGCATCATGTCAATCATCATGGTTTTGTATTGGATAATGGTGATTATTGCAGGTCTGGATCCCGATTTATTCAGCATCGATTTTGATTCCGCAGATATGGAAACCAATTTCGATCATCATGGCAAAGACTTGCCCGACCGAGCAGAAACTTCTGAAGCCAGTGGTTTTATGAAAGTCCTTCAGTTCTTTAATTTTGATGAATTACCGCTGATGTTTGTTCTGACAATCATGTTTGTAAGCATGTGGTTTGTTAGCATCAACGTTACGTACTATCTTGGAATTGAAAGCACTTTGGTGGGTTTTCTTCTATTAATTCCTAACTTTATTTTGAGTCTTTTCATTGTTAAAATTTTCAGCAAACCCCTCGCCTATCTTTACCGTCAGGTCAATCACAAAGGCGAGCCCGAAATTGATTTTCTGGGAAGAAGGTGTGTTGTTTTCTCTACGCTTAATGATTTGAAAACGGGCCAGGTTCAACTCAACGTCAATGGCGACCCCATCCGACTCTCCGCCCGAAGCAACACGAGTGAAGAATTACTCGCAGGTCAACCGGCTGTGATTGTTGCCGAAAGCAAAGACAAAAAATATTATCTTGTAGAAAAATTTGACTACTGATTTTTAACCAGTCAAATTTTACTATTTTCACAAAATCTTTATCCATTTAAAAAACACCTTAATTAATACAAAATCATATGTTAGGAAACTCTTTACTTATTACTATGATCGCAACTATAGTGGTCATTATCGGACTTCTTGTTTGGATCGTCTCGATGTACAAAAAAATCATTCAGGGAAAAGTGATCGTGAGAACCGGAGCCGGCGGCACCAAAGTTTTCTACAACGCGGGTCTCGTAGTACCGGTTTTACACAAAATGGAAATCATGGATATTTCCGTGAAGAAACTGGATGTAGAACGCACAGGTGCCAACGGCTTGATTTGTAAAGACAACATCAGAGCGGATATTAAGGTTACTTTTTTTATTAAAATAAATAAATCCACAGCAGATATTATTAATGTAGCACAAACCATTGGTTGCGAAAGAGCTTCAGACATGGAAGTGCTGCGTACCTTATTCGATGCTAAATTTTCTGAAGCCCTTAAAACCGTTGGTAAAAAGTTTGACTTCATCGAACTCTACGAAGCAAGAAGTGAATTCCGTACAGAGATTATTTCCATCATCGGTACTGATCTGAACGGGTATATTCTGGATGATTGTGCGATTGATGATTTGGAACAGACACCGTTATCATACTTAAAAGCAGATAATATACTTGATTCTGAAGGGATTAAAAAAATCACAGAATTAACGGCAGCTCAAAATATTAAAGCAAATTTAATTAGACGGGACGAGGAAAAAACAATTCGCAAACAGGATGTGGAAGCCAAAGAAGCAATTTTAGCCCTGGACAAACAATTGGCAGAGAAAGATGAGCAACAGAAAAGAGAAATTGCAAACATCAAATCCAGAGAACTGGCGGAAACCTTAAAAGTTGCAGAAGAGGAAAGATTAAAATCTGAAACTGCGCGAATTAATACCTCAGAAAAAGTTGCGGTCGCAGAGGAAAACAAAGATCGTTTGGTAATCGTTGCCTTAAAAAACAAAGAAAGAACCGAAGCCGTAGAAACAGAAAGAGTGGAAAAAGACCGCGCTTTGGAACAAACCGAACGCGAAAGAATTGTGACCCTGGCACAAATTGAGAAAGACAAAGCCGTAGAGATTGAACGTAAAAACATTCAGGATGTCATTCGTGAAAGAGTGATGCTGGAAAAAGGTGTGGTTCAGGAGCAGGAAAACATGAAAGATATTGAAGCTTTCAAAACAGCCGACAGAGAGAAAAAAGTTGCCATTACTTTAGCAGAGAAGTCCAGTGAAGAATTATTTATCAAACGCATAAGAGCGGCAGAAGCTGAAAAAGAAGCAGCGGTACAAAAAGCAGCAGAAATCAACATCGATGCAGAAGCGCATATGGTGGCGAGTGAAAAAGAAGCGCAGGCCCGTAAGATTTTAGCAGAAGCAAAAGCAAAAGAAGATGCAACCTTTGGACTTTCTGAGGCACAGGTCATGCATGCAAAAGCCGATGCCAACGAACGTCAGGGAATCGTAGATGCGATAGTGGTTGAAAAAATGGCTATGGCTGAAGCGGCCGGAATGACGGCGAAAGCAACTTCCGCAAGAGATCTTGGATTTGCAGAAGCAGAGGTCATCCGCGAGAAAGCAATGGCAGAAGCAAAAGGCATCGAAGAGAAAGCAAATGCAATGAAAAAACTGGATGGCGTTGGAAAAGAACACGAAGAATTCAAATTGCGTCTTAATAAAGAACTCCAAGTGGATCTGGCACAAATTAATATCCAAAAAGATATCGCAGACGCTCAGGCGAACGTTATTGGGGAAGCGTTGAAAGCTGCGAAAATTGATATCGTTGGTGGTGAGACTATGTTCTTCGATCAGATCGTCGGACAAATTACGAAAGCTAAAGGCTTTGACCGTTTGGTAAACCATTCTGAACATATTACAGAAATTAAGGAATCCATTCTCGGAGACGGAAATATGGATGGTGGAAATCTTTTAGAAAAAATAAAAGGTTTCGCAGACAAATATGGAATTTCTTCAGAAGATATTAAAAACCTAACCGTTGCCGGTCTGCTTATCGAATTGCAAAAAAGAAGCAAAGATGAAAGCGAGCAAGGCTTATTCTCCAACTTAATGTCGATGGCTAAAAATCTTGGTCTGACTGACAAAAAATTAGGCTAAAAACTTCATTTAAATTCCTGCAGAATAAACAAAAATTCTGCAGGATTTTTTCGATTTGATCATTAAACATCAGGTTTTCTCACATTAACCACTACCTATACTTTTATAGAATGAATTCATTGGAAGGCGGCACTTACGAAATTATACAGAGTCGATTAGAGGCTCAAAAAAAGGATTTGATCGAACGGTTAAATTCACTCAACAGTGCACGTAAAGAAGTTTTCGGAAGTATCGAGACTAAGTTGATCGCTAACAAACGAATTGTCACTGAGAACAGCTGTACGCCGAGTGATATTGTAACGATTGGAAATCTGTCTATTTTTGGATACAACGTCTATTTTGGTTTGAGAACCGATATTAAAATCGAAGATGTTTTCAGTATTTACAAATATGAAAATGAAGAATTTAAGACTCAAAACCTTGACTTACTAGACGATGAAACGTTTCTTTTTGATTTTTTAAATTTATACAAATACTACCGCGATACCGAATTTAGAAAGTTCTTTATCTCCGGGAATTATCTGCACATGGTCTTTCAACTGAGTGATCGCACCTCAGATATTAAAACCTTTAAATGGCTGATTCGGGAAGATCACTTGGAATATATTGACAACCGAAGCGACCACGAATATAAATTCCCAAAACAGCATGATTTCCTTTGGCAGGAAGCGACCAGAGACATGCAGAAATATGGAAAATATCCGCATATTTCAATTCTTGATAAAGTTTTTGTAGAAACCATCGGTGGAACTTTAACCATTAAAATTGAAGATAATACGGAATCCGGAAAAGGTATTCTGGATGAAGATGTTGATTTTCCTGATCAAACTTTAGATGACGGCGATTATAAATTTGCGGACCTCGGAAACCTGATCGCTTTACAAATCAAACCTTTTCAGGAAGAACCGCGCTTCTTTGTTTATAACCATAAATTACAGGAAGTTCAGAAGATCGACAGCATTAAAGATGCCGCAATTCTCCTTCCCGACAATCATGGTTTAATTTTTTCCAACGGATATTATCTCCAAACGGGAGAATATAAAATATTTGAAAATACGCTGGAAGGCTTGAAATTTCAGGAGCGTATTGCTTCGCCAAATGGGGAAGATTTTATGTATGTTTTCTATGAGGAAACATCTGGTCAATATGTGCTGATTTCTTATAATCTGATCTCCCATGAAGTTAAAACTCCGATCATCTGCAATGGATTTACAATTCTAAATGAGGGTGAATTATGCTATTTTAAATCAGAAAATGAGCAGACTAAAAATCATGTCGTTCAGATCTGGCAAACTCCTTTTGTTAAAGGAGATCTGATTCCATCCGTTCACAAAGACAGTTTCATTTATAAAATTGGCAATAAAGACATTGTAAAAGCGATGGCTGACTCCAATTCGATCATCACACTTCTTAATAAAAATGACAATTACGATGGACTTTACAATGATTTAGCTAAACTGTCCCAGAATATTTTAGATGGCTATTACTGGATCGATTCCAAAGATACTTTCGAATTGAATCAGCCTCTTTTAGAAATTAAAAACACGGCAAATGCTGCGATTGACGAATTTGAAAAAGTAGTTCAACTTCGCTTACATGCGCAGGAAATTATTACTAAAACTCAGGAAAAAGCCAATAAACTTTTCAGTACCATAAAATCCTCGCCGCTCGATAATATTGATGTTTTCGTTAGCAATCTTGCACAGCTGCGTTCTTTACGTGGAGAAGTGATCAGCTTGAAAGAGGTTCGTTATGTTGACGAATCTTTCATTGAAAATCTGGAAAAAGAGATTGTTGAACAAACAGAACGCATCTCTCAATATTGCGTCACCTTTTTATTAGACGAAAAAGCGCTGGAACCTTATCACCTCAGAGTTCAGGAAAAACAGGCGGAAATTGAAGCGATCTCCAAAGTTGCAGAAGGTAAAAAACTGGAAGAGGAAGTCAATCAAATCACGACCGACCTGGAAATGCTGATCGACATCGTTTCCAATTTAAAGATCGACGACACTTCGCACGCAACCCAGATCATCAACAATATTTCTTTAATTTTTGCAACTTTAAATAAGGTAAAAGCAGAGATTAAAAATAAGATCGGTACTTTGGGCGGTGAGGAAGCCAAGGCAGATTTTGCCGCACAGATGAAACTGATCGACCAAAGTATCGTAAATGCCATCGACCGAGCAAATACGCCGGATAAAATTGCAGAATCTCTGAATAAAATGTCGGTTCAGTTAGAAGATCTGGAAGCACGGTTTGCCGATTACGAGGAATTCTCCGAATTGATCATTGAAAAGCGCGAAGAAATTTACACCGCTTTTGAAACCAAGAAAAACAGTTTGGTAGAAGCGAGAAATAAAAAAGCCATCTCCGTAGAAAATTCGTCTAAAAGAATCTTAAAAAGTGTCGCGAGTAAAGCCATGACCTTTAATTCTACAGAAGAAATCAATGGTTATTTTGCCTCAGATTTAATGATTTCTAAACTTCGTGAGCTTATAAAACAGTTAACTGATCTTGACGATGTTGGAAAAGCAGAATCCATCGAAACGGAATTAAAATCTGCGAAAGAAGATGCTCTCCGAAAGCTGAAAGATAAGCAGGAATTATACGAAGACGGCGAAAACATCATCAAACTCGGGAAGCATAAATTTGCGGTTAACAAACAGAATTTAGACTTGACAATTGTTTTTAAAGACGGCCAATTAAATTATCATTTGACGGGCACCGATTTTTATCAGCCTTTAAAAAGTGATATTCTAAATTCAGGTAAAAAATACTGGAATCAGGATCTTGTTTCAGAAAACAGTCAAATTTACAGAGCTTCGTTTTTAGCTTATAAAATATTTAAAAATTATCCTGTCGAAGAACTGACTTCGATGACCCCGGAAAAACTTCAGGCAGTCGTAGCCGATGAAACCTCCAAAAATTATTCGGAAGGTTATATAAAAGGCGTTCATGATGCGGATACTTTATTAATTTTAAAAACACTTTTAGAAAAACACAATGCATTAGGAATGCTTCGTTTTGATTCGAAAACGCGTGCCTTTGCACAATTCTTCTGGCAAAATTTAGAAACTGAAAAGCGGGAAACTTTAAATCAAAAAATGAAATCTGCAGGCGAAGTTTTAGAAACATTTCCAAAAAGCAGTCAGTTTGATTATATTTTAGATGATTTGGAAAAAGAATTTAAAATTTTTTCTGAAAATGTTGAAGTGGTAAAAAATGCGCAGATCGAGCCGGAATTGGTTGCCACTTATCTGTTTCAAGAGTTAATGAAAGATAATTCATTTGTGATCAGTCTCAAAGCAAAACAACTCGTTGAAGATTTTCAAAAAGTGCTTGCCGCGAAAAATACAGACCTCAAATTTAAACAGGGAATAGAAAAAGCCACCGATTTTGAGGCGAAAATTCAACTCGCATTTCAATGGGTTTCCTCTTACATTAAAGACTCAAAAACGGAAAACGATCTTGAATATGTATATGAGGTAATTGCGCTCTTACTGTTTCCACACGAAAGCAGTGAGAAAATAATTTCGGTAGATGCCGACGCGGATATTACTGGATTAGCGGGTTCACATTCAACCATTTTGGACGGAACTTTCCATTTCAATTACCACCGTTTTGTCAATTTGCTGAAAGAGTATTTCGAAATTGATGTGCCGGAATTTGAGCAGTTCAGAAATGAAAGACATCAACTTACGCTTCAGTTAAAAGAAAATTTGAGGCTGCATGAATTTGAGCCAAAAGTCCTGACTTCCTTTGTTCGAAACAAATTAATTGATCAGGTTTATTTACCCTTACCTGTTGTGCATTTAGCACAAATTAACTTTTAGTTTATTCAAACTTCTTTTGAAGACGAAAAAATTGAGGTATTGAATCATCGTAAAAGAAGTTATTTTCGACACTATCCTTGTCGCCAAACCTTGAAAGGTTTTTGCAAAGTTCACGTTTATTGTAAACTGGCCGCATAGTTGCGATATATTGGTTTCAATCCGTTTCCTTATGTTTGATTTTGTCCTTGAAAACTCTACAAAACCATGCTGGTTTTTCCTCATCGGGACCGAAAGATTTATCTTGGAATAGTTGAATAAATCTACTTGAAATTTTTTACTGATATATCCTCTGTCCCCGATCAATAAACAGTTTTTAAAGTTTTCCTTAATATCCTTGAGGTAATTTACATCATGAACATTTGCAGGGGTGAAATCAAAAGAGTGAAAGATTCCATTCTTGTCACAAACCGCATGAAGTTTATAGCCAAAATACCTTGACTTCTGCGCGGCACAATATCCAAACGAAGGTTTGATATCATCTGTGGAACAAATTGCCGAACGGTTTGCACGACTGAATTTACATATTTCAATCGGTGTTGAATCAACAATGAAGACATCGCTGAAATCAGAAAATTTACCGCTTAAGGTCTCCCTTATTTTTTCAATATATGGAAAAAGCCTCCTCCTTCTTTTATTGTAGACGCTCCTCTCGATCTTCCCATCCAAATCGGTTCCCGAAATACATCTAAACAACTGTAATTCAGAGTTAATGGACATGTATTCAGCGGTAATATTAAGTGCCACAAGTTCCAAGTCAGACATTTTCGGGAGTCTGATCTGCTTATTTGACTTAATATGTTTACAGGTTGCTGTCAATTCTTTTAAAATAATTTCGTAGTTTTGAATGAGATTGTTCATGTATTTAAATGACTTGGTAATCAATTAAATATACGATTTTTTAATCAAATGGACAATCTTTTTTCCTTTCAATTTCTAAATGCACAACAGGTTACCCTTATTTGGAGATAATCTCGCAAAACAATTGGGCAGCGCCGGAGATGACCGACGAACCGACCGTTCCGGAATGTTACTTTTGGTTTCGCCTCCGGGTTATGGGAAAACGACTTTGATGGAATATCTGGCCAACCGATTAGGTTTGGTTTTCGTGAAAATAAACGGACCCGCAATCGGTCATGATATCACTTCTGTAGATCCGGAATCTGCCACAAATTCTGCCGCCAGAGAAGAATTAAAAAAGCTGAATTTAGCGCTGGAGATGGGAAATAACGTCATGCTTTATATCGACGATATTCAGCATTGCAATCCGGAATTTTTACAAAAATTTATTTCCCTGGCAGATGGCACCCGAAAAATGGAAGGCGTTTACAATGGGAAACCGAAAACATACGACATGAAATCGAAGAAGTTTTGTGTGGTTATGGCCGGAAATCCCTACACGGAAACCGGCGAAAAATTCCGAATCCCGGACATGCTTGCCAACCGGGCAGACATTTATAATCTGGGTGATGTGATTGGCAACACGACCGATCTTTTTAAGCTCAGTTTGATTGAAAACTCCCTGACTTCACATCCGCTTTTGACGCAGTTGGCTTCTAAAAATCCGGAAGATCTGTATCCTTTAATTCAGATGGCAAAAACCGGAAAGAAAGAGGGTTTTGAATTAAAAGGCAATCATTCCAAACAGGATATTGAGGCTTATATTGCTGTTTTGGATAAAGTGATTAAAGTCAGAAATGTTCTATTAAAGGCGAATGCCGCTTACATTGCCTCCGCTGCGATGGAAGATTCTTACCGCGTTGAACCACCGTTTAGGCTGCAAGGTTCATATCGGGACATGAATAAACTTGTTTCGAAAATCGTTCCCATGATGAACGATGAAGAAATCAACACTATCCTGCTCTCCCATTATCAAAACGAAACGCAAACCCTGACGAATGCTGCGGAAGCAAATCTTTTGAAGTTTAAGAAAATGACCAATATGATGACTTCAGAGGAGTCTGATCGTTGGGACGAAATTAAAGCAACTTTTCTCAAAAATAATAAATTGAAAGCTTTCGGCGATGCGAATAATATGGCACAGGTTTTATCTCAAATCACCGAATTCACCGATCATATTGAAGGAATTAAAGAAATATTAAAACAGGGATTCGGAAAGTAAATTTCTGTTGGAGAAGCTGATCGCGCTATCTGTTTCAATCCCTTGTTGCAGCTCTTTTTTTCTGAAAACACAAAAAGGAGCTTCCGTTGGTCGCTCTTTTGGCGTTAGAAAAAATAGACCTGCTGCCTGCGGGATTTCCACTCCTATCACGGCTAGAAGATGGGTTTGCATTTTAAAGATGGGGTACAAATAGAAATTATAACCCTAAAAGCGAATCACAAAAAATCTTCCCAAGTTTAGAAAAAAAGCAAGGCTTTAAATTTAATTATATATGTCAGCAGCAACACGATACGTATTCGTATGCGCTTCAATGATTGTTTTTATTTCAGGAGAATAACCTCCGCCCATACTGACTTGTACTGGAATTTGCAATTTCTTACAGTTCGATAAAACAATTTCATCTCTCCTCTTACAGCCTTCCACAGAAACACTCAAATTTCCCAGTTTATCAGATTCCAGAATATCAACGCCGCTTAAATAAAATATAAAATCAGGCTTTTCCTGATCGATCAATTTCGGAACATACTCATTGATCAATTTCAAATATTCATCGTCAGCAGTTCTATTAGGAAGTCCAATATCTAAATCAGAAACTTCTTTACTGAACGGATAATTGGTTTGACCATGCACCGAAAATGTAAATACATTAGAGTTATGCTGAAAAATTTCTGCCGTTCCATTTCCCTGATGCACATCTAAATCGATGATCAAGATCTTACTTGCCAATTTTTCCTCTAATAAATAATTCGCTGCTATTGCCTGATCGTTCAACATACAAAACCCTTCTCCCCGATTCGTAAACGCGTGATGAGTGCCGCCCGCGATATTGAAGGCAACTCCAGTTTCAAATGCTTTCTCACAGCCTATAATTGTTCCTTGTGCAATTCTTAACTCCCTTTCAATTAATGCTGCAGATAAGGGAAAACCAATTTTTCGCTGCGCTCTGGCATCAAGTGTTAAATCTAAAAGAGAATCCACATAATCTTTATCGTGAACGGCGTAGATATATCGCAAATCAGCACGGTCAGGCGCGAAGAAATCACTTTCTTCCGCAATACCTTCCAACAATAATTGTTGAGGCAATAATTCATACTTCAACATGGGGAATTTGTGACCTTCCGGCAAAGGATGTTTATAGATGGGATGAAAAGCGATGGGCAGCATTTGAGCGTTGAATATTATTTTTTATTGTAAAAAACTTTGAATGACATAACCGGCAGTTTATCTTTGCTTTATATCTATATAAATAATCGCAGAAAAATAGTGCTGGCAAAAGCTCAAAGTAACCAATTCTACGGCGAACATCTTGCTTCAAATTGTAGTGTATTTGCTTATTTAGCCAGTATTTCATTGATAAGCTTAATCATTTCTTTATTTCCGCTAAACTAAGTATTGCTACATTTTCTTAAGGGAAAAGTGAACCCTTTCGAACTAAAATCTGCTATTTCTTTATTCCGGTAAATTCATAATTCTGCTTTTGAAATTTTCTAATTTTATCACATAGTACTGAATAGACATTAAAAGCCAGAGAATAAAAACAAAATAGAAAGGAATGAAATTTATAGAAGAAATAAGTGATTGCAGATAGAAAAAAACAAACGATGAAATGATGCTCATAATGAAGTTATAAATGATTGCATTTTTTAAACTCATCACTAATAAACCGGTCAAAAAGTTCCAACCCACTAATTTATCAGAAATTTTTATTTTAGTAGTTTCGGATAAATCAATCATCACTTTTTGTGAAAAATCCAGTTTCACTTCTATGACCTGATTTTTTACAGAATAACGATAATCAAACTTTTCAAGAAAATTTATGATTTTTTCTCGTTCCATATTTTTTTCATTTTAAAATTTTGTTCAGCGATTGCACAATTCCGTTTGTAGATTTCGATTACAACAAGCTTTTGTAAATATAACAAATTGAATTATTACCATAAAATTTTGATGAAGAGAACTTCGACTTTACTTGTATAAAAAATGTCAAAGTGAATTGTCTTACAATTAAAGTACCCAATACTAATTAACAATTTATCAGAATGATTCGTTTTGAAATACTTCTATTTAAAACCATTAACCTTCTTTTGATAACTTTCTCTTTGTCATAATAGCATCAACAAATATCCTAGGATTGAACCGCCCAAAACAATAAATGCACTGTTTACTTTTCGATAGCGAAACGTCAACGCAATACTTAAAATTGCAATTAAAATCGTTCGCCAATCATTAACCGAATCTTTACACATCGCAAAACACACGGAAATAATGATGGCAACCGAGGCTATATTTACGGCATCTAAAAAGGCTGAAAACAAAACAGAACTTCGCATTTTTTTTACCAAAGGATTCAGGAAAGCCACAAAAACAAATGACGGCAGAAAAATAGCAATCGTCGAAATTACTGCACCCGACAGACCGTTGATTTGATAACCAATAAATGTTACGGAGGAGAAAACGGGTCCGGGCGTAAACTGTACTGCCGCAATCGCATCGATTAATTGTTGTCGCGTGGTCATTCCGGTTGAAACGCTTTCGGTATCGATGAACGCAAGCAGCACATAACCGCTGCCGTAAAGTATGGCACCGATTTCCAGAAGGATCCAGAAGAGTTTTGAATAGGTAGCGAACAGGAAACAGTATTTACGATTTCTATCAAAGTAAATCGAGGAAATAATGTTCGTTCAACTACTACTTTCATCTTGCATCATGGCAATATGTGCAGCCGGACCGCCGAAACCGATAATTCTTAATTTTAGAAAAAGTTTTGCAATTCCTTTTAAGTTTTCATCAACCTTCACCAAAAAATAATTCAATTCTCAGCCCTATTTTTTTTCAAGTTGATTTCTAAAATCCTGATTGCTTAAGGGAGGTTGATCGGGAATTTTCACCACATTAAATTCAAACTCAGTTTTACGATGACAGGTATTACAGGTATTGGTGAGTGAAATAAAACTGTTTTTAAAAAGTTTTGGATCTTGTTTTTCGATTGCGATGTCCAAATTATCTAAGGCTGGATTAAGCATATCAATCATTTCGCTTTCCTTTCTATCCTTCTGATATTTTTTAATATTAACAATGGCTTCCATGATTTCATGAATTTCAAAGTCAGCCAGTTTCCAGTTTTCATTTTGCCCTGCAAACCAAAGTTTATTGTGATGAACCTGAATTCCGCTCATAAATTCACCGAAACCAGGTTTATAACTCTCTGCCACTTTTTTTTCCAAACTATCAACTCGCTTTTGTAAAGCCTGAATTTGATCGCTCTGTTTATTACAGGAAATCAGAGCGACTACAAATAAAATTGGAATAATCTTTTTCACGATTTTATTTTTTAATGATGAAATATGGATCGTAAATTTCTACTGATTTTTAAATCGAAAAGTTTTATTTATAATTTATTAAAAGGCTTTCAAAAGAATAATTTTCAATTGTAAACCTTTTTGCAACGGTTAAACATTAACACCGAACAGATAACCTACGAATGCAGATAATCCCATGGCAATCTGTCCCCAAATTGTCACTCTTAAAATAGCTTTCCCAATATTTGAACCACCCGTTTTTGCTGCCAAAGTGCCCAATAAAATCAGGGAAATAATCGTGAAACCATAGAGCCAATACTCCATGCCTTTCAGTGGCGCAAACAGGACTACCAAAAGCGGTAAAACTCCACCCGCTACAAAAGAACTTCCGGACGCCAAAGCGCCCTGAATAGGATGAGCCTGACTGATTTCGTTAATGCCTAATTCATCCCGGACATGCGCACCTAAAGCATCAACTTTCGTTAATTCTAAGGCAACTTGCATGGAAGTTTCTTTTTTCAAACCTCGTTGCTCGTAAATTTTCGCCAACATATGCAGCTCCGCTTCCGGCATTTCTAATAATTCCTGCTTCTCTCTTTCAATATCTGCCGTTTCAATATCGGTTTGAGAACTTACAGAAACATATTCTCCCGCCGCCATCGAAAGTGCTCACGCAACCAAAGCAGCGACCGTTGCTAAAACAATGGGTTCCGTGGTGGAACTTGCAGCGGCCACACCAATGGCTAAACTGGAAACAGAAATTATTCCGTCATTGGCGCCGAGAACTGCGGCTCTTAACCAATTACTGCGGTGAATGTAATGCGAATCTAGGTAGGTATCGAGGTTTGCCATTTTATTTTTAATTTATTAAAAAGATTAATGTTTATTAATAAAAAAGTTATTCAAAGAGAAGTCTAAAAAACGCATTGTGGTCGAATTACTATTTTAATTCGATTTCAAAAAAGCAGACATCTGCATTATGATAATGGGCTTGCAATCCCGATGAATCTTTTAATTTTTTCATTCCTAAAAATTCAAATCCACAATTTTTATAATGATTAATCAGGCGATCGTTTTGTCCGCAGGTATCCATTCTAATGAATTTTTTATTTTCTTTTTTAGCAAAATCTTTAGACCAATCGGCAATCATCTGAACAAAATTATTTCCTCTAAACTCTGGATTTGTAGCGATGCGGTGAATGTAAATTGCATCATTATTTTCCTTCTCTTCCCAAATATCCGCATCATTATAAGTGATTGCCCAGATACAGGCAATTTTATTGTCGATGACTATTTTGAACTGTCTGTTCTCAATCACTTCAGTTGCGATAAAATCCCGGTCAAATTCCGGCCACAGGTTTTCAGGAAATTGTATTTTTTGAAAATCTCTGGCGAGTTGATAGAGTCTGAAAATTTCCGTAATATCATCCAAATTACTGTTCGTTATTGTCATAGCTTGATGTAAAATTTAACTTCTTATCGTAAAGATAATTAAAACCTGTACAAGAGTTCAATTTCTTCGACTCAGTAAACATTCAGACCTGGAAAATAGATTTCACGTCAACAAAAAAAGCGACTCTTTCAAGTCGCTTTTACATTTTTATTCTTTACATGAAATTATATGGTCATCGAAAAAATACGGGTTTCCGGTTTATTTCGCATCATTCTTAAATCAAAAGTCATGGCAACATTTCTAGTGAAGGCCCGACCTTTTTCAGTGATTTTTATAGTATTATTTGATATTTCCACCAAACCATCAGCTTCCATTTCTTTCAATGCTTCTAAAGCATTTTCTATTTCCGGGAAACTGGTTTGTAGATCCCAAGAGGTTTCTAAACGACACATTAAATTTAAAATATGCTGTCTGATCACCAAGTCTTCTTCATTCAAAATATGACCTTTGACCACCGGAATAATTCCTTCTTCTACAATCTTCTGATACTCTTCTACAGTTTTATTGCTTTGGGCAAATGCATACCAAGAATCTGAAATTGCCGACATTCCCAAACCAACCATTAATTTGGTTTTACTGGAAGAATAACCCATAAAATTACGGTGAATATCTCCTGAAATCATCGACTGGTAAAGATCGTCGTGTGGCAAAGCAAAGTGATCCATTCCTACTTCGATATACCCTAATTCTTCTAACAATTTTTTTCCGTTTTCATACAACTTACGTTTTTCTTCACCACTTGGCAAATCATTTTCGTCGAAACCTCTTTGTCCAACGCCTTTAATCCAAGGAACGTGTGCATAAGAATAAAAAGCCAAACGGTCTGGTTTCAATTCTAAAGTTTTACGGATCGTAAATTCCATTTTCTCCCAAGTATGAAAAGGTAAGCCGAAAACTAAATCGTGAGAAACGCCTTCATAACCTATTTCACGCGCCATTTCTGTCACGTTCTTTACGTTTTCAAAAGGCTGAATTCTGTTGATGGCTTTCTGAACTTTCGGATCGTAATCCTGAACGCCAAAACTGGCACGTCGGAAACCTAAATCATATAAAGTCTGCAAATGGTCTCTCGTAGTATTATTCGGATGTCCCTCAAAAGAAAACTGTGGATTTTCAGCTATTTCTGCTTTTGCAAAAATACCTTCCAATAATATTCTCAAATTTTCAGGAGAGAAAAAGGTCGGAGTTCCGCCTCCTAAATGAAGTTCCTTAATTTTTGGAGTTCTGCCGAAAAGTTTCACATACAGATCCCATTCTTTTAAAACACTTTCTAAATATGGAGTTTCTACAGAATGCTGTTTGGTAATTCTTTTGTGACAGGCGCAAAACGTACAAAGTTGCTCACAAAATGGCAAGTGGATATAAATTGAAATCCCTTCGGAATCATTAGTTTCATTAAAAGTTCTGAGGACAGATTGTTGCCAAAGATCGCTCGTGAAACTGGCGTCATCCCAAAAAGGAACGGTTGGATAAGACGTATATCGAGGTCCGGGAATATTATATTTATCGATTAAAGAATTCATTTCTTACTTTTTTTTACAAAGATTTCTGAAATTCATTTTGAAATTTCGTTTTGCAAAAATACAAAATAAGTTAGGAGTGGTCGAATTATGAGATAGAACTTGTACATATTGAAGATGAGTTTTGAGAGTTTCTAATGCAAATATTTTTACACAATTTTTAAAAATTATTATTAACCTTCATTTTAATAATTCTGTTTTTTCCGGCAAATACTAAAGTATTTTGATCAATCCATTCACAAACATACAATCCTTTTTCTTCGGAAATGGTTGTCCACGTTTTGCCATAATCATTGGAGAATTCTATATTTTGGTCACCCACTGCGATGATGTCTTTTCCTTTGGATTTCGGACGAAACTTTACATAAGTTTTATAACCCCCATTTTTTCCGGAAGCTTGAATTTGCCATGTTTTTCCACCATCATTGGTGGTGGCGATATTATTAATATTTTCTGCCTGTTTGGTGTAATCTCCGCCGACTGCAATTCCGAATTGGTCGTCGTAGAAATCAATAGAATAAATTCCTCGTGAGGAAGTTCCTTGTATGAAAGGAGTTTCGAAAACTTCCCACGTGCGGGATTTTATATTTTGTCTGAAAATTCTGGAATATAACCCGCCAGTTGCGAACCACATGTGTTTTTTAGATGACGCAATATTGGTATTACTTGCCGCAAATGCCGCTTCACCGATTTTAAATTCCGGCAAACAATTTCCCTTACATTTTTGCCAAAACTTGCTCCCAATTTTAAGCGATGAAGTTGCCGATTCTTTTCCGTTAGGATCACTTAAAGCAAAACCAAATCCATCTTTACTAAAGTGTAGCGCATCATAAAAAGCTGTTTTCGCAGTGTCTGTAAAGACAATTTCATATTTTAAAGACTTTTTGTCAATCTTAAAAAAGTAAGCGGGACTTTCGATATTGACGGCATAAAAATCAGTCTTGTTCTGCGCCAAAGTTCGAAACTGCAAATTCTTTTCGGACAATCTCATTTGCTTTTTATCTGTAGAATCCTTTAAACTCACAAATCCGAATTTTGAATCAGTTCCGGAATACCAAACCTTTCCATCATAAATCTGCAAAGCGCGAATAGAGATTTTATCTTTTAATAACGTTTGAAAATCAACCTTTTGCGCGAAGGAAAAACTTAGACAAAATAGAAATAAAAGAAGACTGAAGGATTTTTTCATTGGAATTAATATTACTCAAAAATAAAGAATTTAAGATTGGAATAGGGAAAAAACAGAGCGTTTTATCGTACTAATATAAAAAAAATTCCCGCCATAACGACGAGAATTAAGTTTAATTGAAGGTTTATTACTTTCTGTATTTAATGTAGTAATATCCGTATAAAATAGCGTGAATAACGATCATTGCTACGGAGAACATGATTAATCCGCTGTCATCAACCTCTGCATCCTGATGGTGAAGGTAGGCCAATACTGCTAAAAGAATGGTCATGCCAATACCAGAAATTGCAGTTACCGTATAATTCTTCGGATCTCCTGTGGTGTTATTTTGTTTACCCAGATAAGAATTTCTAATTCCTCGGTACAAATAGACATCTAAACCGATCATCATCCAACAAACCAAACGGATCCAGGTGTCAAATGGTAAGAAAACCATCATTCCTAAACATACTAAAACTCCTAATACCGGAATTAGCGGAACCAATGGTGTTCTAAAAGCACGCGGCGCATTTGGCTGTGTCTTTCTCATTACCAAAACTCCAATACACACCAAAATAAAGGCAAATAAAGTTCCAATACTTGTCATTTCTCCTACGACTCTTCCCGGGACAAAGGCCGCAAATAAACTTACAAAAACCAAGAAGAAAAGATTGGATTTATAAGGTGTTCTGAATTTTTTGTGAACTTCGCTAAATACTTTTGGCAACAAACCATCTTTACTCATTGAATAGAATACACGGCTTTGACCCATTAACATTACTAAAATTACGGATGAATAACCAAGTAAAATTGCTAAAATAATAGAAGTATTTAACCACGGATATGCTGGAACCATTGTTCCGTTTACTACGCTTCCCATGGCTTCAATTGCAATCGCAACCGGCGCTAAGTGATCTCCACCACCACCGGCAGTAAATGCTTTGTAATTAACAACACCCACCATAACGTAAGCAAAGATGATGTATAAAACAGTACAGATAATCAGAGATCCCATGATACCGATTGGCATCGATTTTTTAGGATCTTTTGTTTCCTGAGCAGCGGTTGAAACGGCATCAAAACCAATATAGGCAAAGAAGACTACCGCGGCGGCCCTTATGACTCCGGACCATCCATACTCCCCAAATTTACCGGTATTCGCCGGAATTAGAGGCGTTAAGTTTTCTGCTTTTACATATTTCCAACCAACCACGATAAAGATAATAACAATGGCAACTTTTAAAATTACAATTAAAGTATTTACAAAAGCTGATTCGCTGGTTCCTTTGATTAAGACCATTGACATGATACTTACAATGAAAACCGCAGGAAGATTAATCAAACCGGTGTGCGTTACGCCATCAACAATATAATTATCAAAAGGCGTCATCATTAAATTATGAGGCAGTGAAACTCCAAAACTTTCCAGGAATTTACCGAGATAGCCTGACCAACTCGATGCAACGGTTGCGGCTCCTACGGCATATTCGAGGACTAAATCCCACCCAATAATCCAAGCGATAAATTCGCCCATGGTGGCATAAGAATACGTATAAGCGCTTCCTGCGACAGGAATCATCGAGGCAAATTCCGCATAACACAAGCCGGCAAAAGCACAACCAATGGCTGCGATGACAAAGGAAATCATGATACCAGGTCCCGCATAATTTGCTGCTGCAAGTCCCGTGATTGAAAAGAGTCCGGCTCCAATAATTGCACCGATTCCTAAGGCTACCAAAGATGCAGACGACAATGTTTTTTTCAAACCGTCTGAGGTCTCGTCAGATTCTGACAAAAGTTGACTCAGGGGTTTGGTTCTCCAAAGATTTGACATTTTTTATTTGTTTAAGATTCCCAAAAATATAAAAATTTAGCAATGATTAACTATTTTTCGGCAATTTCTTTTCGAAAAAGTCTTTCCAAATCAGTAAAAAACTGAGTTTCATAATGAAAACGTAAAAACTTTAATAATGAAAAATGAAATGGAAGAGATGAATATTCTACTGAAACGCCAGCAAGACATAGAAGATGGCTTTCACTTCATGAGTTTTTATTAACTTTAAGCCATGATTTTAAAAGATATTTTCCAGTCCGATTTAGTGAAAGAAATTGAAGATTCCGGTAACCTGAAACATTTTGAAGCG
This sequence comes from Kaistella carnis, assembly GCF_003860585.1. Classification (NCBI taxonomy): domain Bacteria; kingdom Pseudomonadati; phylum Bacteroidota; class Flavobacteriia; order Flavobacteriales; family Weeksellaceae; genus Kaistella; species Kaistella carnis. The sequence goes on along the minus strand of NZ_CP034159.1, from coordinate 127,123 downwards.
GGTGAAACGATCGTGAACATGGATTCTTACATCAAACATATTCCGGTTGTTATTTCCGGAAGTATTAAAGTCATTAGAACGGAAGAAGACGGTCGCGAAATCCTACTCTATTATTTAACGCCGGGCGAAAGTTGCATTGTTTCGATTCTTTCCGGAATGAAAAATGAAACTTCGAAAATCAAAGCAATCGTAGAAGAAGGTGCAGATATCATGCTGATTCCAGCGGATAAAGCCAAAGAATGGGTGAAGAAATATCCGGACTGGACGGAATTTATTTTTGATCTCTATCAAAAACGTTTTGAGGAACTACTCGATGTTGTGAATTCGGTGGCTTTTCAAAAAATTGATACGCGACTTTTACACCTCATCAAACAGAAAACTCAACTGTATAATTCTAAAGAAATTTCGGTGACGCATCAGCAATTAGCGGATGAACTTGGAATTACACGGGAAGCAACAAGCCGAGTTCTGAAACAAATGGAAAAAGACCATCTTTTAATTCTTTCCCGAAATAAAATTGAACTTCTGTGATATAGATTACTGTAGTCCCAATTTAGCTGACCTAAATTTGCAGTATTAAATCAATCAAATACTCAAAATTATGTTAGATACTATTAATCAATTTTTCGGCTTCACAAAAACAGATTACAAAGACCTTGTAAATAAAGGTGCAATCATCCTTGATGTTCGCAGCAAAGGTGAATTTGCGGGTGGACATATTAAAGGTTCCATCAATATTCCGGTGGATCAACTTCAAAACAATCTTTCAAAATTAAAAGACAAAAACAAAACGATTATTACATGTTGCGCATCTGGAATGAGAAGTGGTTCTGCGAAAACAATTCTTTTGAATAATGGCTATACCGACGTTCACAACGGCGGCGGTTGGGGAAGTTTAAATGGTAAAATTTAAACACATCACTATATTCTGCAGATAAAAACCTCGATTAATTTCGGGGTTTTTCATTTTACACCACATCTTAACTATTTTTAAGCGCACAGATCACACGGATTTCCACAGATTTTTTTATGACATCGACTAATCATTTCAAAGTAACACATTCATCCGTGTAAGTCTGTGAAATCCGCGCGAAAACAAGAACCGCTAATTCCCAATATTAAAAGATTCTATGTAACATTTGTCACTGTGCACGATTTTTTACTGCAATACTTTTGTCATCAAATAAATTACACATGAAAAAAGTATTATTTCTACTATTTATATCAACACAATTTTTTGCTCAGGATACCATTCAGATTTCTAAAAAAGATTTAGAAACCAGAATTGAAGGTCAGAACCTTTCCGTGAAATTGGCGAATGATGAAGTGAATTCTGCAGAAGCAGGTTTATTGCAAACTCGCGCAATGTATTTACCCAACGTAACTGCGTCCTACACAGGCACTGTGACCAACAGTCCTTTAATGGCATTCGGAACAAAACTCAACCAATCCAGAATTACGATGATGGATTTTGATCCAACTCAATTAAATAAACCTGATAACATTTTCAATTTCGCAACGAAATTAGAAGTGCAGCAACCCATTTTTAATAAAGATGCGGTTTATCAGAAAAAAGCGGGAGAAGTAAAAGTGGATGTTTTGAAAATTAAAGCAGAACGTACGAAAGAATATCTGCAGTTTGATTTGAATAAAGCCTATCTGCAATTACAAATGGCATATAAGGTTGTGAAAGTTTTGGAAGAAGCAAAAAATACCACCCTTGCCAACAAAAAAGTGATCGACAATTATTACAAAAACGGCATGATTCAGAAATCTGAAGTTTTATATATGAATGTGAGAGTTTCTGAGATTGAAAGTCAAATTCAATATGCGAAATCGCATGTGAGAAATGCATCAGATTATCTTTATTTTTTATTGAATGAAGATTCTGAAAATAAAGTCTTCAAACCCATGGATGAATTTTCTTATCAGGAAAATATTTTGGAGCAAAATCCAAAACTCAACGGAAACAGAAAAGATTTGCAAGCCTATGAGAAATCTTTGGAAGCGTATGATTACATGATGAAATATGCGGATGCGAAGTTTTTACCAAAACTAAATGCCTTTGGAAGTTTTGAATTGAACGACAAAAAAGTGTACAAATTCAATGGTAATGGTTATTTACTCGGACTTCAACTTTCCTGGAATGTGTTCGATGGTTACAAAGCCAAAAGCGAAAAGGAAGTTTACAAAGCCGATTTATCAAAAGCACAAACTGAAATTCAGCAATATCAAAAGCAAAATCAGTTAGAATTCAACAAATCGTATCGCCAAGTTTTAGATGCAGACAACAAAGTTTCATTGACCAAATTATCTTGGGATCAAAGTGCAGAAGCCTATAGAATCCGTAAAAACAGATACGAGCAAGGTTTAGAAAAATCCTCTGATTTGCTTTCCGCCGAAACTCAAATGTCGCAAAAAGAACTGGAATACCAACAAGCGATTTTCGAATATAATTCGGCCCTGGAATACTTTAAATTTCTGAAGTAGACGTGAGATTAAGAGACACGAGATTTGAGACCTATTCTATTCTCACATCTCTTTGTCTAAAGTCTATCAGTCTATTATCTATCAGTCTATTATCTTAAAAAATAAAATTATGAAAATATTAGTTTACTCCGTCCTTCTTTTAGGATTAACCATGAGTTGTTCGGCAGACGAAAAGGATGCAACACTGAAGCAGACGCCAATTCAAATAACCGTAAATCAATCCGGAAATAATTCTGAAGGTGCTTATGCAAGTGCAAGTGGAAAATTAGTGGCGAAAAATACCGTCAATGTAAGTACCAGAATGATGGGCTACATCACGGGAATGAAAGCCGAAGTTGGACAAAACGTAAGTGCCGGACAATTATTGGTAAGCATCAATTCCACAGATATTCAGGCAAAAGGTGGACAAGCCAATGCGCAAATTTCTCAAGCACAGGCAAGTTATAATATTGCTAAAAAAGATTACGAGCGTTTCTCGAATTTATATAAAAATCAAAGTGCGTCCCAAAAAGAACTTGATGATATGAGAGCACGTTACGAAATGGCTCAAGCAGGTTTGCAAGCCGCACAAGCCATGAAAAGCGAAGTCAATTCTCAATATCGCTACACTAATATTACCGCACCAATTTCCGGAGTAATTACGGCGAAATATGCAGAACAAGGCGATATGGCAAGTCCGGGAATGCCTTTGTTGACCATCGAATCACCGTCGGCATTACAAGCGCAAGTTTTGGTTTCAGAGCAAAACATTACCAAAATCACCCAAGGAATGCCGGTGAAAATTACTTTGAAATCAACAAACCAAGAAGTTGGCGGAACGGTTGCAGAAATCAGTAAATCTTCCACAAATACGGGTGGACAATATATGGTGAAAGTAAATGTTTCGGGAAGTCAAAATTTATTACCGGGAATGTTTGTCAATACTCAATTTCCTTTTAAAAATTCTGGAAAAGTGAATCAGGATTTTCAGGAAGGCGTGATGATTCCCAAATCTGCTTTGGTAGAAAAAGGCCAATTGACGGGAGTTTATACCATCAGTTCAAATAATACCGCAGTACTTCGTTGGGTGAAAATAGGAAAAGATTTTGGCGATCAGGTCGAAGTTTTATCTGGACTTACAGCCAAAGAACCTTACATCGTTTCGGCGCAAGGAAAACTCTATAACGGAGCCAAAGTAACTAAATAATGTAACAATAAAATAATGTAACAGTCTACCAATCAATTCAAATAAAATTTGTTACACTGGTAAATTGATTCATTGTTAAATTAAACTAATAATTATGCAACAAGGAATAGCAGGACGTATTGCCGAAGTCTTCATCAATTCAAAACTATCAATCCTGTTGATGGTCGCATTGATGGCGATTGGGATGTACAGTTCGACATTAATACCGAGAGAAGAGGAACCACAAATTATTGTACCGATGGCCGACGTGATGGTTGGTTATCCCGGCGCAAATCCTACGGAAGTAGAAAATCGCGTGGTGAAACCTTTGGAAAAAATAATCTCCAACATCAAAGGTGTAGAGCACGTTCACAGTATGGCGATGAACGGAAAAGCGATGATTATCGTGCAGTTTTACGTGGGTGAAGACACGGAACGTTCGTATGTGAAACTTTACGACGAGATGATGAAAAATAAAAACATCTTTCCGAAAGGAGTTTACGAACCTTTAATTAAAACCCGTTCCATCGACGATGTGCCGATGTTGGGATTGACGCTTTGGAGTGAAAAATACAACGACTTTCAATTAAGACAAATGACCGAAGAACTTGCTTCTGAAGTCAAAAAAATTAAAGACGTTTCCCTAACCAACGTGATTGGCGGAAGAAGCCGACAGTTGCAAGTAATTGTGGACAAAGATAAAATGGCAGAATCCAATGTTGATGCATTGGGCATTATGCAAATGATCCAGGCCAATAACGGAAGTTCTCAATCTGGAAGTTTTGCCAGCAACGATCAGGAATATTTGGTGACAACTGGTGAATTTTTAAATTCTGCTGAAGATGTTGGAAACCTGGTAATTGGAACTTCTCAAAATATGCCCGTTTATTTAAAACAAGTTGCGAAAATTGAAGATGGACCTTCCTCCACGAAGAATTACGTGAATTTTGGTTATGGAAATGCCACTGCAAAAGGCAAGAGTTTTTTATCGGAATATCCAGCTGTGACGCTTTCTGTTTCTAAAGTAAAAGGCGCAGATGCAATGAAAATTTCGGAGGAAATTCTGGATCAAGTAGAAACTTTAAAGAAAACTTTAATTCCAGATGATGTGCATGTTGAAGTTACCCGAAATTACGGTGAAACGGCTTCTCACAAAGTATCTGAATTAATGAGCCACCTCGGAATTGCGATTGTCGCGGTAACTCTTTTGGTAATGTTGGCGATGGGATGGAGAGGCGGTTTAGTCGTTTTCTTTTCAGTTCCATTAACCTTTGCCTTGACGCTTTTCGCCTATTATATGTTGGGTTATACTTTGAACAGAATTACGCTTTTTGCCCTGGTTTTTGTCGTGGGAATCGTCGTCGATGACAGTATTATTATTGCGGAGAATATGCACCGGCATTTCCACATGAAAAAATTACCGTTTAAGCAAGCCGCAGTTTTCGCTATTAATGAAGTTGGAAATCCGACGATTTTAGCAACATTCACGGTAATTGCAGCAATTTTGCCGATGGCATTTGTATCTGGAATGATGGGACCTTATATGTCGCCAATGCCGATTGGCGCTTCGATTGCGATGTTACTTTCCCTATTTGTGGCTTTAACGATTACGCCTTATTTAGGTTTCCATTTATTAAAAGTAAAAGAGAGTGAGGAACATAAAGAAGAGCAAGGTTTAGAAACCGGTTTCATCTATAAAATATACAAAAAGATTGAGCAACCTTTGCTTGATAATAAAAAGAAAAGATGGACGATGCTCGGAATTACGGGTGTACTATTGATGATTTCCATGTTTGCTTTTGCGGCAAAATGGGTCGCAGTAAAAATGCTTCCATTTGATAATAAAAATGAAGTGCAAGTGGTGATCGATTTACCAGAAGGAACGACTTTAGAACGAACTGCTGCAGTAACGCAAGACATTGCACAATATCTGAAAACCGTTCCCGAAGTGGTGAATTATCAATCATATATTGGGTCGGCTTCTCCGATTACCTTTAATGGTTTGGTTCGTCATTACGATATGCGTGGAAGCAGCAATACTGCGGATATTCAGGTGAATCTTTTGCATAAAGAAGATCGTGATTTACAAAGTCATGATGTTGCAAAGGTGATTCGTCCGGAAATTCACAAGATTGCAAAAAAATATGGAGCGAATGTAAAAATCGTGGAAGTTCCGCCTGGACCACCCGTTTTATCAACGATTGTGGCTGAAGTTTACGGACCAGATTATGACGAGCAAGTTCGAATTGCAGATGAAGTTCAGAAAATCCTCATCAGTACCGATGATGTTGTTGATGTTGACTGGATGGTTGAATCGCCCCAAACTGAATTTAAAATCGTTGCCGATAAAGAAAAAGCAATGCTGAACGGCGTTGCACCTCAACAAATTGTTGGAAATCTAACTTATTTGATTGGCGAACATTCGGTTGGAAATTTATTTGATCCAAAATCAAATGACGGCATTGATATCGTGATGAAACTCAATGATGGCGACAAAACCAGCATTTCCGACATTACCGATTTAAAAGTGAAAGGTCAGGCAGGAATGGTTCCCGTGAGTGATATTGTAAAGGTTCAACGGGAAACTTTAGAAAAAACAATTTACAGAAAAGACCAAAAACGCGTGGTTTATATTCTGGCAGATATGGCGGGAGGCTTAGAAAGTCCGGCGTATGCGATTCTGGGAATGGATGAAAAATTGAAAAACATCAAACTTCCCGCGGGATATTCCTTGAACGAATTGTACATGAATGCGCCGAAAGACGAATCTGATTATACCGTGAAATGGGATGGTGAATGGCAAATAACTTTGGAAGTTTTCCGGGATTTGGGTGTCGCCTTCTTAGTGGTGATCCTCATTATATATATGTTGATTGTGGGTTGGTTCCAGAACTTCAAAACCCCAATTATGATGATGATCCCTATTCCACTTTCATTGGTTGGAATTGTTCTCGGACATTGGTTGTTAGGCGCTTTCTTTACGGCAACATCCTTTATTGGAATGATTGCTTTAGCCGGAATTATGGTGCGGAACTCTATTCTTTTGATTGACTTTGTTGAAATCCGTTTGAAAGAAGGAGCACCCATAAAACGTGCAATCATCGAAGCCGGAGCAGTGAGAACAACACCGATTCTATTAACAACCGGAGCGGTTGTAATTGGCGCCGTCGTGATTTTGTTCGACCCGATTTTCCAGGGATTGGCAATCTCGTTGGTGTTTGGAGCAATCGTTTCTACACTATTGACGTTGATAGTCATACCATTGATTTATTATATATCTGAAAAGAAAAAATGGCTTCACAACGAACCTTCAACTATAGAAGCAAAACCATTGGTTATTGAAAAAGATCTTCAGGATTAATTAACCTATTTCTCTGCCGTAAACTATTTCGGCAGAGAATTTTAAAACAACACTTATGAAACTATTACTCATCACCGCAATCAAGGAATGTGAAAGCGAAATCAAAAATATATTGGTAAAATCAGGAGTAAAATCTTTTACTTACAGTACTGTAAAAGGTTTCAAAAATGACGCTCAAATCAACGTCGTCGATAATTGGTTTGCTTCCTCTTATGCAGAAATAGGCTCTCTATTATTCACCGTTTTTCTACCGGAAGAAAACACGCCTTTAATTCTTAAAAAAATTGAGGAATTCAATTTTGGACAAGAAATATTATCCAAAGTTCACATTGCTTTGATCAATTTGGAACAGCAATTTTAAAAAAATAAATATCAAAATAAATAAAATGAAAACTAGAATAATACACGCTTTCGCCGGAACCATGATTTTGGCAAGTATCCTTTTATCCATTTATGTCAACCAAAATTGGTTGTGGCTAACTGGATTTGTGGGAATTAATTTACTACAATCATCGATGACGAATTGGTGTTTGCTCGATAAGATTTTAGGAAAATTAGGAGTTAGCAATGAAGGTGATTCTTGTGGAGTTTAGCAAGAAATTTTAAAATGATAAATCCCTACAGTTAATTTTGTGGGGATTTGTCATTCTAAAAGAATTTTTAAGTATGAGACGCTTCCAGCGTGACAAACTTTGTGTAAACTACTTACTATATCCCAGTTTTGTCATTCCGGAGGAATCTAAACGCACAGATGCTTCCAGCGGGACAAACTTTCTGTAAACTAATACTATATCCCGCTTTTGTCATTCCGTAGGAATCTCAAAATGCGAATTCAAGAAATGAAAGTCAGGATTAAAACTTTTAATCAGATCTAACTTTAATTCTCTTCTTAAATCTTTGATTACTTTTTCCCTTGCTATAGCAAGTTGAATCCAGCCAAAATGTTCATAGTAAATTAAAAACTCAACATTATATCGCGCAGTAAAACTTTTTGGATTCTTTTTTTCTCGATGTTCTTTCAACCTGCGTCTTATATTGTTGGTAACGCCAGTATATAGAACGGTCTTATTTTTATTGGTTAAAATGTACACGTAAAAATCATAAATACCTTCTGTAAATTCAATCATGGCAATGTGTTTTTACTAATTTAATAAATTACAGATTAAGGACTAGTTTTTTATCACCTATCTTTTCTTTAGTTTTCTCTATATTATTTGTCAAATCCTTCTGTCACGTGCTTTTGTCATTCCGTAGGAATATCTATGCGGAGACGCTTCCAGCGTGACAAAAATGGTGGCTTTTTGCCGATCATTTGTCATTCTGAAAGAAATTCTACGTCGGTCGTGTGTGTGTGTGAGACGCTTCCAGCGTGACAAACTTTGGATAATAAAAAATAAACCGCCACAAAAATGCAACGGTCAATCCTAACACTTAAAAATAAACTACTTCGTTTTAATACTGATCAGTCCGCGGACTTCGTTTTCTTTATAACCCAATGCTAAATCGTTTGGATATAACTCGGTAATTTTCGCCACTACTTTTGGCTGAATATTTTTCCCAGGTTCGCCATGACATTGCAAACACATTCCATTCGTAACCAAAGGTTCGTAGTAATGAGTTTCGGTGCGAACGGGTTTTAAAAGTTCACCTGCTAACAATTGTTTTTTGTATTGTTCAATCAGTTTCAACTCTTGTGGGTTGGCAACATTTTTCGGATTACGCCTTTTATCAGAAACTCTGGAAATCACGAAACCATGTTTGTCCGACATCGATTTTGTTAAAGGCATTGCTTCGATATTGCAGAACCCCAAAGCGGATTCCGGTCCGCCTTTCTGCATTTGTTCTGCTACATTTTTCATCAAAAGTTTCTTGGTTTCGGTCGCATAACTGTGAAGTGAATCAGAGCTGATTGTTGCGACTTCTTTAGTTGAAGTTTCCTCATGAACGATTTTATTTCCGCACTGTAGAAATAGAAGAGCGAAACCACTTAATACCAAAACTTTTTTCATGATTTTTAATTTGATTCAAAGATAAGATGACTTTTCAACAAGATCTGTGACTAAAGTTACACTCGTTTTTATTTTCAGAAAAACTTATCTTTGAACTCATGAATTTCTACGAACTCTTTCTGCAACCTTACGAAACCTACGATAATTTTCAAATTGCACTCGAAGCGATTGCCACTGTTTTTGGAGTCCTGAGCGTTTACTTTTCCATTAAAAAAAATATCTGGGTTTATCCAACCGGAATAATTTCTACAGCACTTTACGTATATATTCTCTTCAATTTTGGCTTGCTTGGCGACATGATGATTAATTTTTATTACACCGTGATGAGCGTTTACGGCTGGGTTTTATGGGCGAAAAGTTCCGAAGATCACATTCACGTTGGAGTTTCCTGGGCATCGAAAAAAGAATGGATCTTCGCCGGAGTTTTATTTCTTATCAGTTTAATTTTGGTCACCCTCGTCTATTATTACAAACCATTTATCGATAATCATTTCTCCATGGAAAATGTGCAACTAGGTTTGTATCATTTGGATTGGGCGAACTGGTTAGATGTTTTCACTACGGCAATTTTTCTGGTTGGAATGTGGTTAATGGCAAAACGTAAAATTGAAAACTGGATCTTCTGGATCGTAGGTGACTTGATTTGTATTCCGATGATGATCTATAAAGGTTTGGGAATAACCTCGATTCAATATTTTGTATTTACGGCAATGGCAGTTATTGGTTATTTAGAATGGAAAAAAGGACATCAACTCCAACACGCTGATAATGTTGTTTAAACCAACTTTCTGCTAAAAATGAAAAACTTCAAGATATGAAACGTTATCTTTTAATATTGGCAGTTGTTTTTTCTACCACAGGTTGTCAAGAAAAATCTTTAAAAAACCAATATTCCTTTAAGGAAACCAATATTGTAAAAGATACTCTTGCGGTAATTAAAGAGAAAAATATTGATGATCCGATTAATAATAAGTTTCCGGATCTCCCCAACAAAAGTTTTCCGCTGATAGATTCCACCAATTTTGATAACTATCACAACCTAGGAATTAAAAATGATTTATTTTTTAAGAAAATTCAATTTAAAAAAGATCAGCCTGAAATACAAAATAGCCGTTTAAAATACCAACTCCATTTTTCAGAAAAGTTTCAATCGGTGGTGATTTCTTATTATCAAGGAGAGCATGAACTCTTTACGACGCTCGTGAATATTAGCGAAAATGATCAAATTATCGATCAGTTAGATATCGCTTACGATGAAATCGCTGAATCTGCATTTAGAAAAACGAGTTCTATCAATCAAAATAAAATAGTAGTTGAAGATTGGAATTACAGGAATGACGAACCAATCAAGACCATAACAACTTACCAAATTTCGCAAGAAGGAAAATTCAAATTAATTCCTCAGTAAATCATTTACTGATAAAGATCTAATCTCAAAAATAGTTCTCGGTTGATGAGACTTCAAAATCAAAATTTATTTTGAATGGAAAAAACTCCATCAACTCCATCAACGTAAATGATACAAACTATTAGTGCATTTAAAGTATCATAAAGATTTAAGTATCTTTGCAGTCCCAAAATTACAAGGGATAAAAACCTTTTCTTTATGCAAAATACCATTGAATTTTTTAAGTATCAGGGAACTGGAAATGATTTTGTCATAATAGATAATCGCGATCTGCAGTTTCCAAAAGAGAAAGGAATCATTGAAACATTATGCGACCGACGCTTCGGCATCGGCGGCGATGGATTGATTTTACTGGAAAACGATCCAGCGGCTGATTTCAAAATGGTTTATTATAACTCCGACGGAAACGAAAGTACCATGTGCGGAAACGGCGGAAGATGTCTCGTAGCCTTCGCTCATTTCCTGGACATGTTCGAAGATCAGACAACCTTTACCGCAATCGATGGTTTGCACGAAGCGGAAATCAATAACGGCATTATCAAATTGAAAATGATCGACGTGGATTCCATTAAAACCATTGATGGAAATTTCGAGTTGAATACCGGTTCACCTCATTATGTGACTTTCGTACAAATGTTAAAGGATTATAAAGTTTTCGAAAACGGTAACAAAATCAGAAATTCTGCGTCTTATTGTCAGGAAGGAATCAATGTAAATTTTGTGGAAGAAATCTCAGCAGACGAAATCTTTATCAGAACATATGAACGGGGCGTTGAAGATGAAACTTTCAGTTGTGGAACTGGAGCAACAGCCTCGGCATTGGTTTTCCTGAAAGATAAAAATCAACCTTCGGTAAAGGTAAAAGTTCTGGGTGGCAATCTAAAAGTTTACGCAGAACAGGATGGTGATTCTTTCAAAAACATTTGGTTAGAAGGTCCTGCAAAACAGGTATTCAAAGGAAAAATCAGTTTATAAAAAGTTATCGTTTAGATATGAAAAAAGGCTTCGGAATTGTTTTGGTAATCGTGCTTCTGATTTTTGCAGTCGGAAGTTTTTTTGGATATCAATATTACAAGAAATTTTATGGAAATAATGTTGCTAAAGAAGGTTACATTTTAATTCCGCACTCTGCCAATTTCAATTCTATTTTGGATTCCATTTCACCTTATGTTAAAAATAAAGACCAGTTTGCTCAGGTAGCGAAGAGTAAAAATATGGACCGCTTTTTCCAAGCTGGTAGATATCGAATTAAATCCGGAACCAATAACACCGATCTTGTTAATATGATTAAAGCCGGTAACCAAACTGAAAACACATTTCGAATTGGAGATTTCTTTACGGTTTATCAAATGGTTGGGAAAGTCGCAAAAAAAACAGAACTCGATTCTTTACGGTTTGCTACAGATTTAAATAAAATCGCCACGCAGAAAGGACTTACCAATGCTGAAGAGTTAAAAAAATATTTTTTCATCGATACCTATAATTTCTTTTGGACGGTAACGCCGGAGGAATTCTTTAAAAAATTTGAAGATCAATATAATGCTTTCTGGACTGCCGAACGAAAAGGAAAAGAGCAAAGTTTAGGACTCAGCAGAGACCAAATTTATGCCTTGGCATCTCTAGTTTACAAAGAAACCGGCGGCAAACCCGATGAAATGAAAACCGTAGCAGGGTTATATTTGAACCGTCACCGAAAAGGCATGAAACTGCAGAGTGACCCTACCGTAATTTATGCGGTGAGTAAAGCAAACAACTTTCAGGGTGATCCGATAAGACGGGTCTTATTTAAACATTTACGTGAAGCATCTCCCTACAACACGTATTTCTCAGCGGGAATTCCGCCAGGACCAATCTGTATGGTTGATAAAAATTCGGTTGACGCTGTTTTAAATGCACAAAAGAACGATTTTATCTATATGTGTGCAGATCCAGCGCGATTTGGATTCCATAAATTTACAGCAAGTGCAGCAGAACATGCTGTGAATGCGAAGGAATATCAGGATTGGCTGAATTCTAAAAATATAAAATAAGAGATTATTTTGCTAATTTTTTGACCGCGGAGTCGAGGATTTTTTAAAAAATATAAACAGACATTTAATTTAACTTTTGTAATAAAAAGCAATCAGTATAGTTTAAACTAAAATTATGACGAACAAAATTGAGATTTCATCAATTATTAAAAAACGAACTTTAGCTCTTACTTTCGTTTTGGGTGCTGCAAGTTTTGCATTTGCCCAGCAGAAAGTTAACATCAGCGGAACCATTGTCGATAAGCAGAATAACGCTGTTCCTTACGCTTCTGTAACCTTTAGTAACAAGGCAAATAAACTTTATAGTGATGCTGCATTAAGTGACGAAAAAGGACAATATAAACTTGATCTTGTTCCCGGAAACTACGATATCATCATTGAAGCTATTGACTATAAGAAATCAACTTTGAACAAGCAGATTTCCGGCGCAGCTAATTTGGGTAATTTCACTGTAGAATCTGAAGGTTCTTTAACTGACGGAAAAACGCAGGATATACAAGGCGTAACGATTACTGCTCAGGCAGTGAAACCGTACCGTGTAGAACTTGACAAGAAAGTTTACGATCCTTCTACTGACATTCTTAGTAAAGGTGGTAATTTGCAAGATGTTTTATCTAATGTTCCTTCTGTAGATGTAGATACCGATGGTACGGTCTCTATGAGAGGAAACTCAAACGTAAAATTCCTGATTAACGGAAAACCCTCTGCTCTGCTTGGAATCGATAGTGGTCCAGGTGGCTTACAATCCATCCCGGCAGATCAAATTGAACGAATTGAGGTTATTACCAACCCTTCTTCAAAATTTGAAGCCAGCGGAACTGCGGGTATTTTAAATATTATTTTAAAGAAAACCAAAGGAATGGGCTTCAACGGTAGCGTTACCGGAAGTTTAGGATATTTACCAAGCACGAGTTTAAATACGAATTTAAGTTGGAAAAAAGGAAGCTGGACGTGGTTTCTGAATGGTGGTGGTGGTTACCGTAAAGGAGAAGGAAAAAGCGATAGCGATACGCGATTCTTTGATACCACTACACTTGCAACTACCAGATACTTTGAGCAAAATTCTAATAATAAAAGTGAAAGCAATAATTACAATGCGACCGCAGGTTTCGCCGTTGATTTGACAGAGAAAACATCGTTCAACCTTTCCGGGATGGTTAGAAGCTTCTCTAATACGAGCAATAATACGGTAGATAACTTTAATTATAATGCTTCCAGAATCTTAAACAGTTATTCACAAACAACGGCCTTAGGAAACAGTTCTAACCTTTCTTTACAAGGAGATATTGGTTTAGATCATAAGTTTAATGATAAGGGACACAATATTTATCTTTCCTTAAGTTTACAGAAAAGTGATAACGAATCCGTAGAAGATTCGAAAGAATATGACCAGTCCGTTTTTCAGTACGGAAGTTTAGGAGACAATCATACCATTAATAAATCTTTGATTGGTAAGATTGATTATGAATTGCCGATTGGAGAAATCTCAAAATTTGAAGCAGGCTACAGAATTGATAACAACGTAAATGATTACGATTTCCTAAATCGTGAAACTGATGCCAACTTAAACTACGGAATCGTAAATGCATACAGTGGAAATACCGTTTATGATGAAACCATCAACGCAGGTTATGTTCAATTCAAAAGTAAATTTAATAAGTTAGGGTACCAATTAGGATTAAGAGCAGAAAATTCTCAAATTAATATTGAGTACGAAAGTTTAAGTGGAAATACTTCAAATAAAAAGAAAGATTATACAGGATTTTTCCCGAGTGTTTTCCTTAGTTATGATTTAGGAAGTAACAATAATCAATTACTATTAAATTATTCCCGAAGAATTAACAGACCACGTTCTTGGTTCTTGATTCCTTACCCGACTTCACTGGCCAACCGTCAGAATTTGTTCCGTGGTAATGAAGATCTAAATCCGTCATACATTGATTCATTTGAATTAGGATATGCCATTCAGAAGAAAAAATTCACCATTAATCCAACTTTGTATTACAGAAAAACAAAAGATGATGTAAAATTTGTATTGTTAAGTCAATCCATTGGTTCAGATGTTTTAGTTACAAGTCCTTATAATGTAGGAAATGAAACAAGCTATGGTTTAGATTTAAATGTGACTGCCGATCTTTTGCCTTGGTATAAAATTATGGCAAGTGCAGATCTTTTTGGTTACAAATCGGAAGGTTCTTATTTTGACCCGAACAGAATGCAAACGCCGCTTTCTTTTGATGGTTCAGGTTTTTCTACAAGAATTAGATTAACCAACAGTTTCAAGATCGATAAAACCTTGAACATGCAGTTGCAAGGATTCTATCGTGGAGGACAAAAAACCGCTTCCAGTGAAAGTAAAGACATGTATGTTTTAAATTTCGGAGCTAATAAAACCATTTGGAATAACAATGGAACAATCGCATTTAATATTCAGGATATCTTAGGAACAAGAGGTAGAAACACAACGAGTTTCGGTCCCGGTTATGAAAGAGATTCTTATATGCGTTGGAGTCCAAGAAGTTTTAATGTTTCTCTAACTTACCGATTTAAACAAGGTGAAAAAGTAGATGCACCGAAACGTAAAAAAGACATCAATGCCAATGATGCTGGAGGAGACGATCAAGGTCCACCAATGTAAAAAATGCTTGATGTTTAATATTGAATATCAAAAACTAAAAAATCCTGAAATTTATTTTTTCAGGATTTTTTTATATTAGTTACCACTTGTTATTTTCTACTTTCCAAATATTTCTGCCATTCCCAGGTCGTACGTAAAGCTTCTTCCAAAGAAGTTTCAGCTTTCCAGCCCAGTTCTCTTTCTGCTTTATCGGCATTGGCGTAAGCGATGGTAATATCACCCGCTCTTCTTTCGCAGATCTGATAAGGAACTTTCACCTCATTTGCTGATTCAAAAGCTTGTACCACTTCTAAAACAGATGAACCCTTTCCAGTTCCCAAGTTATACGTATCGATCACAGTTTCTGCAGGATCGGCCATTAATTTTTGCAAAGCTTTTACGTGCGCTTTCGCTAAATCGACCACATAAATATAATCACGGATTGCAGTTCCATCTTCCGTTGGATAATCGTTTCCGAATATCGACAGTTTTTCACGAATTCCCGCAGCAGTTTGAGTGACATAAGGAACCAAATTATTGGGAATACCAAGCGGCAATTCTCCCAAAAGTGCCGTTGGATGAGAACCGATCGGATTAAAATATCGAAGCAAAGAAACTTTCTTTTGATACGCCGTCGCAAAATCTTTCAGAATCTCCTCGCCCATTTGCTTGGTTTTTCCGTACGATGATTCCGGCATTTTCAATGGTGTATTTTCGTCAATCGGCTGTTGATCTGCTTGACCGTAAACGGTACAGGAGGAACTGAAAATGAAATTACTAATATTTCTCGCTTTAAATTCCTGAAGAATATTAATCAGAGAAAACAAATTATTTTCATAATAATCCAAAGGTTTTTCCTGACTCTCTCCCACTGCTTTATAGGCCGCGAAATTGATACAGCCATCGATTTCATATGCATCGAAAACCTGGGAAAGCAATTCTTTTCTCTTTAAATCGAAAGGAAAAAAAACAGGTCTCTTTCCAGCGACTTTCTCAATGTTATCGAGAATAAATTTTTCAGAATTTGACATATCATCAACAATGATGACTTGAAAATTATTTTGTAAAAGTTCTACAACCGTGTGAGAACCAATGTAACCGAGACCGCCGGTAACGAGTATTGTCATTTTTTTAAAATTGCTTATTGATAAGATATGAGGCGAATTTTCTGCAGCTTATTTATTGTAAATAAAAAAATATCACTACTGCTGAGAAAATAAAAACGCCCAACATAATGATATTGATTTTCGCTAAATCCGCTTTCTTTTTGGAGTACAAAATAAAAGTTTCAATTAATATAAAAAGGAACCAAATGATCGCCAATCCAAAACCTAAGATCAAGCTCATTAAGACTCACCATCCATTTCCCGTGTAAGCTGACCTAATGATCATTAATAAAAGCGTAATCACTAAAAGTCCAGCTCTTAAAACTATATGTTTTGTCTTATTTGATTTTCGTTTAGAATTTAAGTAATCATTTTGGGGCTCATTCATATTTAGGTTTGTTGATCTGAAACTTCGGGGCTCTTCGATTTTGCCATGAATTCAAGAACCGCATCCGAGATGTATTTCAACTGCTCATCATCTAATTCTGTATGCATTGGCAATGAAATAACTTCTCCTAAAAGTTTGTCCGTATTTACAAAATCAGCATCGTTACTATCTTGGAAATAGGCTTTTTGTTTTCTCAAAGCCACGGGATAATAAATCATGGCAGGAATTTCCTTTTCCGTTAAGAATTGCTGTAATTCATTTCTCTGACCGTTCGTTATTCTTAAGGTATATTGATGAAAAACATGCGTGGAATATTCGGCTCTTTTCGGCGTTAAAATTTCTGCACACCCCGCAAATGCTTCATCGTAGTAATCAGCTGCTTTTCGTCTTGCTTCATTATACGTATCAAGGAGTGGCAATTTTTTTCTCAAAACGGTGGCCTGAATACTGTCTAACCGGGAATTTACACCTACCTCATCGTGGTAATATCTCTCATACATTCCGTGGTTTACAATTCCTCTTATTTTGTGTGCAAGGTTATCATCTTGGGTAAAAATGGCTCCACCATCTCCATAACAACCCAAATTTTTAGAAGGGAAAAATGAAGTCGTTCCAATAATTCCCATTGTCCCGGATTTTTTTACGCTTCCATCAGAAAAAGTAAATTCAGAACCAATTGCCTGTGCGTTATCTTCGATGACATATAGGTTATGCTCTTTTGCTATATTTAGAATTTCTTCCATATTTGCACATTGGCCAAACAGATGAACCGGAATGATGGCTTTTGTTTTTGGCGTAATCGCAGCTTTCAGTTTTTCAGTATCCATGGTGAAGGTATCATAATCAACATCTACTAAAACCGATTTTAATTTTAATAAATGAATAACTTCAACCGTTGCTGCAAAAGTAAAATCGGCGGTAATAACCTCATCACCTTCCTTTAGCCCCAAAGCCATCAATGCGATCTGAAGCGCATCAGTACCGTTTGCACAGGGAATCACATGTTTTACATCTAAATAAGTTTCTAATTCGGACTGGAATGATTTTACTTCCGGACCATTAATGAATGCTGCTTGGTTTAACACATTAAGGATCCCATTGTCAACATCAGCTTTTATTTTATAATATTGACTTTGCAGGTCAACCATTTGAATCTTTTTCATAAAAAATATTTGTTCAAATTTACTAAAATTAAGTTTTTTAAAAAATTAAAACAGCATGAATGTTTTTATTTTACTCATCAAAATCTAATCTCTATCAACTTGGTCAAAAAGCAAACTTGGTATCAAAAACCATTAGTTCAAAGCGATCAGCATAAAAAATTACTTTCTTAAAATATAAACTGCAGCACAATAAATATCGTAAATATTTATTATATTAAGATTATAAAACATAACATTTTAGTATTTTTGTTACACTTTAATAATTTCGAAATGAAAAAGATTTTATCCCTTTTTATATTGGTATTTTTTCTCTTTGCAAATGCGCAGACAGAATTTGTTTTTGTTTATTTTAAAGACAAACCGAATAAAGCTGCTTTCTATGCCAATCCTTTGAGTGAGCTTTCTCAAAAATCACTGGACCGCAGAACCCGTTTGGGAATTGCGCTTAATGATCAGGATGCTCCTATTGAGCCAAGTTATATCCAAAACATCAGAAACCTCGGATTTACGGTTAATGATTATTCAAAATGGATGAATGGCGTAGCCGTAAACGCGACCCCTGAGCAGATTTCCGATTTAGAATCTAAGCCTTACGTGCAATCGGTGGAGCGTTTTATTAAACATCCGAATGGCGGAAAATCTGCACTTAGAAAAATAAATAAATTTGAAGAATTCAATAATTCTGTTGGTAAAACCGATTTCAATTATGGTGATGCTTTAGCCCAGATCAATCAGGTAAATTTGCGGCCTTTGCATGTTGCCGGATACACTGGTGCAGGAATAACCATTGCCGTGATTGACACAGGATTTCCACGAGTGAATACAGGTTCTGTATACGCCAGAATACGTAATAACGGTCAAATTAAAGGAGGCTATAATTTCATTAATAAAAGTACAGACATCTATAATACTTCTCTTAATAATCATGGTTCCTACTGTTTAGGGGTAATTGCAGCATATGTTGAAAACAGTTTTGTAGGGACGGCACCCGATGCAGATTTTTATCTTTATGCTACTGAAGACGCCGACAATGAAATTCCGGAAGAGCAACTTTACTGGACCGAAGCAGCGGAAGAAGCAGATCGAAAAGGCGCCGATATCATCAGCACTTCTTTAGGATATTATGAATTTGATGATCCGCGCTATGATTTGGTTTATGCAGATATGAACGGAACCACTTCATTTATTTCCCGCACTTCTCAAATAGCGGCAGAAAAAGGAATTTTCGTCTTGGCAGCAGCCGGAAATGAAGCCCAAAAACCCTGGCACTATATCATCGCTCCGGCAGATAATGAAAAAGTATTCACCATAGGAGGCGTAACCGTAACCGGTTCCAGTTCTTCTTTTTCTTCTTACGGTCCGAATGCGGTGGGGCTGGTAAAACCCGATGCGAGCGCACGTGCAACAAACACCTATATGGGCTACAATAATGCCGTGACCTCCGGAAGCGGAACCTCTTTTGCAACTCCTTTAGCGGCAGGCGGCGTTGCATGTTTACTGCAGGCAATTCCTACCAAAACATTGTCGCAAGTGCGCGATTTACTTCGGCAGAATTCGTCTTTATTTCCGAACCATACCGATCAAATGGGGTATGGAATTCTGAACTTTGAAAAAACGCTGAATAACGCAGCTTTGTCTACGGCGGAAAATGGACCAAAATCTAAACTTCAAATCTATCCAAATCCTGTGATTAGAGAATTCACCATTAAAACCGATGAAAAAACTGAATCTTTGGAACTGTATGATTCGCTAGGAAGAATGATTAAGTCTTTAAAAAATGAAAAGACAAATACGATGGAAGGTTTTCCAAAAGGGATCTACTTTTTAAAGGTTAAAACAGATCAAAATCATTACGTTGAAAAAATCATAAAACAATAAAAATTCTTTTCACTAAAATTAAAAAGACCTTCATTTTCTGAAGGTCTTTTTTATTTAAGCTGAATTACGACTTGCATTAATGTTTCCAAAGAGCGAACGCATGACGAGCTTTTCGTAAGCCGCACGGTTGCCTTCTTCTTTTTGAATTTTGATTAAGGCATATTGCTGAATACTCAAAAGTGGCAACACGATTCTCTCCCGAATTTTTACCGACATGCGGGAAAGGGGCTCTTCTTCCATTAATTCTTTAAAGCCGGTTAACTCAAGCATCAATTGTTTGGAGAGATTATATTCGTCGGAAAGAATAGTCCAGAACTCACCAAACTTTTCATTCTTTTTCATGTAAGAAGTCAGCGGAAAATAGGATTTATTCATACTCATCATCGAATTTAAAACCAATGTTTTAAAGAAATCGGAACCTTTGTATAAATTCTTCACCTCCTCAAAGCGGCTTTGATTTTTTAATTCCTGCAAAGCATGTCCGAAACCGAAAAAACCAGGTACATTCTGCTTCAGCTGACTCCAGGAACCGACGAAAGGAATAGCACGCAAATCTTCAAATTTTAATTCGTTTCCCGCGCCACGTTTCGTAGGTCGACTTCCGATATTGGTTTTTCCGTAGTATTCCAGCGTACTCATTTCCTGTAAATAAGGCACAAAACGCGGGTGCGCTTTTAGATCGGAATATTTTTTATAACTGAGTTCTGCCAATTCTTCGATAAGATTCCTTTCATTTTCCGTTAAGTCTTTTTTTGCATTTTTAAAAACATCGTTTTCAATTCCGGCTGTTAATAACTGTTCAAAATTATATTTCGCCTGATCTTTATTCCCAAAAACACTCGTGATTGTTTGTCCCTGCACGGTCAATTCAATTTGATGATTGGCAATGGTCTTTCCTTGAGATGCATAAAAATCGTGGGTTTTACCACCACCTCTCGCAGGCGGTCCGCCTCTGCCATCAAAGAAAACCACTTTTATATGGTGATCATCGGAGACCTTGGTCAACTGTTCTTTGGTTTCATAAATTTCCCAATTGGCTTTTAAATAGCCACCGTCTTTGGTTCCATCAGAAAAACCAAGCATAATTGTTTGGATGTCTTTGCGATGTGCCAAATGTTTTTTATAAACCGGCATTTCATAAAGTTCCTTCATCACGTTCTGAGCACGGTCCAAACCTTCCATGGTTTCAAAAAGAGGCACGATATCCATATTAATTTCTTCTTCGCGATACCCGCAAAGTCGGAAAAGAGCAAAGACATTTAAAACATCTTTTATCGATTCGGAATTTGAAATAATATATCGGTTCAATCCGCGCTCCCCATTCTTTTGCTGCATGCTTTTTACATTGTAAACATTTTGCAGCGTATCTTTTGTGATACCTTCAAAATCATTTGGGTCAAGAATCAAATCAGTTTTTAAAAGCCAGTTCAGTTTTTCCTCAATGGTTATTGTTTCACTGTTCATACCGGATTTTTTAGCGACAATTTCATCAATGACTTCCTGATGAACGCGGCTATCCTGGCGAATATCTAAGGTCGCAAAATGAGTCCCGAAAATTTTAACCCGATCACTGAAATCTTCCAGAAGATTTTTAAATAATCCATTGTGCTGTTCCGTTAATATCGTTTGCGCTTCTTTAATTTTATTTAAAATATCCTCTGTAGAAATTACTTTTTCCTGTTTAAAAATAGCGTCATACAAGTCATCACTTAAATGTTCTAAAACTTCTGAAACTCCCCGAAAACTCAATCTTCTACGGAGCTTTTTAAGATGGGCGTAGTAGGATTTCAAAATAGAAATGTGAAGTTCATGCGCTACCTGCTGCGTAATTTCTGCGGTGACAAAAGGATTCCCATCGCGGTCACCACCCGGCCAAAATCCCATTTGAATTAAATCCGGTGCAGGCGTGAAATTTTGTGTCCCGAAAGTATTTTTAATTTTCTTATACAACTCACCAATGGTGTCATAATACACATACCGAAGATAAAAAATAATGCTCATGGCTTCATCTAGAGGCGTTGGTTTTTCTTTATTTACAAAAGGGGTTTTTCCCAGCTGTTGTAAAAGCATATCTATTTCGGTAACAGAATCGTTCAGAATGGCGGTGCGCAGATCATGTAAAATACGCTGTACTGAATTCGGATAAAACTGTGTGGGGTGCGCCGTGAAAACCACTTTTATAGCAAAGTCCTTCAATTTTTTCCGCGTTGCTTCAAGCTGATGTTCCTGCAAAGCACGCTCATGCAACTGCAATACGGTTCCGGCATCACTTTCTGAGTGTAATTGGGGGAAAGCAGCATCTTCAATACTGTCATATAAAACAACCTGACGCTCGATGTACTGAATAATTTTGAACAGCAGCTCTGTTTTTTGCTCCTCCGTTTTCAGTTCAGTATGCTTATTAAAAAATTCGTCTACGATTTCTTCCGGACTTTTACCGGCTTCATAACCGAGCCTGCTTTCTTCATAAAGGAAAGGGAGTAACATGCCAATATTCGACATTTTATCGTACGGCAAACTCATAAATAATGAGTTGTAAATTTGAAACTTATTTTCGACCAGCTGGCGGAACTTTTCTTTTTTTTCTTCGTGTAGCATGTAACAAATTTAGGATAAATAAATTCTCTAATTGGATTCATTTCATTAAAATTTTAATGAAATTCACACAGAAATTTGTATCTTCATTAGATGAAATTTCTAAACTTTTTACTGCTTTTTATTTTCGCAACTTCTTTTGCACAGAAAGGTTTTGAAATTACAGATTCTAAAAAAGCCCTTATTCCCTTCCAGCTTATTAATAATTTGATTCTAATTCCAGTAAACATTAATGGAGTCAACCTTTCTTTTTTACTGGATTCCGGGGTGAAAGAAACCATTCTTTTCAGCTTGGATGACAAGGAAATTAATTTTAAAGAAACAGAAAAAGTGAAATTTTCTGGATTGGGAGAAAGCTTTGAAATTGAAGGTTTAAGTTCTGAAAACAACATTGTGAAGATCGGAAAGAATTATGAAGATCTGAAACACATGATTTACATAATTCTTGATGAAAGCATTAATTTTTCTTCGCATGTTGGAGTTCCTGTAAATGGGATTATTGGTTATAATTTCTTTATGAATCACGCCATTGAAATTAATTACCAATCGAAATATATCACGGTTTTTAACACTGAAAAAGATGCAGAAAAGCGATCGCGCAGATCGCGGGAATTCCCTATCACTATAGAAAAAAATAAACCTTACATCATCGCAGATGTAGAAATGACTTCCCAAAAAGTTCCTTCAAAAATGCTGATTGACTTAGGAAACAGTGATGCTTTGTGGCTTTTTCCCAAACTGATTGAAAATTTTGAATACAACCGACCGAATATTGATGATTATTTAGGAAGAGGTTTTAATGGAGATGTCTTTGGAAAAAGAAGCAGAATTCACCGTTTATATCTTGATGAATTTGTATTTGAAAAACCGCTCACCGCTATGCCGGATGAATACTCTATTCAAAATTTAAAATTGGTACCCAACCGAAAAGGGTCTATAGGTAATGAAATACTCAGAAGATTTACCGTGATTTTTGATTATCCGAATAACCGACTGTTCCTGAAAAAGAACCGATCTTTTAATGACCCTTTTTTATTCAACAGCAGTGGACTCGATGTTCAGCATGATGGAATGGAGTGGGAAAAAGATGTGGTCACCATTGAAACCAAAAGAACAAATACCGATATTGAGGGAACTCCGGTTTACAATGCAGTCTCAGCTTTTCACTACAATTTTATTTTAAAGCCTAAATTTTCTGTGGCCGGTTGCCGTAAAGATTCTCCCTGCTATATTGCGGGAATTCGAAAAAATGACAAATTCATTAGCATCAACAGAAAAAAAGTCGGCGACCTCACGCTTCAAAAAATCAACAACCTCTTTAAAAGTGAAGATGGAACAAAAATTTCCATTCAAATAGAACGGAACAATGAGATTAAGAATTTTGTTATTACCTTAGTAGATCCCATACCTTACCAAGATGAAAATTGAAGAAACTGTTCTTGACCAAATTCGATCCCGACCAAGATTTAAAATTTTTACTGATCTTTCCCGTGAAGAATATACGGCCGATCTTAGACTTTTTTTGAAAGAAAACGCTGCAGAATATAATGGAAATATAAATGTTGAAGGTGGACTTATCATTGTAAAAACTGAGCACAACAACTATTGGAAACCCTGTTTAGCCTTGCGTGCAGAACATGATGCCGAAGAAAATAAAACATTGATACGGGGGATTTTTGGACCTACTTCTTCAGTCTGGACTTTCTTTATGTTTCTCAATTTTATTTTTGGAATCATGTGGATGGTTGCGATCACACTTTGGTATGTAGAAAAACAAATCAAAAGCAATGATTTCTGGTGGGCACTTCCATTTTCATTTGTGGTGCTGCTTTGCCTTGCTTTAACATTTTTAGCCGCACGAATTGGAAAATATAAAGCTAAAGCGGAAATGCAGCAGTTGCGAAAATTTGCAGAAGAATCTATTCTTCACTTCGAAAATGATCAGGTTGCGGGTTGAGTACTATCTTTTTCAGCAACCACTTTATCGCGATTTTCCTGTTCCTCTAAAATTTTAGCAAGAAACGGCTGAATGATAGAATCCATTTCCTTTACGGATATGTCAGTTAATTTTGGATCACTTTCTAAATATTTCCACGGTTTTTTTCCACCCCAATTGTAATCACCAAAAACAATAACCGGTGTTCCGTTGGCTTTTACAGTCGCTCCTCCTTTATTTAAAACCCACTGATCCGCCCAGCTGTAAAGATACTTTGCATCATCATGAAGCAGTCGCAAACAGGAGTGAGATGCGGGATGTCCAGGCAGATCATACTCATGCCAACCAATGCCCAACGTGTTGTGAATATTCACATTATAAGGCAATTTCCAATCGCTGTCGACCGTAGATATCGCCAATTCTTTTTTCCAGTTGGCGAACATAAGACCCCGTTTGGTTTGTGCGTCTTTTTTACCCAAACTGGTGGGACCCCATTTTATAAGTTTGCCATTTTCATACAATGCGTAGGCTTGGATCGGGTAAGAAAACATCGCAATTTTCTTCACTTTTTCCAATGTTGATAATTGCAGCGGAAAAGGACTGTAAGACATTAAAGTCGTATCAAATTTATCTGGAATTGAAAGCGTATCTGCACGCCATTTATTCTTCGTATCCAACCGGTTCAGTGCTAAAATAATATGCTGTTCGTCGTTCGAAAATTCTTTATTAAAAGCTGCCATTGTAGAATCCTTTTTGTTTTTTGGAAAAATAAGGGTACGGTAGGTTACTCTATTTTTTTCAATGGAATCCTGTATTAAAGAGTCTTCTTTCACTTTAGCTAAAGAATCATTTTTTATTAAATCAACTGAACTTCCCGGAACAGATTGGTCTTTTTTACATTGAACTGCTGCAGACAGCATAAAGAGCGCAAGACTTATATTAAAGAATTTTCTGGTAGAACTTTCAAACATTGTTTATTTTTTTTCTTTGCATTTGCAATTATAGTACCATCAATACATGTTTTAAGAAGATTTAAAACAAATTTTATCACGAAGTTATCTTCTTCAAATTAAAAGCGAAAAAAATGAGACGGTCGAATGATATATCCACAATAAAAATTTGTGGTCCGTGATAAATAGTATATTTTTATAAATCATTAAAAATTTATGTGGGAAATTTATATCAGTCTGGCTTCATTAGGAATCATTTTAACAATACTTCCAAAAATACCAAGCTCACACTGGACTTTTCGAGTCGCAGATTTTGGGAAAATTCAGATCAATTACTTTATCATTTTCACCTTTATTTTCGGTTTCGGACTTTACAATCATGAATTTTGGTGGTACGTGCAAGCGTTGTTATTACTGCTCATCGCATATCACAGTATTACCTTAATCAAATATACCCGCTTTTTCCCTATTAAGAGTATTAAAACTTCCGGCAAGAATTCTTCAAATCTAATTAAAATTATTTCTGCCAATATTTATCAATTTAATAAGGATTATAATCGATTTATCAATTTGGTTCACAAACACCAACCCGATCTTTTTCTTACCATGGAAAGTAATGGAGACTGGGAAAATGCATTGAAGGTTTTAGAAAATGAATACCCATTTCATCACAAGGTGACCTTGGAAAACACGTATGGAATGCACTTTTATTCCAAAATAAAAATTGAAAAATCAACCACACACTTCTTTATTGCAGATGATATTCCGAGTATTGAAGCTCATGTTCAAACTGAGGATGGTTTTGAATTTGTATTTTTTGGAATTCACCCGCCACCGCCGAGTCCAACCGAAGAGAAAACATCTAAAGAAAGAGATGGTGACTTATTAAGCGTTGCGAAACGAGTAAAAGATATTGAAAAACCAGTGCTTGTGATCGGAGATTTCAACAATGTTGCCTGGTCAAAATCCTCAAGCCTTTTCCGTAAATTAAGTCATTTAATCGACCCGAGAGTGGGAAGAGCTTTTGTTTCCACTTTTCACGCAAATTATAGCTTCTTACGATTTCCCATTGATCTAATGTTTCACAGCGCCGATATTTTCATAAAAGAATTGAAAACTTTGGAAAAATTCGGGTCCGATCACTTGCCCGTATTTTGTGAATTTTTTATTGATCTGGAAAATAGAGAACAAAAAGACCGCATTGAAAAAGCCGATTCCGCCGAAAAATCAGAAGCCAAACAGATGATCCGAGAAGGAATTAAAGAAGAAGGTGAAAGAGAAAGAGTCGTAACTGAAGATTAAAATTGGATCAGTTGATCGATCACCAACTAACTATTTATGCGTCTCCGGATCATTTGGGATCAGGCTCTTATTTTTGGATGGTAAATTCATCAACACAATGGCGAGAAGAATTAAAACAATCCCCATCCACTGAATAAAAATAACCTGTTCGCCCAAAAGGAAAAAAGCCGTACTCACAGAAACCGGAAGTTCCAGCGAAGAGATGATACTCCCTAAACCTAAGCCGGTTTTCGGAAATCCAAGGTTAAATAAAGTAGGCGGAATAATGGTTCCGAACAATGCCAGAATAAAACCATACGTATAAAATATTGAAAAATCAAAGGGTTTGATGTGCGCGGTATTGTCCGTAAAATTCAAATAAAATGATTTTAAAACATCAAAATGCAAAGGCCCGATCTGCGCAAAAAAGAGAAATATAAAAACGATCACGGCTCCTCCAGAAAGCATGATCATACTTTTTCGGAGCGCAGGAACATGAGTTGCTAAAGTATTTGAAGTAAACATGGTCATGGTAAAAGAAGCCGCCGCCATTACTCCCCAAAAGATTCCGCGCCAATCAAGTTTTACATCTAAATTAATCAGATTTGTTGCCAAAAGCGTTCCGAGCAACACAATAATTGTCGCAATTACCTTTCTGGTATTGGGGAATTTTTTCGCTATAGTACTTTCTACCACGACGCTAAACCACACCGACTGCATCAGAAGAACGATCGCAATGGAAACATTGATATATTGAACGCAAATATAATAGAACAGACTTGTACAACCTAAAGAAGTTCCGGCAAGCATCAACAGCTTTACTTCTCTGGAAGTGGGTTTTGCAAGTGTTTTTTTCGAGGTTTTGGTCTGAATGATATTTAAAATTAATAAGCCCATCAAACCTAAGACAAATTGCGCAGTGGTCACTTCCGAAGTCGTGTAACCGTCTTGATAAGACAATTTTACAAAACTCGCCAACATTCCAAAAATACTGGCTCCGGCAGCAACAAATAATACGCCCTTTAAAATGTTTTTCTTCTCCATATTTTTTTTCAGCCTGCAAACTTACGGTTTTATATATTTCTAAGCTTAAAAAAAACTGAATAAAAATGGTCTATTCAAAGACTTCTATTTGCGGTACAGGTCTAAATAAAGCTGGGCAGATTTCTCCCAGGAAAAATCAAAACTCATGTTAGACTGCACCAATTTGGGCATCAATCCCTCTACATGGTAAATCTGTAAACCACGATGCATGGCTTCTACCGCGGCAGTTGCGCTGGCTTCTCCAAAATTAATCCCGCTGCCGCCGGTTGATATATCTTGAACAGTATCACGTAACCCCCCGGTATAACGCACGATAGGAATGGTACCGTAGCGCATTGCATACATTTGGTTCAATCCACAAGGTTCCACCCGTGAAGGCATTAATAAAAAGTCCGACGAAGCATATATTTTGTGGGAAAGAAATTCTTTATAACCCACATCTAAGGCGAAGTTGGAATAGAGGTAAGACAATTCTGAAAGTTCATTTTCAATGTTTTTATCTCCTGAACCTAAAACGATTATGTTTAAAGAGCCTTGTGTTTGTTGGATGCTTTTTGAGACAATTTCAGGTAAAAAATCAGCACCTTTTTCTCCTGCGAAGCGACCTATGAAACTGAACAATGGTAAATCAGGATTTAAGTTATATTCTTCACAGAGTTGTTTTTTGTTTTTCCACTTTCCGGTAGAGGCGTCCTCTTTTCCATAATTAAAATCAAGGAAATCATCCGTTTCAGAATCCCAAACTTCCGTATCGATTCCATTGATAATTCCGTAAGCCTTCGCATATTCCTGCTGAACAAGACTTTCCAAACCTCGGAAAGATTGAAAAAGCTCGTCCATATACCCACCGGAAACGGCGTTGAAAGCGTGGCAGCATTTGATCATGGTTGCCAAAGGATTGATGTAGCCATTCCAGTCGAGCAAACCCCATTTTCCCCCGTCAAACCAGGGAAAATATTTTGCCATGTCCCACCTCATCTGACCCTGATATTCTCCGTTATGAATGGTACCAATTGTTTTCACGCCTTTCAGAAAACTGAATTCCGGACAATGCTCCACCATAAAAGGAACCAAACCGGTATGATAATCGTGGCAGTGTAAAATATCAGGACGTATCTGCATCGCGGTGAGCCAATGTAAAACACCATGCTGAAAAGCTAAAAACTGCTGACTTTCATCCCAGTATCCATAGGGATTATCCCTATCTAAAAGTCCCGGAATTTTAACAAGATATAAATCGAAACCTAAACTTTTGGAACGCTCTTTCATCACCTGAACCTGAAATGTCTGATGATGCTGATGAATCCACCCATCAAAAACGATCTCGAACTGATGATCATGAACGAAAGGTTTGTTGTACCAAGGCATGACCACACTGGCTTCAATGCCTTCAATCTTGTTCAGATATTTAGGCAAAGCACCAACAACATCGGCCAAACCACCCACTTTGGCGACAGGATAACACTCCATTGAAAGGTTAAAAATTCTCATATATCATTCAAAATTTGTATTGTTCGCTATCTATTTTTAAGGTTTGAACTTTGTTTACCTCTTTTCAACACTGGATCTCACCGAAGTCTTTTTCGTGGTGACAAATGATTAAACAGGTTTTGTTTTATCAGCGGATTTTGAAGCAGTTTTCGGTCTTGCAGACTTTTCTTTCGCAACTGTTTTCCTGATCACTTTGTTTGGTGCCCTTTTCTGTTTTAAAACAACTGCAGCCAAAGGAGGTAATTTTAACACAATCGCATTAGGTCGGTACATCCATTCATCATCTTCTTCATCAACAATTTCTGCTTCTACCCCACTTCCTGCATACTTTTCTTCATCAGAATTAAGAATTACATCCCAATTCGTTCCTTCATTTACCCCAATTTTATAGTCAAAAACCCGGGGCGTTAAATTTAAAACCACCATTAAAACGTCATCGGCCTGCTTTCCTTTCCTTAAATATATGAAAACTGAATTGTTGTCGTCATTGGCTTCAACCCATTCAAAACCATCAGGTGAAAAATTATTTTCATAAAGGCCTGTTTCCTTTCGATACAAATGATTGAGGTCCTTTACAAATTTCTTCATTCCGGCATGAACGGGATATTCAAGCAAATGCCAATCGAGACTTTTGGTAAAATCCCACTCGTGCGTTTGGGCAAATTCATTTCCCATAAATAAAAGTTTCGCACCAGGATGCGTGTACATATAGGCATATAAAGCCCGGAGATTCGCAAACTTCTGCCATTCGTCGCCCGGCATTTTATAGATCAAACTCGCTTTGCCATGAACGACCTCATCATGGGACAGCGGCATCATATAGTTTTCATTAAAAACATACATAGACCCAAAAGTCAATTTGTTATGTTCCAACTTTCTGGCCTGTGGATCTGTTTTAAAATATTTCAAAGTATCGTGCATCCAGCCCATCATCCATTTCATACCGAAGCCAATTCCGCCGTCGTAAACAGGTTTCGTTAGGAGAGGAAAATCTGAACTTTCTTCAGCAATGGTTATGATATCAGGAAATTCTTTATACACTGCAACATTAAAATCCTGAAGAAACTTTTTGGCTTCCAGATTTACATTTCCACCATAAATATTCGGTTCCCATTCGCCTTCATTACGGGAATAATCCAAATGCAGCATAGATGTTACTGCATCTACGCGAAGTCCGTCTGCATGATAGCGATCGAGCCAAAACATGGCATTACTGATCAAGAAAGATTTCACTTCGGGTCTGCCATAGTTAAAGATATAGGATTTCCAGTCGGGATGAAAACCTTTTCGGGGATCTTCATGTTCATAAAGAAAAGTACCATCGAAAAAATGCAAACCGTTGGCGTCTCCGGGAAAGTGAGAAGGAACCCAATCGAGGAGAACTCCGATATCGTTTCGGTGTAATTCATTGATTAAAAACATCAAATCCTGGGGTGAGCCAAATCGTGATGTAGCCGCAAAAAAACCGGTAATTTGATACCCCCAACTTGGATCATAAGGATATTCCATCACGGGCATGAACTCTACATGAGTAAAACCCATTTCTTTAATATAAGGAACCAATCGCTCCGCGATTTCGCGGTAAGAGAAAAACTTCGTTGGATCATCTGTACCGCGCATCCAGGATGCAAGGTGCATTTCGTATACCGCCATTGGAGCTTGCAGAGAATTCTTTTTTGCTCTTCCGGACATCCAGTCGCCGTCATTCCACTCAAACCAAGTAGTTGAAACTAAGGAGCCTGCCTGTAAATTCTGCTCCCAGCTTAAGGCAAAGGGATCTCCTTTTTCCAATAACACATCTTTATTCGTACGTATTCCATACTTGTAAACATCTCCCCATTTTAGTCCGGAAATAAATCCTTCCCAAATTCCAGACTCATCCCAGCGGGGAAATAGAACATGGGTTTCAGAATGCCATTGATTAAAATCACCGATCACAGAAACTTGCTTAGCATGTGGTGCCCAAACGGAAAAATAAACGCCCTCTACCCCATTTACGGTAACAGAATGAGCTCCAAATTTCTCGTATAATTTGTAGTGACTGCCTTCCCGAAAAAGATAAATATCATGTTCGGTAAATAAGGAATAAGGAAGGACATTATCCATAGTAGCGTATTTATCTAAGCGACAATTTTAAGGATGGAAATTATAAAATCGGCCAGCCTATTTCTCCTTCAAATATATTTAAAATAATGAGAAAACATTGCAGATCCAGGCGTAAAAATAAAATAAACATTAAATATTGAAGGCTTATAATCATCACGCAGATCAAAAATAGGATCACCGATTCCTGTTGGTGAAATTTTACTTTCAATAATTTTATTACTTTTAACTTTTTAAAAATCACAGTTATATCCCCATGAGGTTTACTTTAAAATCAAGCGAAGAAGATGCCCGGCCGGTTTACATCACGGGGAATTTTAATAAATGGAATCCCAGAGATCTAAATTTTGAGTTGAAAGAAATTTCTCCAAATACCTATTTTATTGAAATTAATAATGAGCAACTACCGGACTTGATTGAATACAAATTTACGCGCGGCGGTTGGGAAAATGTCGAAATAGATCGTTTTGGAAATATTACACCCAACAGAAAAGTCAATAAAAAGAAACTAGAAACCAAAGATATTGTGAAGAAATGGCGTCTGAACTGGGCTCCATTTAAGGAAGAATTTTATCCTGTTGTTGAAATTATATCTGAAAAATTCTTTATTCCCCAACTCAATAAAACGCGTAAAATTTGGGCACTTCTGCCGCACAATTACCATCAAAGTTCTGATTCTTATCCTGTTTTATACTTGCATGATGCCCAAAATCTTTTTAATGAAGGTTCCGCTTTTGGAAACTGGGAAATCGATAAGAAAATGTCGATCTTAGCAGAATACGGACGGGGTGATATCATAATTATTGCGATAGAAAACGGTAGCGAAGACCGGAATAAAGAATATGTTTTGGATTATAATTCAATTGTTCAAAATGCGGAGGGCAAAAAATATATCCGCTTTTTGGCCGATACCCTAAAACCTTACGTTGATTCCGTTTACCGCACGAAATCTGAACGGGAATATACGGGAATTGGCGGCAGTTCTTTAGGTGGTTTGATCAGTATTTACAGTGGTTTTCTGTATCCGGAAGTGTATTCTAAACTGATGATTTTTTCCCCTTCACTTTGGCTAAATCCGGATTATAATTTTCCGCAGATGAACTTTAAAAATCCGTACGATATTAAAGTTTATCTGTACGGCGGTGAGCAGGAAGGTTCGGAAATGACGGAAAGAATTCACCTTTTCGAACAGCAGTTGGAAGCCTTTGAAAACACACATTCTATTCAGTTTGAAATAAGAAGAAGCATAAATCCGGACGGTCAGCATCAGGAGTTTTACTGGTCTCAGGAATTTCCGCGAGCGATAGAGTGGCTTTATTATGACACTGAAGATGATCCAAAAGAACTTTCACAACGTGCTGAAATCAATAAAAATGAAACGAGCGAAACTTAGAGCTGATTTATTTATCTTTCGCTTTGGCTTCAATTTCCTCTTTTACTTCATGCCATTCGTTGTCCTTTAATTTGGCTTCAATTTTCTCGGCTTTCAGATTTTGGCGTAACAAACCGAAAATAGTCATGTAAAAATTGGCTATAAAAACAAGGGCAAAAAACGAAATTAGATATCCACGCCAATCCTCAAAAAAAATTCTGTATTTGGTAATAATAAGAAAAACTGCGGTTACATAATGGCTGAAACAATATTCACAGGTAAAAAGATAGTAGAATTTGCGCACCAGTAAACTTTGCGATTTTTCAGATTTGGTGGCGCAATAGGTTCGGGGTTCTTTGAAGACTTCTTCATGCGTAACCGTCCACGCTACACAGGCGATCGGGATTGCTAAGACAAAGAGATAGAGCATTTGCACCTGAAGTTCCATACTTTTTATTTTAAGTTAAAAGTAATTAAAAATTCGGTTCTTTTAATTTTTAAAGAGAATTTTTTCATTCTAGAAGAGGTATTTTGATGATTAATTAAGTGTTTTTGTGTTAAGATTTATAACCCCCATTTTCTCTTATTTTTCTGAACAGCAAGAACTTCCAAAAACGGCGTGAGCTCTTCTCGCTAAATTTTCTTATTTTTAGGCAAATTTTTAAAAATGAATAGAAAAAACATATTGCTGTCGGCAATACTTTTTCCGGCGGTCATGGCTTTCGGCCAACAGTATGGCGGCATGTGGATTCCCACGGAACTTAATGAAAAGGAAATGAAAGATTTGGGAATGAAAATCTCTGCGAAAGATATTTTTGACCCTTCAAAACCGAGTATTAAAGATGCAGTGGTCCAGTTTAATGGCGGTTGTACTGCAGAAATTATCTCACCCCAAGGTTTGCTGTTAACAAATCACCACTGTGGTTACGGAATCATTCAAGGACATTCTTCTGTTAAAAATGATTATTTAAGCGATGGTTTCTGGGCTAAAGATATGAATGGTGAATTGGCGAATCCCGGCGTAACGGTTGATTTTATCGCTGATATTAAGGAAGTAACAGGTCAGGTTCTGGCAGGCACTCAAAACCTAGATGACAAAGCAAGCCAAGCTGCAATTAATGCCAATATTGAAAAAGTGAAAGCTGGTTTCAAATTGGAAGACTGGCAAAAAGTGGTCATCAAACCGGTATATTACGGAAATAAATATTACGCGTATATTATCGAAACGTATAAAGACATCCGTTTGGTTGGCGCACCACCAAGTTCAATCGGTAAATTTGGTTCCGATACAGACAATTGGGTTTGGCCTCGTCATACCGGTGATTTCTCTATGTTTAGAATCTACGCTGATAAAAATAACAAGCCAGCAGAATATTCGAAAGATAACATTCCTTACAAACCGAAATATTTTCTACCCGTTTCCATTAAAGATAAACAAGAGAATGATTTCACTTTTGTATTTGGATTTCCAGGCAGAACAACGGAATATCTCCCGGCCATCGCAGTGGAAAAAATCATGACGGAAATTGATCCTGCAATGATCGGTGTTCGTGAAGTGGCTTTGAAAACTTTGAATGAAAAAATGCGGACCGATAATGAAACCAGAATTAAATATGCTTCTAAATACGCCTCTGTTGCTAATTATTGGAAAAAATGGATCGGTGAAGTTGAAGGTTTGAAAAAATCAGATGCTGTTGGAAAAAAGAAAGTCTATGAGCAAACTTTAATTGCAAAAAATCCAAACATTAAACCGACGATCGATCAGCTTAATCAATTGTATACCGAACAAGCTCCGTATGCGCTGAACCGCTCTTATTATTCAGAGGTGATGAGAAACGCTGAAACATTATCATTGGCAAATCAGTATCTGAATTTCATGCAAAGTTATGAGGAAGGTAAAATTAATGATCAAAATTTAAGTGCATTCAAAAACAGATTAACTTCTACTTACAAAGATTACAGTGGCGAACTTGATGCGAAAGTAACTGCGCAATTGCTCGCTCTTTATGCCAATAAAACACCGGAGCAATTTCTTCCTGCAAATTTCAGTCAGTTAAAAGATGCGGATAAAAATCTGGATACTGTAGAAAACTGGTCAAAAAAATCAGTCGTTACCGGAAGAGGAATGATGAATGGCGCAACTGCGATTTCTGATATTGATAAAGTTTTTGCAAATCCGGCAGAGCTCATCAAGAATCTGAAAAACGATCCAATTATTCAATGGACCGCTGCAATTAAAAACACGTATCTGACCAAAACAGAGGGTAAATATGCAGAACTTCAGTCCCAGATCGATGTGTTGCAAAAGAAATTTATGGCGCAGCAAATGGAGACCGACAAAGACCGCAAATTCTTCCCAGATGCGAATTCTACTTTGCGTGTAACTTACGGACAGGTGAAAGGATCTAATCCGAAGGATGCTGTTTATTACGGTTACCAAACCCATTTGGCGGGAGTGATGGAAAAATATATTCCGGGCGATTATGAATTTGATGTTCCGAAAAAACTGGTTAATATTTACAATACCAAAGATTACGGAATTTACAAAGACAAAACCGGTGATGTTCCTGTAAACTTTACGGCAACTAATCACACGACAGGTGGAAACTCCGGGAGTCCAGCGTTGGATGCGAATGGAAATCTGATCGGTCTAAATTTCGACCGCCAGTGGGAAGGAACAATGAGCGACATTAATTTCGATCCTCGTTTTAGCAGAAATATAATGGTAGATACCAAATATATTTTATTCATTGTTGATAAATATGCCGATGCAAAATGGCTGTTGAAAGAAATGAAAATAGTCAAATAAACAGTGTAATATATTATTTGAAAAACGCGCCTTCGGGTGCGTTTTTTTTATATCGTTAAGTAATTTTAATCTGCATTATTAATATCCTATAAATCAGCAACAAATTAAGAATTGAGCAAAAGACCCATATAACGGGGCAGAAAGAAAAATTTAAATGAGGGATTTACGAAAGCTTATAGAAATTTAATAAAAAATTCCGGAACAAGTTCCGGAATAGAGGTTTTCACCGTTATTAGTTTTTTGCAAATATAAAATAGTTGTTTACTCTTATGTATTGCATTGCAAATGTGCGATATTTTAATTGATTAAAATTAGTAGAATACACCCTATTTTCTATTGCAATCACCCCTTTATCAATTAGTGTTATAAAAAACCACACCCAAAAAGGTGTGGTTACTTGTAAAATGAAGTGAGATGAAATAATTAATATCCGAAAATTTCCTCTAAAGAAACTTCCTGAAATTCTCCCATTTTATTGAGTGCAGCCATATCCAAATTCTCCTTTTTGCCGATGATCGCTGTATTATATTTCATCGGTTTCATTTCAGAATTGTAGAAATCCGTCAGATCTGCCAAAGTCAATTTTTGTATTTCTTCATAAATATCTTTTCGCAAATCATAGTCTATTCCCAGTTTTCTTAAATTTAAAAGATTAAAATAGATGTTGGTTCTGTTGACTCTTCCAGCGGAAATCTGCTTTAAAGCCGCATTTTTAGCATTGTCAAACTGTGCTGGAATTTGAGGCAGCTCTGCCATTAATTCATCCATTGCATTTACAGCTTGCGGTAATTTATTTGCCTGCGTTCCAATGTACGTGGTCACATAATCCGGATGATTCAACTCGCCGTTTGCAGCATAAGAAACATACGCCGAATACGCCAAACTCTTACTCTCCCGAATTTCCTGGAAAACGATTGATGATAATCCCCGACCAAAATATTCATTAAACACATTAATTTTCCCGAAATTTTTCAGATTTACATTCGGGCCTTTTGCAATTCTACTCATTTCAGTCTGTACCATATCATAATTGGTAAAGTACACTTTTCCTTCCGTTGCCGGTTCCGGATAAATTTTCTTTGAAGGTACTTTCAAGGTTTCCTTTTCTACAAATGGTTTTGCATATTGCGTAAATGCCTTAAAGTCTTGTCCGTAAAAAAAGATTTCATACGGCATTTTCAGTAGGTTTTTAATTTTATCCGTCATCTCTACCGAATTTATGGACTCTAACTCTTTCTTTGAAAGCACATCTGTAAATCTGGAATCTTTACCATATTTTGCGTAGTTGCTCAGAGCAGCCATGATACGGCCTTTGTCTTTTTTCGCCACTTCCCGACTTTCCAAAATGGTATTTACGTTCTTTACATAAATCGCCTGATCGGGTTTTGCATTTTGCATCCAGTTTTTAAGTAACGCAATTGCTTTTGGCATATTCTCTTCCAGTCCGCTCAGCGAAATACGCAACTGGTCCTGAGATGTTCGGAAGTTATTTGAAATCCCCAGTTTGTAGAATTCCTTTTTCAGCTCCTCATCACTCATCGTATCGGTTCCCAAATATTGAAGAACTTCTGTTGCTAAGCCAAGATGTTTATCATGATCACTTCCGAAAGGGAAAATAAAATAAACTTCTGCAATGTCATTGTATTTATTTTTTACAAAACTCGCCTTCTTATCGCCAATTTTATCGGTTTTAATGGCTTTTGAAAAATCTACAAATTCCGGTTTAATATCCGAAGATTTCTCTGCTAAAATACTTTTCAAAAAAGGAGATTGCTCTTCTCTGTTCAATTTGATCGGTGTAATTCCCGGATTTTCAACGCGTACTAATTTATCGTTAACGCCTTTTTCTTTTTTAATGACAACATAATTATCTTTAAAGAAATCATTCGCAAACTTCACCACATCTGCTTTGGTAATTTTTTCGTATTCATTAATTTCATTCAGTTCCTGCTCCCAGGTTCTGCCGTTAATGTACGTTCCATAAAGCGAAGTTGCCAGTCCATCTGCCGTTTCGAGGGTTTTCATGCGCTGGATTTTCATATCATTAATGATCGCCGGAATAAGCCATTCCTGAAACTCTCCTTTCTTCACCAAATCAATTTGTTCGAGTAATAATTTCTTAGCATCATCCAAAGTCTGGTCATTTTTCGGAACAATGATCATCGAAAAACTTCCGTAATTTTTGAAAGCTGATTCGTATGCCACTGCACGTAAAGCTTTCTGAGTTTGGTTAATTTTAGTATCCATCAAACCGGAATCTCCGGAGTTTGTTAAAATATTACCCACAATTTCAGCAAGTCTCGCATTTTCGGTGCCGTAAGAATCGGTTCTCCACGCCAGTTGTAAACGCTCTGTAGAAGGACTTTTCACTGTTCTTTCGACAATTTCAGTCATCGGTTCTTCCGTAATAACTTCTTTCTTAGGCAATTCTTTGTATTTAAAATCGCCAAAATACTGATCAATCAATTTGATGGTTTTGTCGAAATCAAGATCTCCAACTAAAACCATTGCATAATTATTCGGCACGTAATATTCGTCGAAATATTTGTGAATCGCGACCATGGAGGGATTTTTTAAATGTTCCGATTTTCCGATCGTTGTTTGCTGCCCATTTGGATGTTTTGGAAAAAGAGCATCCATCAACTCATAGTTTACTAAACGACTGTCATTATCCTGAGCACGGTTAAATTCTTCGTAAACGGCTTCTAATTCGGTGTGAAATAATCTTAAAGTTAATTCAGAAAATCGTTCTTTTTCAACTTTTAACCATTTCTCAAGTTCATTATTGGGAATATTATTTTTGTAAACAGTTTCATCTAACCACGTGTGGGCGTTGGTTCCCGAAGCTCCAAGGGAAGAAATCGCTTTGTCATATTCATTGGCAATCGCGTATTTACTTGCGTCCTGGGAAATTTCATCAATTTTTTTGTAAAGTGCTTTCTTTTTCTCCGGATCCTGTTCCGCTTTATGCTGTTCGTACAAGCTGGAAATCTCTTCCAAAAGTGGTTTTTCTTTCGCCCAGTTGGCAGTGCCTATTTTTGATGTTCCTTTAAACATCATGTGTTCCAGGTAATGGGCAAGACCCGTGTTGTCTGCAGGATCATTGTTACTTCCTGTTCTTACGGGAATGTAGGTTTGAATTTTTGGAGCGTCATCGTTTTTTGCAAGAAAAACTTTTAGGCCATTTTTCAAGGTATAAACTCTAACTCCGGTTTTATCATTGGTGACGGTTTCGTATTGGTAACCTGATTTATCGGTTATTTTCGTCGTTTCAAATTGCTGTGCGTTGCTCATGGTAAGTGCGCCGATGAAGGTTAAGGTTGTTATTATTTTCTTCATTAATAAAATGGAGTTATTCGATGGTAATTTGTTTTTT
Organism: Kaistella carnis; assembly: GCF_003860585.1. Classification (NCBI taxonomy): domain Bacteria; kingdom Pseudomonadati; phylum Bacteroidota; class Flavobacteriia; order Flavobacteriales; family Weeksellaceae; genus Kaistella; species Kaistella carnis. The sequence continues at coordinate 88,551 of NZ_CP034159.1, read as the reverse complement.
TTCTGGTTTAAAAGCACCAAACAGACGCGTCCGTTTTTATTTCTGAAAATATTTTCAAAACAAAAGGGACGCGCCAGATTAGTTTTAATAAACCTTTAAAGAGGTTGATGCGGTTTCAGCATGTTTTCGGGATCCAGAATTTCGTTTAAACGTTCTTCTGAAAGAATACCGCGCTCCAATACCAGATCATATACACTTCTTCCGGTTTCTAAAGCTTCTTTAGCAATCTCCGTAGAGTTTTTGTACCCGATGTACGGATTAAGGGCTGTAACAATTCCGATGCTGTTTCTTACCATATTCAGGCAGATGTCCTTATTTGCAGTAATTCCAACGATGCATTTTTCTCTTAAAGTATCCAAAGCATTACCGAGGAAATTAATATTTTCCATAATGGCATGCGAAAGAACAGGTTCCATTACATTTAACTGTAATTGCCCGGCTTCAGCTGCGAAAGTTACCGTTAGATCATTTCCAAAAACTTTGTAACATACCTGATTCACCACTTCTGGAATCACAGGATTTACTTTTCCCGGCATAATTGAAGATCCCGGTTGCATTGGCGGAAGATTAATTTCAAAGAAACCTGCTCTTGGTCCGGAGGAAAGCAAACGAAGATCATTACAAATTTTAGATAATTTTACGGCTAATCTTTTCAGCGCAGAAGAATAGATCACGTATGATCCTGTATCCGGCGTTGCCTCTACTAAATTGGGAGAAGATAAAATAGAGAAACCTGTAAGTTGAGCCAAGTTTTTAGCACAAAGGTTCGCATATCCAACCGGTGCATTTAAACCAGTTCCGATAGCTGTTGCGCCCATATTTATTTCCACAAAAAGATTGGCATTGGCATTAAGCTTAGAAATATCTTCTTCCAAAGTCGCTGCAAAGGCTTCAAACTCCTGACCTAAACTCATCGGTACGGCATCCTGTAACTGCGTTCTTCCCATTTTTATCACCGAAGAAAATTCTTTTCCTTTATCACGGAAAGCTTCTACAATTTTTTTAAGTTTTTCAACCAACTCCTCGTTCATTGACAGTAAAGCCATTTTTAAGGAAGTCGGATACGCATCATTTGTTGATTGGGAAAGATTAACATGATCGTTTGGTGAACAATATTGATAATCTCCTTTTTCTTTTCCTAATTTCTCTAAAACCCTGTTGGCAATAACTTCGTTGGCATTCATGTTAACAGAAGTTCCGGCTCCGCCCTGAATCATATCAATCGGAAACTCCTCATGAAATTGACCGGCAAGTATTTCGTCGCAGACTTCTGCAATTTTTTGATACAATGGTTCCTCTAAAAGTCCCAGTTCATAATTCGTTTTTGCCGCCGCTTTTTTTACAATTGCTAAAGCTCTGATTAAATGTGGATACGAAGAAAGTTTTTGTCCTGAAATTTTGAAATTATCAATGGCACGCTGGGTTTGAACGCCATAATATGCATTTACCGGCACTGGTAAAGTACCTAACAAATCGCTTTCATTTCTGAAATTTTCCATAAAAATAATTTGTTGAGAAGTTAAGATTATTTACTTATTTTATTAAATTGATATCTAAAAAAATAGGCGATCATTAATCGCCGACGTTTTGATTTGTAAAGATATTTATTTATTTGGATACTTTAGGTTTAAAGCCTGTAATATTGCCCAAGTTTCTGCATCCATCATTCCGGAATAATTTTGAGGTCGGAAGTGATACTGAAAAGTCTCAATTGTTTTCTTGGTGGCATCATCATAAACACCGGTTGGGTTAAGATCGTACCCAAAATCTTTTAAAGCCGTCTGAATCTTAAATACAAAAGAAGGTACGGTCATTTGCATGGTGTAATCTTCTAAAACTGCAGTATTGTAAAAGTTCATCTTTGTAGCTTCATCATACCACATTCCTATCTGATATTCATCATATAACTTTTTCCAGGGGAATTTTGGTCCCGGATCCTGTTTTCTGGTCGGCGCAATATCGGAGTGACCTAAAATATTGGTGGGTGCAATCATATATCTTCTAGACAAATCTTTTACCAGAGCTGCAACTTTCTCTACCTGCTCTTCCGGAAAGTCAGGAAAAATTTTATTGCCGTCTGCATTGGTCGTATAACCTGCATTAACGATCTCTATTCCTATGGAAGTATCATTCAGCATCTTATCTTTTCTCCAGGCACTAATACCTGCATGATAGGCTCTTTTATTCTCATCAACAAGTTGATAAATTTCGTTATCAGCTAAATTATTAACCAGATAATGAGCACTCACCGACTGTTGTGTAAGAACATTCACAGATTTGTCGTCATCTAAAGCCGTGTAATGCAGAATAATATATTTCTGACGAAAGTTTTGTCCAACCGATGGAAAATAAGTTTTCACCACTTTATAACCTGCCGGATTTGCACTTACAATAGATCCGTAGCTGATGGTATTATCATTTTTTGAAGCATCGGCAATATTTTCACGATAAAAATCGACTCCATGCTCCCGATCAATTTTAGGTTTTGCTACCGGAATTACCGGTTTTGCAGGTGCAATTTTTGGAGCTGTAGGTTTTGCTGCAACTTTTTGAACATTTTTTTGCGTTCCACAAGAAATAATTATAAAACTTAAGGATATGATAGCTAAGGATTTACGCATATATTTAAAAATAATTTGATTTAAGATTCAAAAATACGAATATTTTTTAGGAATTTTTTTTGGATTATAAGAAAAACTCTTCTATATTTGCACTCGCAATTACAGAACAGACGCTCTTATAAATATTGCACTGGAGAGTTGCCTGAGTGGCCGAAAGGACTTGTTTGCTAAACAAGCGTATGGGAAACTGTACCAAGGGTTCGAATCCCTTACTCTCCGCAACTTCTACCAAAAAATTATTCGGGGCGTAGCGTAGTCCGGTCATCGCGCCTGGTTTGGGACCAGGAGGTCGCAGGTTCGAATCCTGCCGCCCCGACTTTATAGAAAACTCTTTCGAGAGTTTTCTCTTTTTTTAAAGAACTTTCTCTTCCCAACGAGAAGTTTAAAAAATCCCAATTTTGGGTGCGTAGCTCAGCTGGATAGAGCATCTGCCTTCTAAGCAGACGGTCACAGGTTCGAATCCTGTCGCGCTCACTTAAAAGACTGAGAATATTTCTCGGTCTTTTTTTGTTTTAAGTTATTTGGTACGAAGATGATTCTGTCCGATTTTTATCCTTGATTTCTTGTTCGCTCGCAATTCCCCTTCTCTAATTATTTAAAAATCAGAATTTCACAGTTAATTCTCAGGAATATTTTATTCATCAGTTTAATGGAAATTCAGCTGATTTATTTCAATCTCAGAAAGTTTATTTAAAGGACTTCCCCAATAACTTCGTAGTTCGTGAAGATTTGCCACGTTTTCAACGTCGGAAGGGAATCAATTTCAGAATACAATTTTTTCTAATGAAGTATTATCATTTTAAAAATATTCCCATATCTATTTTTTTGCAAATATCCTTCATTTTAAGCGGATAAAGTTTTTTGGATTGTCTATTTTAGATATATCAACAGGTACTAAAATTTCTCATTTCTTATTAAAAATTGCGGTTTTAGTGTCTATAATTCTTTCATCGGAAAATTTACTTCTAATGGAATTGTAATCATCAAGTTCAAATTCATCTTTTCACGTCCAATACGTGTCCGATTCCGTAAGAAAATTAATTTCTACTTTTTATTTTCAGATTTTCCTCATTAATGAAATATTTCTCAGTTTTAATAATTTTCCTTGAATCAAATCCTTTCCCCGTGCTATACTCTAATTTTATATCAAGATTCTTATCTATAAAAAGGCAATGTATTTATCGACTCTATCGTCATTAGTTTCTAATGTCTCGCTTTTACCAACCAATTTTTTATCAACTAATATATTATCCTTAATCGTCACAACGTACCATCTTTCATTGTCTCCATCAAACCAGGTTAAAAAAACATTAGTTGCTAGTTCGTAAACACTAGTAGCGGCTGAACCATTAATAACAACTTTCTTGTCAATAATTGGAAATTTGGCATTAGCATTTGAAAAATCGGATTTAGAAAGAGTCTTTTCAGATAAAATAGGAGTTTCTTTCTTTTTGTTGTTAATTCTCCATTCTGAAAGTTTTATAATATTACCTTCAATTGGCTCAAAAATTTTAATATTATTACAATTTCCTTTTTCTACATAAAATATGTAATAAGTTTCATATCTTATTTCTGAATTATAACCCGCCTTAATTTCGTAATAATTAACTTTATCAATTTATAAGCTATCTGACATTAATGAAATACCTTTTTTATGATTTGATATAGAGTCAATCAATTTATTCTTACTTACGACTTCCTCTAATTGGAAAATTTTGTTTTCAGCATTTTCTAAACCGCAATTTACTTTGATTGACGACTTACTTATTTCAATTTGCTTATTGAAATCGTTTTCTTTACATCCGAGCAGAATGTATAATGCTATTAAAAATACTTTGCTATTATAGTTCATAACTATTGTAATTATCTACCAATGCAATGTCTTATTTTTCAGAAATCGGCTATTATCGAACTAACATTTTTATATCATTAGTGCTTCAAGTAGTCTCGTAGTTATCAGGGTGGACCAAATTTGTCGAAATCGGAAACATAGGAAATCATTTCTTTTAGATGTGGCAAATTATAATAATTTTCTTTTTTTGAATGCTTTTGAAAAATTAATCAAAATGTCTTCGGATAAACTAACTAGCAATAGCTTAATATATTCCCCCACATACCATTATGCCATTTTTCTGGCGAATCTTTCCAATATTTTTTATATAGTGAATCGGTTGTATTTGAAGCATAAGCAACAATTTTTACTAATTCTTCCTCACTCCATTGACGTTTATTGTATCCATAATATTGATCAATTTGATGAATTGCATACTTTTCGACCGAAAGAACATATGTATTATTTTTTGAAGTTGTATATTTTGAAATATAAGCCAAAACACCTGTGTCAATATTTAATTTACCTTTTATATCTCTCGTGAAAATTAGTTTACTGGTATTTATTGAGGAGTTTTTAGGTTTGCTTTCATTTTATCTGAAAGAGATAAATCTGAGGAGAATTTTAGATCAATTGCGTTCGCAAAATTAAAATGGTAGTGTTTCACTAACTGTGTAAGTTGAAAAATTATTCTGAAAAATTTTGAGCCTTCAAAAGCTCAAAACTTTTTCGGAAATAACTTTTTACTATTTTTAAACTTTATACAGTTATGATCGACAAAGAAGAATTATTAAACAACAAGGATTTCTACAAATCCTTCAAGAGTGGAGAAGATTTAACCTCTTTCTTCAAAACAATGCACAAACGAGCCGTAGAACATATGCTCGAAGCCGAATTAGATGACCATCTGGATACCGAGAAACATCAAAAAACAAAAGACGGAAATTATCGCAATGGCCATCAAACCAAGAAGATAAAAACCTCTTTTGGCGAAGATGAAATTAAAGTTCCGCGGGATAGGGAAAGTACTTTTGAGCCAGCCTTAGTTCCCAAAAGGCATAATATTATTGAAGGTTTGGAAAATGTTATCATCTCATTTTATGCCAAAGGAATGAGTGTAAGTGATATTGAAGATCAGATCAAGGAAATGTATGATTTTGATGTTTCAACATCCACAATATCCAGGATTACCAATGCGGTTTCCAGTGAGATTGTCGCTTGGCAAAATCGGCCACTAGAGGATTTATACCTCATTGTTTGGATGGATGGAATTGTTTTTAAAGTCCGTGAGAACTCAAAAGTTATCAACAAAACCATTTATCTTGCCGTTGGTTTAAGACGGGATGGAAGAAAAGAAGTTCTGGGAATGTGGCTTGGAAAAAACGAAAGTTCCAGTTTTTGGATGAGCGTTTTAACTGACATAAAAGCACGTGGCGTAGAAGATATACTGATCACTGCAACGGATAATCTCAATGGATTTACCCAAACTATTCGCAGTGTTTTCCCACAATCTCAAACTCAGATCTGCGTGGTGCATCAGATTAGAAATGCTTGTAAATACGTAGTTTGGAAGGACAGAAAAGCCTTTACTTCCGACATGAAACACATTTACAACGCTCCCACCAAGCAAGCCGCAGAAGCCGCCTTAAATGATTTTGCAGAAAAATGGGAATCTAAATATTCGTATGCCATCAAATCCTGGAGAGATAATTGGGATGAATTAACGGTATTTTTCGAATTTCCGGTGGAAATCCGTAAAATCATTTACACCACCAATTTAATAGAAAATCTCAACGGAAAAATAAGAAAATATACTAAAAATAAAATGTCTTTTCCTACTGATGATGCGGTTTTAAAGTCAGTTTTCCTTGCCTTAAGAGAAGCAACAAAAAAATGGACAATGCCGATTCGAGATTGGGGAATCGTATTAAATCAATTTATGCTTATATTTGAAGAAAGGCTCAAGTTATAAAAAACTCAAGTCTTAAACTTTTCAACTTACACACTTTGCGGGACAGTGTCGTTAAAATGCAAATTTTTAATATTTTTTCCAAGCGAGACAATAACCCCGTCTTCTATTTGCTCAACAGAAAAAGTCTTTTCATTCTCTTCATCTTCATCAAGTATAATTTCTTTTTGACCCAAAAATTTTAATTCATTTTCATGATATCTGTAAGCGTATATATTAGCACCATTTTCTAAGAAAAAATCAAGTATTATGATTTTATCATTTTTATTAACGAAGAGAAAACTTTCATAACCTAACTCTTTTGGAAATTGAATATTTTGATGTACAAATTCTGTGGAATCAATTGAGAAATTAACAAATTTTTTATCAAATGTTATAGATAAGTTTTTTTCTTCATTTACACGTTTTGAAGCCGAAAATTCCTCACCAACACATTCAAGTTTTATCTTCTTGTATTCGGCCATCTTTAATGCATTTAGCGAATCAGTAATTCCGTTATCAACTTTTGTTAATTCTTTTTCGTAATTAACATTTTCTTTACAAGAAATTATTGAAACGAACAAAAGTATCAAGACCGTAACCAATATTTTATTCATACCTATTATTTATTTGCCTGTGACTTATCTTGAATTTTTCTATCTTCTGCAGAAAGTTGAGTTTCATTTTTATTTGACTTCTTTCCATATATTGTCCTGTAAATTAAATTTTTGAGAGTCAAAGGTTAATGTTCTATTTTTAAAATCTACTTTTTCGGGCAACGGTCCATTTTGAAATTTAAAATTTGGATCTAGATTAAACTTTTTATCTTTTCCTTGAAAGTAATACGAAAATATCGGTCTTGGGCCTCCAACATCAGTCATAATTGCAAAATCATCCAAGCCATCAAAGTTATAATCGGCACTTGAAATTATATCACATTGTAAACTTGTAAAATAAATCCATGACTCAGGAACAAAAGAAATATTTTGTAAAACTAAATCACTATTTTTTTTCAAAATTATTATTCTAGCTATCCAGGGATTTTGATCACTCCTGTTTTCAAGTTTATTATATTTTCCAGTCAGTGTTAAATCAAATTCTTTTGATAAATCTTTCATTTTACATTCTTCGACTGCAGCATTTTCTTTTGGACAATCGTAACAGTCATCGTCGCATGGAAGTTCTTTAACAATTCGAAGAGATTTAGCATAAAGACTATCTACAAATATGTGATTATTAATTTTGAAAAACTTTTGGTTTTCATCTAATTTTTGAAATATTAACAGACTATCGTCCGTTTCTGCAACTTCCCCATTATTTCTATTTTTTGTTTTAAATTGACTCTTGTTTTCTGAATTTTCAGTAGAAATTATATTTAAGTAAAATTTCTCCTGTCCTAATTGATGCAGGATACTATCTTTGTAAATTATATATTTTTCTATTTGTGCGCCACAAGGTTTGAAAAGTATTTTTCCATTTTGGGATTCTTGAACTTTAAAAAAGACATGACCAGTAATTTCCAGTTTTTTTTCTGTAGTTTTATTTTGGCAGGAGAATAATATCAATATACAAAATGATTGAATAATCAATAAATGCTTCATCGTAATTTATTTAATGTTTTTTTGACGTCTGAAATTTAGATTTTTTCACTATTAACCATTTTGCGTTGAATAATTATTTATGATTAAATGAGTTATTATTAATGTCATTGTTTAACTTCAAAAATATTAGTTTTATCATCTCTGTAAACTTAAAAATATGTTTATTATGAATTTCTGTGCAAAGTTTATAAGTAAACAAAAAGATTACACATGATGTAACTTAAGTTAAAAAAAAAATACTATAACTATTGGGACCTTACTTTTGAAGAGAATTTACTATTTTCATAGTTTTTTTTACCTGCAAAATAATAAACTACCCTAAACAAGAGTGCTCGTAGATTAGCGACATTTATTGTGAATTAATAAATTTCAGCTCTGAAAAGGATATCAACTGTAAGTGTTAAAAAGATTTTTTTTAACATCTTATACTACTAGCCATCTTTAGAAAAATTTCATACATTTTATTAGGTGAATTTATTCATTGTAAGGTCAATATCGCCAAAGAAACATATTCTATAAAATTTAATCAAAACAAAGCAACATCATCCCAAAACTAAACTTTAATTCACAAGAATGATATTAACCTTCAAAATTCTGGCAATCATGTATGAAAAAACTAGGTAAATCCACTTCAGATGTATAAAATTGACTAATAATTAGAGGGGTATTTAATTTTCCCTCGACAGTTAATGTATAATATAAAGAATTTTCATCCTTTTTAAATGTTAAAGTAGCATCCTCGGTAAAAATTTGCGCTTTGAATGGTTTTTCATTTTTTACAACTTTTATTATTTTAAAAGTAGTAACTTCTTTCGAATCACAATAATTTTCTATGTAAATTTTATCTTTACTTATTTTTAATGTGCCTAAATTACATGCGTAGCATGCATTGGAAATATCTAATCCAAATCTTTTAGAATCAGAGGTAGCAGTTGAATCAATAATAATTAAACCAATTAATTTATCGTCTGGAAATTCTTTTTGCAATTTTAGTAGAGAATTATCCTTTAAATTCCCATTTGTTTTGTCTGCACTTTTGTAAGAGCTTTTTTCGTGTTTATAACTGTATTTTTCAAGGATACTATTATTTGCTGATTGATTTTTCTGACATGCAACCGCCAAGAAAATTAAAAATACATAAATTAAGTTTTTCATTTTAGTAGACCTTCATTTTTAGAATTTCGTATCATTTCCTCAAGTAATTGTAAAGGATCGAACAAATCCTTTCTTCTCTTAAATGATCTATCTTTTGAATAGTTGATTGATTCTGCATATAACATATCACTATATTTGGTTTTGCTGCCTGTTGCACCTGAAGCTTCTCCTGTGTACAATTCAAAATGTAACATGCCTCTTTTATCTGGATAGGGCTGTACAACAAATGGATCTAATAATCCAACTTTTGCAATCGGATCGCCTCTTTTAACAATATCACCTTCCTTCACTAAGATACCACTTTTATTTACTTCACCGTACAATGCAAATAATTTAAATCCTTTCTTATATTCGTAGTCATGCTCAATTTCAATTGCGTAAGTATCATTGTAGTATTTATAGACTAATTTTACAGTTCCGCCATATATGGCATAAATGGGTTCATCTACGTCATAATATAAATCTCTGGCGGCATGTATTCTATCTTTGCCTCTTCTGTATCCAAATGTAGCAGCGTTGGCTTCTTTATTTGTGTAATCATATGCTGCGTAAGTTTCATTTTTTAAATTTTGAGGATGATTTAACGGCATACTTTGAAAAGGAAACAAAAGTTTATTATCATTTACAATAGAGTTTTCCACATGTACATTATCTGCACAGCATTCAGAGCCAAAATCTTTAAGAAACCCTTTCTTAAGATGCAAATTGCTTATTCCCTTTAGTTCCTCTTCATAAAATTTGTTGTAATGTTCTAAACAAATTTTCATTGGTGTTGCTGGTTGCCGTTTCCCTTTAAAAAGATGTCTGCTAAAATCTCCTTTGTGTGGTAAACTTGCCCATTCAGCACTTCCTTGATTTCGTATCGCTTTCTCAATTTCATCATTTATTACTAAATCTAAAAGACCTTTTTGTTTATCTTTCATTATAACCACACATAATCTATCTTGTGATTCAGGCTGATAATCATTGATCTTATAGATTTTACGATAATCATGATCTTTTTCGTATATATCTAAAATTTTAAAATATTTTCCTGTCCATTCTAATTTACTTCCTCCTAACCAAGCATAGGTATATTGCATAATTTGATAGGCACCTGCTGCTGATGAACCATCGTAAACTTTCATTGGATGAGTACTTAAATCTGTAATTTTATTTCCTCCAAAAGCTGTACTGTAACCTTTTTGGAAATCATGACTGATATAAACTACTTCCTTTTCTTTAGTTACCTTATTTATTTTTGATGATTTTATTAATTCTCCTGTTCCTTCCCCTACTCTAAGCATTCTTATAAAAGCTCTCACTCTTGCCTCACACTCACAAACACCATTTTCATTATTCTGCAAATGTACAACTTCACTTCCAGCAGTGACAGCTCCCACATAACTCACTTCTTTTTTTAGAATACTCTGTGGGATTAATGGAACAGTACATAATGTATTAGATTCACTACCATCTAAAAGCAAATTATCATTCGCATCAAAAATTTCAGGATAATAAGTTTTAGTTTTTTTATTCTGTTTTGCATCTTTTAATTTGCCCCAATCAACTTCAGTAACCAAAGTTCCGTCCTCTGCTACAATTCCTTCACTTTTTAATTCTGTTGCTTCTGGATCTTTTGTTAACTTTCCTTTTTTCTCAAAAATTTTAACTGTAAGTTTAGCGCCTTTGGCAAAGGTTGTGTTAGCGTAAACAAAACTTTTCATATCGTAATCTACAGGATTATGACTGGCTCTTCCATCTTTATCACCTATAATAGCACGATAAACTTCTTTTTTACTATTAACAGTTAAGTGTTTATGTGTACCTTCTACTGCTTTAACATCTGTAAAACTAGCGTTTTCAAAACCCACCAATTTTGTTTTAACATAAAGCTTTACCTCGTCTGATGCGATATGAGTTGTTCGATCCTTAATGGAATTCCCTAATTCTATTCTATGTGTTGAATATTTATCATTATTACTACCTAATATTATTCTGGAAATTTCTTTGTTTGAATAGGCAAAATCATCATCATCAAAAGGTTTGGAATCATCATCATAGATGTGCAATTCTATCTCTTCTCCTTCCACATTCTCTCCTCTTATGCAAAAATCTACTTGTTGCCCCCAACTTGCTTGGCTTATTTCGCTTCCGCCGAAATCATTCCAGAAGCCTTTGGTTATTTTTGCAACTAAAACATCTATATATTTAGAAACTCCTGTTTCAGAATTAATTTTGCAGGTAACATTAAATTTCCCAGCAACTTTAGGGGTCATTTTTACAGATTTTCCAGTACCTTTTAAGAATTGTGCTGACCAATGGATAATTTCATTTGGTAGCAAATCTGAAAATACCATTTTATCTACTGTCGCTATAATGGGTTTGCCTACTTTGGGATTTCCGCTTAATGAGAAACTTAGTACATCATTATTTTTTACCTCAAAATGCCAATCGTCTTCTTCATTTTTTGCTCCTTTTCCCGTAGCATTTGCGCTTTTACTGTATGCTTCTACTACATATTTTTTGGTTGCCATCAGTTTGTTTCCCGGAATCGTGATGATGTTTCCTGTTCCTATTAGAACGCCATCCAGATTCCATTTGATTTCGGAACTTTCTTCTGAAGTAATATTATAATCAGGATCATCTGGTAAAAAACCAAACCTCATTTTGCTGACCTGAAATGTCATTGTGGTTCCTGGCCTCACTACTTCGTTTTCGGGATTTACTATTTTCGCAATTCTCTTAATTCCCAAAACTACATTCCCTTCACTTTCACCAGAAAGCTGTTTTTCTATTACTTCTCCAGATTCTGTGGTCTATTTTGCTTTAACCGTATATGTTGCATTAGAGTTTTTTGGCGTGAATGTAATACTTGAAGTTCCCGTTTTAGCATTTGAAATATTATTTCCTGCGCCATCTTCTACGTGCATTGTCAACCTACCTTTTTCATCCTCTGTTAATTTTTGAATGAAAAACTCTGCCCGTATTCTTGTTGGTACACCTTTACGAAATTTTAATTTTTTTAACGGATCTATTCTGGAAGAATATTCGTATGAAGTTATACCTAAATCTTGTAGTTTATTTTCTACTACCTCAATATCGATAGAACAGGAAGCATCGCACTTATCGTATTTTCCATTTTCAAAATCTGGTTTTTTTGGTTTTCCATATCCTTCGATACGATATTTGCCGAATTCTCCAAAACTTTGCGAAAACTCTGTGCCTATCTGTTCTCTTACTAATAATCGATTTTCTTTGTCTCCTTTATGATCTGTATAAACCATCCAAGAAGTCAATTGCTTATTTCCGCTTTTTAAATTGGCTCGGAAGCTTGCCTCTTCATCTTTCCGAAGGAATATCACTTCTTTAATTTTGGAATCTTTCTCTTGAAATTTCTCTCTATCTTCAACTTCTGTGATTGCAATGGAAGTTACTATAGGATATTCCACCTTTTTCTTCGGCATTTCTATCGAAGGATTTACTGCTGCTAACTCCAAAGGATCTGTATTATCTGCATGCGCATTGCTTACACTATCTGTTTGACCGTGTTTGTTAATGGTTATGTTACCACCAATCATACATTTTAGTTCGGATATTTCTGTCAAAGTCTTTTTACCAAGAACTTGGGTGCTCTCGTAAGTTTTATCCCATTTAGGTGTTGGAACAAAAGAACACGGCAAATATCCTCCCGTCGTAGGCTGTAACTTACATTGTCCAAAAGTGGCGGCAGGTGGTAGGAATGTCTTATCGTCTTCGGTTGCTAAATATTTCTTGGATTGATCATTTAAAACAATGCTCTTGTGAGAAGTTACCTGTAAATCAGCGGTTTGCCTCGGATTTACGGCTTTATCGCATACACATTTTGCACCGTGAACGACGAAATACTTTCCGTCATGCTCGCCTTTGGACAGTTCTTCCTGTTTTTTTTCCTCTTCTTCTTTCTTTTTTTCTTCTTCTTGTTTTTGCGTGGCTTTTTTTTGCTCTTCTACAGGATCCAATGGTGGTTCTTCGCCATTCATTTCATATACTTCTTCTTGAGAGGGAGTCATCAAAGTAGAACCTGCAAATGGCATTTCTGATGTTTTCTGGTCAGAAACAGAATCATGGTATTCCTTTAATTGATGCCAGTCTTTCAACCCCAATTTTTTGGCGATATCCATCATGTTTTCTCCGCTCTTTACCTTGTATGGAATAGGTTCTGCCATAATATTATTTATTTGAAAGCGTTATTTTCTGTTCATAGAAAAATTTATTTTCTACTTCTATGCATATTTCTGTGTCTGCCTTTTTCATTCTGCCAGTTTCTCCTGTATAATCAATATTTAATTTAAAATCTGCAAACAATCCTATATTTTCTTCTTCAAAATCCACCTGGTATTCATTTTTGTGTACGTTACGAATAATTTCATCCATCATTTCTTGCGCATTGTTTATTTTCGGCTCAAAATTTAAAGTATTATTGTTTTTAGAATAAATCATTGCGCCTTTCCATTCAGAATTACCGATAGCTAGAATATTCCATTTTATAAAATAATCTTGTTTTTTTTCAAATTTTTGCATCCCAAAATTCAGGATTTTCATAAAAGGCAATTGTTTCACAAACTCTGATAATTTTTCAACAGTATCAGTAGCTTTTTTAAACTGATTCTGTATATTTATTAATCCATCTCCACCATATTTAGCTTCTAACTGATCATCCTTTTTCTTAATTCTTCTCTGAATTTCAGTAAGATTTACAATTTTCAATCTAAAGTTTTCCACTACACAATGCAAAGGAAAAAGTGCTTCCATATAATGGTTAGCGATGCTTAGAAACTTGGTATCAATTTTTTTTTCGTTCACCTTAAAATTTGTTCTCTCAATGCTTACTTCAAAATCTTCTTTCTCTTGCTCATTTTCTACAAATAAATTGTAAGAAATATTTGTTTCATATTCTTGGTCACCAATTTTCAGTATAGATTTCTCTTCCAAATGGTAGGTATTTGTCGGGAAATATTTTAATAAGTCTTTCATTTAATTTTTACTTAAATTGTATAGTAAATTCTTCGTACTTAAAAATTAATAAACAAAAAACAAATTTTAAAATTTTAGTAAAATTATGCAGATATTGCAATATTCCCATCAATAACGCTTTTCAAAATAACCGTACTAAGTAAAATATCATCTTGCAGATAATTGTTTCTTTTATTTTTTTATTTTAAACCCTAAGTTTAATTTAAGAATATCGTCATCGCCTATTTCAGTGTACTCGTTATTCACTTTTACATCTATATCTCCGCCTTGATTTATAGGTCTGGTTTTAAAATCATTAATTTTGTAATAAATTGTATCATTAATTTTTAATTCATATTTATTACCGGTTGATAGCCGATTCTGCTCTGATTTAAATTTTATAATTAAATATTTATTTTTGTTTAGTGTATCATATATAGTTCTTACATGATCTGCTTTGTATACTCTAGATTTGTTTTTATTGTAACTTAATAATGAAATACTCTTGGGCAGTGGTTTATTATTCCAATCCCAAATCCAGATCTCACTTTTGATGTTTTTTCTAGAATTATTATTACACGAAAAAATAAAAAATATTAATGTAGAAATAAAATACTTTTTAATGAACTTCAATATATCCATAATAGTTTGATTTGAATGATTTCACTTTTGGTAACTATTGAATATTTTTTGCTTTATTGTAGTAATCCATCATAACTTTATATTACCTTCTCTATCAATAAATGCAGTCCCGTTAATTTTGTAACTAATGATATAAGGGTTTCCAGAAGATCTTACTTCTAATTTCTGAAAATCACTGACTGTAAATTGCTTTCCCTTCATTTGAAATAATATTTTATCCTCAACTTGTAATGAATCTCTTCTATCAAGTCCTATTTTAAGATCTATTTTATTATCGCTTTTTGAATAAACTTTAAAATGTCCTTTATCGATAGTATCATTATCTCTTAATAAATAGATATTACTTTCTTTTATATCCGATTCATCGCCATTAATAATAACTATAGGCGGAAAATCGTTTAGTAATACATATTTACTTTCCTTTCCGGGTGCACAGTTTAATAAGAGTATTGCGCTTAAAAGCAATACTTTATTTTTTAAATTTAATAAATCCATAAAAATTTGAGTTAAAAACTTTTGATCTGAATGATACACTCTTAAATAGTTGATGATAGCTATAATATGAAAATTGGTATTTTTTATTTTTTTCATCAAAGATTAGGTCACCTTCATAACTAATCCAATGATAATTTGTGACACAACCTAAATAGCTCACAGAATCATCGAGCATATCTGAATCGATCATTAATAATATATGCCAGCCTTCCTGATAAAGTTTTTGAATTTCAATAAGCGTACTCGAATAATTTCTTCCAGTGATTATGCTTGTTTTATCTTCAACCGAACTTGCGCCATATAGATTCTTGATTGCCAGTACCATATAATCACACCAGTTTATAGCATCCCAATTCTCATTTTTAGTACCTTCATAATTATGATTGTCAGAGCTTCTTGTTCCAGCTAATATTATCCAATCTGAAATATGCATCAGTTTATGAGGTATAATTGGTTTTCCATTAGAGTATTTGTCGTAATGCGGATATTGAAGATTAGCTAAAGTCGGTTGCATCTCATATAAACTTTTATTGGGCGCCAATTTGAAACTATTTATTTTTTGTTCCCCTGTTCTAAAGAACTCTTTATAGGCACTAAAAAACTTTTCCTTAAAGTCTTGTGCAAAAAAATATATAAGTGCGGCAGTTCCACATAAAGAGGTGTAATGCTGATCAATTTTGGAAGGATCATCTTTTCTCGCAGCCAAACCATCTAGAAATATCTTACTATCAAACCACCTGAATCTATTATGATTCCATATTTTTAAATATCCTTCATTTTCAGAATCATTTATATAGGCCATAACATGGAGTGTCCTTCCGCAAATATCTTTTTCATTTAAATGTAAACTGTAAGTGTCTCCAGTTTTAGAAGAGCTCTTTTCTATCCATTTATTTTTTGAGAGACTATGATATTTATACTTCCATTTAATTTTTTTCAGATCGTTAGGATTTCCATTAGTGTACGCACTCACTTTGAAAGAGTAAGTTTTACCATAAAGCATTCCGGGCTGTACACCTTTACCAGTTCCATCGTTTTTAGAACCATTGTCTAAAGCCGTCAAAAGCTTTATGCTTTTCACCTGCGTAGGTTCAATCCCTTTTCTATCAGTCGGTTTTTTAGTATCAAATTCTACTCCTGGTGTTGCCATTTCTTATAGTGTTTCGTATTGATTAACTATGAATTTGCTGGTGGAAATTTTAAGCTTATATATTTTCCCATTTTTTCATATTCTATATTAAACAGCAATTTTCCGCTATCATTCTTAATCTGGTATTGGAAGTTTTCACTCCTTTTTTGAAAACCTAACTGCTCAACTTTTTTTAAAATTAACTTTAAGTCTGACAGCGAAATTTTATTTAATTTACTTACCAAGGATAAAGATTCGTTACTATTATTTCTTTCTTTAAAAACGATATCTCTTTCAAGCTCATTATTGGGAATATTTATATTTTTAATGCCAAATGTATTTTCATCTAACACATATTCTATTAAAACATCTTTTTGATCGGGCTGACCTTCTAAATCGTCCAACGCTTTATAAAAGATAACGTTTGTTGCCATTGTAGGAAGACTTTGATTTAATACATAATCTTGCGCTTCTTCTTTAGACATTTTGGAAATGACTGTATTTATAGAATCACTAACATTTTTTGAAGACTTAATATTTTCAACAGCAAAATCATTAATCTTTTTTATTCCGGAAATATTATCTTCAAAATTGAAAATGTAAGTACCGTAAACATCATTGATAGAAGTATATCTTATTTCCATAGATTGTGATTTCGTAGTTTTTATACAGCTGAAATTAATTAATAATATTATAAAAGCTATTAGTGGTTTTATTTTCATAAGGCGATATCTATTAATATTGTAAAAGGTTGATATTTAGACTTATCAGTAACATTTTTGAAATGCTGTAGACAAAACATTGCCACCAAACCAGGTATCCATTGTTTAATAACACCTCCCGATCCACCGTCTTCCCATCCAGCTCCAAAGGTGTCCAGAAATGTCACCTTATCTATTTCTATCTCTATTTCTTTACTAATTTCATATTGATATAATTTGTAGCTTGCGCTGCACCCTTGAATTCCTCCAACAAAAGTCGCAACTTCATTTACCCAAGGATTCATTCCCTCGAGTGGAGAATAGTACGGCAAATTAGTAGAAAATTGATAAATTTTTGCGGCACTTTCATTGATATACTTTTTTTCCAAGTATCTATTTTTTAGCTCAGATTTTAGACCCTCAAGAAAAGTTTCTTTAAATCTTGAAGAATCTTTGATTTCATTTGATGGATTTGAACCCTCAATAAATGCGAATGGACTTCCATTACCTACGAAAAAATGATTGGCTAACTTTCTCCCATTTTCTCCAAAACCATCTTCAATATCTGAAAAACTAAGTAATGTAGTCTTTAATTCAGCTTTAAGATAAGTTTCTGTGTAAGATTTCGTAAGATTTACATTTACGATATCATAACTGGACATCCCATTTTGTCTCATTGTTTGCTCTGAAGGGCTATCTGCAGAAACCCAGTCATATCCCCTATTTCCATTCCTATTGATAATGATTGTTTTCCCATTCTCTTTTATCCAATAACCTTTTTTAACAACTCCCTTATCTATCAGAATTTTTTTATCAGCAGCTTCTTTCTCACTGTCCTTACCAAAACCCTGCAATATGGCACGTTTTTGACTTGAAAGTTCCAATTTATTTTTAGTCGCCTCTATTATAACTTCTCCAGATTCTTCATTAGAAACCTTGGAAATCGAAGTGTAATTATTCGCTACCTGAATATTGATGTTTTTCGCTTTTTTAATGATTGCCATGGTAAAAACGTTTAATGAGAGTTTCCTTCTTCTCCACTTTGAGATTTTACTGTTTTTTCACTTTGTAAAATCATATTTTCTTTCGTACTTACTACGGTTACTTTTTCTGCGTAAGAATCACTTTTCTTTGCTTGAATATTTCTTTCATTTTCAGAAATTTCATTTCGCATATCTGAAGATTCGTGAATATTACCAGTAGCGCTCTGCATTAAATCTCTTCCTGCTGTATCAATCATGTTCACTCCTGCATTGGAAACAATATTCACGTTTGCAGTTGAAAAAATATTACTTCCTGCAACTGAAGTAATATCTACTCCGGCACTCATTTTTATATTCTTTCCCGCTGTAAAAGTCATATCATTCGGCGCAGTCACCGTAATATTCCCCGCACCATCCATAAAATAAGTATTCCCACTAGGATCCAGAATCGTCACACTTTTTTCTTCGTCATTCATTAAAACTTTAATACCACTTTTGGTTTGGATGGATCGCATGTGATTATTCACACCGCCGCCTAATCCAACTCCTCCATGAAACATTCCGCCCATCACGAACGGTCTATCTGGATGATTGTGCACAAAACCAACCATTACTTGGTCGCCAACTTCCGGGATCGCGACGTAACCGCGGTTCTGAGAAACCTCATCGGTTCCTCCAGCATCTGGACTCATCATACTTATCAAATCTGTGGTGTCATGCAGTTGCCAGTCGAATTTTACTGTCACTCTTCCCTGTCTTTGTGGGATCGGTATTCGAGATTACCGTAGCTATTTGGGGTTGCGAGATTGGAGTCGTAAAATTTGGTCTTGGTATGTACAGTGTATCTGCTGCAACCGCTTCAAAAGTTCTGGTATAATGTACAAGCGTGTCTATTTAGTGGATTACTTCCTTCATCATGACTGTGGTAAAATAACTTGTTTGGTTGGAATCCATTTTTCGTATCTAGAGATTTGCCACACAAACCGTATAGAGAAAAGGTTGTACCGCTAAAATAAAGAATTCCTAAGGCTTTAATTGCTCAAGCTTCTAACAGTGTGCGTTTACTTTTAATTTAAAACTTTAATAGTATTCAAACTTTCTTTCAACAATTGAGTCAATTAATTCATTTACAAAATCTGTTTTTTTGATCCAGTTGCCATTTTTATCCAATTCAAATCGTGAAGATATTTCATATTCAATATCTCTATTTGGATAATAATGTGTTTCTTTAATTGCATTACCTCCACCATCATATTGAAATTTCACATTCGCCATTTCTATCCCATTGCGATCCAATCTAATTTTCTTTATTAAGTTTCCTGTTTTATCAAATTCACTATTGATTTTTTCTTCTATCTCACCACTGGCATTATAATAGATTTCTTCAACATTTTTCTCATTATTTTCACTGATTTGAATAAGGGTCTGCGATGAAAGTTTATTTTTAGTAAATATTTTAGTTTCAATGAGTTGTTTGCTTTTGTCATATCGGTTAAAAACAGTAAACTGGTGTTTACCAAAATTATCGGTGACGGTTTTAATGATCTTTTCTCTACTGATGTACTGATAATCGGTTTTTATCTTGATACGTTTAGATCCAAATGTAGCCAACGTTTCAATAAGCTGCTCATTTTTGTCGTAAACATTAGAAATAGTAGGATTATATTGCTCGTAAGTGCCTTTATTATTAACACTTGTGATAAAACCAAAACTATTGTAGTTGGTTTCACTGGCGCCCAAAATTTGGTCTGTATCCATTTTGTACGCAATTTCTTTTACTGTTTTTACTTCTCCAAAAAGTTTGTTAGTTTTTAAATCATTAATTTGAGAAAGATCTTTTATCGCCTGACCATTGCAGGCTATTATGAAAAAAAATAGAGTAAATAATTGATATATTAGTTTCATTTACTTTTTGTTTTTTGCTTCTTCCAATTGCTTTTTTATGTCTTCTGGAAACCAAGGTAATATTGGATCATTTTTGAATTGTTCATAAACTTCGTCGGGATTTAACATTTCTTCAGGAAGGTTAAGTTTTTTTAATTCTGCCTTGAAATCGGATTCTTTATCGAATAAGGAGAGTTTTTTTCCATTTGTGCTAATAATGAACCATTTCTCTGGCATTAAAAAATCAGAGTTGTTTTCATCTATAAGCTTAGATTTATACCCATAAATCATTGAATCATTTACATTAAAATTAAATAAAGGTGAAATACCACCACCTAATTCATTGTATAAATTTCCTAAATCAGTATCTAAAAACCATGCAGCAGAAGAATTATCTCTAAACAAAGTATAGGGTTTTAGCAAGGGAATAGTGGCAGTTGCATTTCCGACTTCATGAGTTAAATAATAAAACTGATCAATCCCTGCGTTTTTATAGGTGTAATTTGGTCCCTGCATGTTATTTTTTATTTTGTTTTTTACTTTATTACAATTTTGTAAGTTTATTGCAATAAAAATTATGCTTAATAAATATATATATATTTTCATATATTGGTGTTTAACGTGTTTCTCGAATCCACTTTAAGCGTTCTTGTTGCATTTTTTCTCCTACTTTTTTCATGGCTTCTTCAATTTTTTTTGTCCCATTAGCTTTCCAATCTATCTGCTCTTTTGAATAAGAATTATTCCATTTACCTTTTATTTTCATAAGATCATTTGCTCCAGCGATATCATGATAAAGAAACCCTAATATTATACTCGCAACATCATATTCTATACTTCTTTCTCCATTGGAAGAGGGTCTTAAATCAAACTGATCTTCAAACTTATGGGTGATAACAGCGCTTCCATTCTGATTTACTGTAATGTTTGAAGTTACGCCAATACTTCTCAAAAGCCAAGTTAATTCATTTGCAGCAACTTTCCAGGTATCTTTATATTTTGAACTAAATGGTGTTTTAAACTGCTCCCACATCGATCCTTGAGATCTTTTTCCTCCTAGTTGAATCCCTTTACGATCCGTTAAATTAAATTTTTCTTTTCCATATTTTGAATTAATTATGATTTTAGAAGCTATTTCTTTCTCATATTCTAAAAAAACAGGATCTTCATTTATCAGTTTAATTAATCGTTTGCTTTGGCTGATATCTACTTCACCATGCTGAAGCATAGAATAGAGACCTGCTTCGAAAAGATTATCAATTTTACCATCATCAAAACCTATTGCTTTTGCAAAACTTTGTCTTGCCCCATTTCCCCATCCAGAACCGGAATAATCTTTTTCACCTTTCCACCAATCTTCAATTTTTGTGTACCAATGTGGTTCGACTTTTAGTTCCTCTTTAGCTTTATCGACCCACTTTTTTACACCTGCAGTATTTGCAACGTTAGTTTTGATCATTTTGCTTTTACCATCACCTTCTACATAACTTTTATCCTCCTTTTGTTTTTGTGTTGGTGAGGCTCCAGAAGAGTAATTGACTTTGTAAAACAAACCTTTACCGGTTTCCTGTATTCTATCCCAGATGCTATCTTCTTTATGCTCATCCCAATCTGAGAGAGTACCCTTTATAAACATTAATCCAACAGGCGCAAAATGCGCTTGAAGTTCCATTTCGTGCACTTTTACAAAGGCAAGTAACGCATTTAATTTTCTTCTATAAAGTTCACTTTTCAAGTAAACTTTTTGTTTCACACCTTCAGCCTTTGCAATCGACTGCATCATAATATCTTTAAACCAAGATGGCAGAATGTTACTTATTTGCGGAATTGGTAAAGTCGCAGGAATATATTTCTTGGAAGGATTTGCTTTTATATAGTCGCGATAGTTTTTGTAATGATGATAGGCTTCCCAATAGGTTTTAACGGTCTGTCTGTAAGTTGCACCTTTGGCATTAAGACTACCGTCCGAATTATATGCCTTATCCAGAATTCTTTTTGGAAATGAGTAACCATTTTTATCTTTAATAAAACCTTGTGGTGCTTCACTTGAATCAAATCCCCAACTTTCTATATACAAATTATCTTTTTCGTTACAGGCATTTTTAACATATGGAATATCACCCATTCTGGTAACAAATAATGCGCGGTCATTTGGAAACGTAAATTGAACCGCGCGATTTAGTAAACCTCCCCAAGAAGTGTTACCTAAAATCTCATTCATTTTTTCATAAATTCCCTGATTTTGATATAATTTTTCCTTGGAAAAAATATCTCCTAACCATTCTATTACCCAATCATTAATAAAATCTTCAAAATAATATTTTTGAAATTGTTCATAATCTTTACCATATAATCCTTGAGGTTGATGTGTTGCCAAAAATAAAATATTAATAGGGATTTCTTCCCAACCCATTTCATAAGCGTAGTAAGTTACACCTAAAGCAACACCAGCAGCAATTGCTGCACCTTGACTGTGACCAACTATGGTTACTGGTTTGTATTGCGGAGTATAACTTAATGCTCCCGGATTTTTTTCTTTAATTTTATCTATTTCTTTCTTCTCTTTTATATTCCATTTTTGTTTTGCCCATGCGTATCCCTGTGCAATACCATGTTCAACACGATGCGCACCAGAAGATTGTAAACCGTGAGAACCATTAATGAAATGTGCATTTCCTAGTGCGTGGAAATATTCTTTAAAAACCTGCGAATAGCGCTTTTTTGAAACATTATCATAACCCTCCCAGTAACCTTCAAACTGTTCTTTTGCAGAAAACATCCATCTGAAATATTCTGTTTCTTTATAATTTTTGTCACTATAAGTTGTTCCACCTCCTTGTCGATCTATAAATTCAAGTTCGTCATTAGTCATAATATCACTTCCATCAGAAATCTTTTTCTCGCTCATGTTAGCTGAGCGATATGGTTTTTGATTGATATCATCTGGTACTTTGTCCATTATAACATTAAGGAACGATCCAGGATTTTTCTTCGGACTACTTAGATAGCCATTACAGAATATAATATCACCTTTTAAGGTGGGCTCAGGCATATCCATCACTGGAGGTTTTGGCGGATCAGATGGATCACCTAGTTTCTCCCCTTGCTCATATCCATCTTCATTAATTGTTTTTAATGCATAGGTATTAATGTTTTCTTTAGAAAACATATTATGTCCCTTTGCTGAAATTTTAGTGTACGTTCCTTTTACAATTCTTGTTCTAGACATAATTAATGTGCTTTAGATTTTTCACCACTATTATTCTGTATTTCCTTTTGTGCATGTTTATTTACGTGCTCTTGAGATTGTATATTTATATCTTTATCACTCACCTCATTTCTCTCCATTTTCGTCTCACTATGCACATCACCCTCAATTATCTCCATCAATTTGCCCGTAATAAACATACTCGTATCTCCCAAGACAGATGTCATCTTCATTGCACCAATACTTTGAGTTGCATTCATTCCTACTGTTTGAGTATTATTCATTCCGATAATTTCGCTGGCATTCATACCCACATTCGTGGTCATATTCTCTCCAACATTAATATTCATATTCTTACAGTTCAACGTCATCGTCTCCGGCGCCGTAATATTAATATTACTTCCCGTTGTATCCAGATGAATCTCGTTTCCGGATTTATCGGTGATGATAATGCTTTCGTCTTCCGTAAAAACGATTCGGTGTCCACTTCTAGTTTGAATGGATTTTACACGGTTATCCGCTCCACCGCCCAAGCCAACCTGGCCATGAAACATTCCGCCCATCACAAAAGGCCGATCCGGATGGTTGTGCACAAAACCAACCATCACCTGATCGCCAAACTAAGAATATAAATTTACATTGTACGAATATAAAATATATGATAGAATATATAAATAAAGATAAAAAATATAACTTTGGGTGGCTGAATTATAAATACGATAATTACACTATTAATTTCAAACGTTTTAGGTTGCTTTAGGTATAATTGTTCTCTCACAAAAAGCAGCAACCCCATTTCGTAGAAGATGCAAATTATACTTCAACGATACTTAATGTTACTTTTCAAGAGTATTTAGTAGATCATAAAGGCTTTTTGCATATTCTGGAATTTCGTCTGCAGATGTAAAAACAAAATTTTCAGCATCACCACGTGAATAATAAAGAGTAAAACTCCAGCCGCCAGAATCATTCTGTAGTCCGTCGCTAAAAAAAGGGCTTAATTCATTTCTGTCATTAAAGTCTTTAAAAATTTTAGAATTATCTTTTTTTATAATTTGAATTGTATCAGTATTTAAAAGGTCGCCTTTGGGGCTCCTTAATTCATTAATCGCATATATTTGATTTTCTTTAACAGAATAGTATTTACTAGAAATATTTTTCGTCATGTCAATCATACCAGCAGTTGTCGACAAATGAATGTCAATTATTTCACTTTTAGACTTGGCACTTTCTTTACTTTTATTATTACAGAATAACAATAAATTCATAGAAAGTACTAGATGTAAGTATTTCATTATTTAATAGTTATGGGTTAAACTTCGATCTCCTCGCATAATATCCCATTGCCATTTGAAAAATGAATACATTTTACCTTTATGCGCATTGGCCCCCGAGCTAAATAAAGTTCCATTTCTGAAAACGCCTGCCTGCCAAGTGTAATCCATGTAATTGTCAGTGTAGCCGTGATAAAAAGTATGTTTTGCTCTGGCACCCTCTTGGAAAACATGAGGCAAAGATAAAGAATGACCACATTCATGCATAATTGTATGGCCGTCTTTTAAGCCTGCATTGTAAACAATATAAAAATTTCCCCAATTTCTATTGGAATCAATAGAACATGATCCTAAAACATTACCTGCCGTAAGAGAAGTTAAGAATAAATATGTTTTTTTGTTTTGATTGCCGTTTATTCCTCCTACAGCTTTAAATTTTCCGTATCTATCATAAAGAACCCCAAGTGTGTTTTTAATAAATTCCGAGTCGTTTCCGCTCATTTTTTGTTTAAAATTAATGACATCCGCATCTTCCAGCGGCAGTAAATTAATGTCAAATTTAGTATCAATAGAAATTTCAGCTCTTATTAAAGCTTGGTTGAAGGACTGATTTTTAAAAAGGTATTGAAAGTCATCTTTTAATTGCGCACTGTTTCCGGGAGTTATTACATTAACAACTACAATTTCTGCTTTAGGAATAACATTATTTTTATAAACCATCAGTTTTCCTACTTCCTGTTTCTCCTCTATTCCAGTATTATTATCTTTTAGTTTAGCAAATACTTTTATTTCTTCGTCTTGATTTAAAGCACCTCCTTCACATTTTATTGTAACCTTTTTATTCAATTTATAAAAATTAATATTCTTCCCATTTATATTTCTTGAAGTTTTCTTTGTCGCCAAAACTTCTGAAATAGGAATTTTTCCTGGGCTTATTTTTAAATGTTTATTTTTACTTTCCAATATTATTTCTGTTCCATCAGATACTATTGAATCAATCTCATCAAATTGTAAATCTAAACTTATACCCGACGTATGCATGCGTGAACCGTGTGCAAATTCCTTCGTTGTGGTGTGCGCGAAAATTGATAACCATGCAGGATAGTATTTTATTCCATAAGGTACAATAGAGTTTTTAACTCCTGTCAAATATTCTTGTTTTAGCTTATTTACATTTTTGCATAAAGGTGTTGCCGCATTTATTGGAGTTCCATTATTATCATTTGTCACCATTTTGATAGGAAAAATATATTCTTCCCGTAACCAATCAAAACCATACTTTCCGTCATAATCCGACGGTCTTCTAAAATGTACGATAAATCTTTTCAATTTAATATTTGGATTTATCAGTGGAGGACTTTCATTAACATTATGAGAAATTACTCGTCCTGCATTTTGTACAAACTGATTTAATGACGATGAATTATAAATTTCATTGGCGTAATTCTTTACATCACCACCTGTTGTTTCAATATAATCACCTCCTATGTAAGATTCTTTCCCCATGATTTAGTGACTTTTAGATTTTTCACCAGAATTATTTTGAATATCTTTTTTTGCGTGTTGTTCAAACATTCCATCACTTTGATTCATCATTTTTCCATTCGCCACTCTCGTTCTGTCTTTTTCAGTGTGGCTTTCCTTATTCCCCTGTATAAACTCTGTCATTTTCCCTACAACATTGGTGATAAAATCTGTTCCCACCGAAAGCATATGAAGCATTCCTATACTCGTTGTTTTATTCATACCTGCTGATTCGGAAATGTTCATTCCCACAGTACTATTTTGGTTCATACCCACACTCGTGGTCATATTTTCCCCCACGTTAATATTCATATTCTTACAATTCAGCGTCATCGTTTCCGGCGCAGTAATATTAATATTGCTTCCCGTCGTGTCCAAATGAATCTCATTTCCTGATTTATCAGTAATAATAATACTTTCATCTTCGGTAAAAACAATGCGGTGCCCGCTTCTGGTCTGAATGGATTTTACACGGTTATCCGCTCCACCGCCCAAGCCAACCTGGCCATGAAACATTCCGCCCATCACGAATGGTCTATCTGGATGATTGTGTACAAAACCCACCATCACCTGATCACCAACTTCGGGGATCGCAACATAACCACGGTTTTGGCTCACTTGGTCTGTTCCTCCTGCATCTGGACTCATCATTCTTATGAAATCTGTGGTGTCGTGCAGCTGCCAGTCGAATTTTACGGTAACTCTGCCTTGGCCTTGCGGATCGGTGTTGCTGATGACGGCTGCCATTTGTGGTTGTGCAATGGGTAGCGTAAATTCTGAGGTGGGTAGAAAACCGGTATCACTTGCAATGGCTTTCCTAAACGCAATCAAATAGGCATTTTTCCGTCTTTCTACTTTTAATAATATTGCTCAAAACGATATGTGATTTTTGAAGTTTCTACATTGTATAAGTAATATTTACAATCATTGATGATAAAGATTGAGATAAGCACTAAATGGAATATTAATAAGCTAAAGTAAAAATTTTTTTATTTAATAAATCTAAGTCTAGTTCAATACAGCATTTTTTAAAATAACTATTTTCTTTTTCCTTTTTAAAGTGCTAACTGTAATTAAATCTGCATTAAACCGATATGATTTCCCCACTTCTAACTCAAGAAATTTATAAGAGCGAAAATATAATAGTTTGTTATTTTGATTGAGAAAATAGGTGATCTTGAGATCATTTAATCTCTGCGATTCATTACCTATTGCAGCTCCAAATCCATTGTAATCTTCAATATCCACCACCAAAGGTCTTGGTTTACCCAGATGTATTTTCCCTCTACTTAAATTGGGAGAAGCAATGAATGTAATTTTTTCCATTGTGACATTTTCAACTTTCCCCCGTAATAATAAACTTTCATCATCACATTTAATTTGATTTAAAGTGGTTTTAAAACACTGCTGTTCCTCAGCTTCTATATAATGAACAGGTCTAACTGAATGCATAGGGTTGCTTTCCAAAACTTCAGCGCTACCTGTTTTTTGGGTACAATAAATTATTGAAAGCAATAGAAATAGTGACAAAAAATTTTTCATTATTCTTTAATAGATGTTCTTATAGATGTTACAGTGTAAGTTAAACCTCGACCGTATGAAGAATGCGTTATGAGTTTTACCTTTATGCATCTCATTTCTGCAATTAACTACATATATCTATTGCACAAAGAATTTACTCGTGAACTTCTCTAATAATCACAATGTCTCTTTTTCCTTGTGTGGTTGTAATTTCATAGCAAACCGCATTAAAAAGGTATTCAGTATTCGGTTTCAGATCAAGATATTTAAATGATCTTACCAGGATTTTTTTTCGCCCTTGAATTAACTTATAAGAAGATTTTATAGAATTTATTCTGGTTATTACTTTCTCTCCTAATTGCTTACTTAAATTCTCGTAATCCGTAATTATGTAATCTATAGGAGTAGGTTTTACAATATAATTTTTATTGTTAAGTGTATGTGCAAATGCATAAAAAGAAATTTCATTTTTTTCAATGTTTGTAATTTGTCCCGCGATAGGTGTTCCATCAAGTTCACAAATTTCTATATCTTGAATCGTTTTCAAACATTCCTTATTCTTATTTTGTCTTGTGCTATTTACGTAACTTTTACTTTCTGGAATGTTCATTTTTTGATTAATCGTTTGCGTATTATCGCTCGTACAACTAATATTTATGAAAAGGAGGATAGTAATTACTTTTCTCATTATATTTTTATTGATGTTCTTATAGAGGTAATTGTGTATACTGACCCTTTCAGATATCCTGATTCTGGATCTGCGTGACCTTCTAATTTATTTTCTTTACATACACAATATAATTTATTTTGGGAAGAAGTTCCTACATCCCGATCCGCATTATCATAAAAATTAAAATAATTCCCCTTTTCATCCGTTCCCATTCCAACAATTACCACAAAATGATCGGTCGTTAAATCTGGATTTCCAGGAGTTATTTGTTGGTGGTTGTCAATACCTACAGTTACTGGAATTTCTTGTTTTAAAGCTTGTTTTATATAATTTCCTCCTTTTATAAATTCCTCCTTATTATATTCCAATTTAATGAAATTTTTATTTTTATCACGGATAGCTTTGGATATTTGGTATCTAGGAAAACCTTCTTTGTAACCCATCGATTTTAATTGTGCATGTGTGGCAACATGACAGTCTGTTTGATATCCTTCGTATTTGTATTGTGGGACTACACTGGCGATTATTTCCCATTCGCCACAAACTTGACAATCTGATTTATAGATTTCGAAAATTCCACAAAGAACATTTTCAAATCCCCCATTAAAAAAATCATCATTGTCATCAGCGAAGAATTGGATTTGAAAAATATCTTTTGTTTTATCCCAACTGAAATCAAAATGACCGCCGTAATTTAAATCTTTAAAAACTTGTGTTTCAATTTTATTTCCTTTGCTATTGTAAACTTTTGCTGTTATATGTCCACCATCTTTATCATTGGCGAGATTATTTCCCTTTACAATATTGAAACGAACTGGGATAATTGGATCGGGCGTTTTAAATTTTAGCTGTTTTACTATAGGCTTTCTGAAATTCTCTTCCAATAATACGCTTAGGTTCCAATAATGATTGTCTTTATTTTTTATATCATATAATATATCACTTCCTTCATTAATCAAAACTGCTGGAATGTAGGCGTTATCTATGAATTTAGGTGCCTTATCAGGTATTCCAAACATCGTTTCTCTTTCTGCAGTAAAATGACTGACAGTACCTGCATACGCTTCAAATTCATCTGTAAATACAGTCCAACCTCCTTCAATCTCTGTTCTGTACTCTCCTTCCGTTATTCTTATTATAGACATTTCCTAATGTATTTTAGAGTTTTCACCACTATTATTATTGAACGTTTTTTTGGAGTGGATGTCGTTGTTTTCCTGTGATATAATCTGTCGCATCTTTGATTGCTCTTTTACTTCTTTCGCTTTAGATTCCCTATTTCCTTTCACAAATTCCATTAAATTACCTACAACATTGGTCATAAAACTAGCACCAACTGAAAGATTTTTCATCATTCCCACGCTTTCTGTTTGATTCATACCTACAGAATTAGTTTGATTTTGACCAACTGTTGTACTCTGATTATTTCCTACGAAAGCCGTCATATTTTCTCCCACATTAATATTCATATTCTTGCAATTTAGCGTCATCGTTTCGGGCGCCGTAATATTAATATTGCTTCCTGTCGTATCTAAATGAATTTCATTTCCAGATTTATCGGTGATAATAATGCTTTCATCTTCTGTAAAAACTATTCGATGTCCGCTTCTGGTTTGAATGGATTTTACACGGTTATCCGCTCCACCGCCCAAGCCAACCTGTCCATGAAACATTCCACCCATCACAAAAGGTCGATCCGGATGATTGTGTACAAAACCTATCATCACCTGATCACCAACTTCAGGGATGGCAACATAACCACGATTCTGAGAAACTTGATCGGTTCCACCTGCATCGGGCGACATCATTCTAATAAAATTCGTTGTGTCATGCATTTGCCAGTCGAAGCGAACGGTTACGCGTCCTTGTCCTGAGGGATCAGCGTTGGAGATGACGGTTGCTACTTGTGGTTGTGCGATTGGAGTCGTAAAATTTGGTCTCGGCATGTAACCCGTATCTGCAGCAATGGCTTCAAAAGTTCCGGTGTAATGACCGAGCGTGTCGATTTCGTGCGTCACTTCGGTCATCATGACTCTTGTGAAGTAACTGGTTTGGTTAGAATCGGTCTTACGCATTTTTAAATCTGCGACACAACCCGGATAAAGAAAAGGAACCGTTGTTCCACCGGAAACAGTGAAGACTTCTACGGCTTTACTTCCCGCTGCACTCGTTTGAGAATTCACCACGTCCATATCGGTGTTTGCTTTGATGGGAGCTACCTGTAGAGAAGGGGTTTTAAAGATTCCCTTGTTTTTTTCATAGGATGTTTTCGCAAGATCACTTTTATGTTTAATGAGCGTTTCTCCGGAAGTTAATTTCGCATGAGAACTGCTGTTGTATCCATAGAAACTCGGTTTTATATGAACGGCTTTTAATTCCACATTAATATCTGAGACATTGCTGCCGTAAATCAATTCAATGGCTTTGTTCTGCGGTGGCATATTTCCAAAATGTAAAACTTCACCATCATAGAAAAACTGTTCGCCATAAGCTTCTGCCATTCGTGCCAGATAATTATAATGCGTTTCTTCATATTGAGCGCTATATAATATTTGAGAAGAAGCTTTGCCATCTACTCGCACATCATATCCACTTCCAATGCCCTGTTTGATGACCCGATCTGCAATAATTCCCATATTTACGGGAGCATCGCCACCAAAACTTTGGGTATGAGGTGCAGCATCGAGTAAAATGGTCGGACTGAAGCCTTTTAAAACAACATTTCCTAAAGTATGGCCTTGCTGACTAAATCCAACCCCCGTAATGACTCCTACAAATACGCGTTCCGGGCTGTTCTCAATATCTTTGTGCATGATTTTTACCGTCAGTCGGTTTCCCAAAAATTGATTCGCCTGCTCCAGCTGATGGTTTTGTCTTTCGCCCAAAGCATCGTGCGCTAAGGTGAGTTCAAAACTATGGTGCCCTCTAGCACTTTGAGAAAGTTTGAAATGCTTATAATGTTTGATGATCTGTCCATCAATCACCACCGATAATTTTACCAGTCGGTTAATGCCAGCGTGATGGTTTTCTTTAATTCCATCGGCATTATTTTCCGGCGTGAATTTCTGAGGTTTGAAGAATATTGCTTCAGAGTTGCCATTCTTTTCCATATCGTAGGTGTTTGTGATTAAGTGATTTGTTGGAGATTTCTAGATGTTGAATTATTTAATTACCCTATTTGAGAAGTAATAATATTTAAAACTAGTTAAAATCAACCAAGTTACTACACAAATTTAGTTTAAAATAAACAGTTCGCGTGTAGTAAAACTACGACAATATAAAAAGTTTTTATGTATGTCCGTAACTCCACATAATTTCGTATATTTGTTTGATAATTAAATCATTGAGATGAATATTTTTAGTTTTGGCGTAGAGTTTAGCAGTGAAGAGGATTGTATATCTCATTTTAAAGCAGAACGTGACAAAATTGGCGTTTCCTGCAAGTGCGGAAAAACTGATTTTTTTTGGATTAAAAGCAGATTAAGTTACGAGTGTAAATCTTGTAGAAAGCGAACTACATTACGAAGTGGAACCATCATGGAAAATTCCAATTTGTCCTTTCTAGTTTGGTATAAAGCGATGTTTTTGATGAGTGCAACAAAAAAAGGATTTTCTGCTAAAGAAATGCAAAGGCAATTAGGTTTGAAGCGCTATGAGCCAGTTTGGGCTATGATGCACAAATTGAGAAAAGCGATGGGAAAACGAGATGAAAGATACACTTTAGAGGGCATGATTGAAATGGATGAAGGGTATTTTACAGTTGAATCTAGAGAACTGGAACAAGAGAAAGGGATTCGTGGAAGAGGAGCAGTTGGAAAGCAAAATGTTGCAGTGATGGCGGAATCTACGCCATTAGAAAATATAGAAACAGGAGAGACATCGAAATCTTGTAGATATTTTAAAGCAATAGTATTAGAAGATCATACAGCAGAGGGAATTAATGAGACTATTAAAGAATCTTTGGCAGAATCCAGCATAGTTTTTACAGATCAAAGCACGTCATATGTTGATATATCACAACTTGTAGAAATTCATATTTCAGAAAAATCTTCGAAAGAAACTACAAAAGATACTTTGCGTTGGGTTCACATATTTATCAGTAATGCGAAAAGGAATTTATTAGGAAATTACCACAAAATAAAACGCAAAAACCTTCAACTTTATCTAAATGAGTTTGTTTATAAGTTAAATCGGAGATATTTTGAAGATAAACTGTTCGATAGACTTGTGATAGCAAGCATCACAGGAGTATGATTAAAAACGGATATACATAAAAGTTTTTAAGCCTTAGTATTTAAAAAAAGCATCTGTATTTTCTCAGATTTACAGTAAGAAGTCGTTGCTATTCCTTTAAAATAAAGAAAAACACGCTGGGAAGAAAAAAAATCTCTCAAAATCAAAAAGTAGTAGAATTACTACAAATTTTAAACTTTCTAAAAATGATGATTTTCCTATCAAAAAAGCATTTTATCTTTGACTTAAAAGAAATAGAAAGACCTTTTTAAGTACCTTATTCTTAATTCTCATATTATTGAGTTGGATAAAGAAATTAAAATAACATTATAAACATTTAACCTTAAAATTTAGAAATCATGGCAGCGAACAATTCCAGAGCCGTCTTAAAATTCAACAACGGCGAAGACTCAAAAGTTTTAAAACTAAATTACAGCGTAGCACGTTCTACGGATGTTTCCGGTAGAGTAGCTTCAGATCCCTCAAATGCGTTAATCAAAATAACGATTGAAGCGACTGATAAATCAGACATCATCGAATCGTTATTGAATGGTAAATACAAACCTACCGTGGGTGAAGTTACCTTCAACAAATCTCATGAAGAAGGCACGTTGATCAAACTAAACTGGGAAAATGGTTATGTGATCCAACATGAAGTAGAATTTGATGCAATCGACAGCAACAGTATGTTGATCAGTTTTGTCGTTAGTGCAGAGAAAATTACGTACGGTGGTGGACAGTACGAAGGCGTTTGGCCGGGAATGTAAGAAACAGATTAATTATTTATAAAAAATCCCGAATATTTCTTGTATTCGGGATTTTCATTTTTTACAAATGCGCTAGAACATCTATAATTTCTCTCTTACCATTAGAGAAATTTCTGAAACATATGAAATTTAACGAATATAAATAGCACGAGAGCTGTTGAATATTATTAAGGAAAATATATTGAGGAATCCAAATCACACTTAAAAACCAATTTGGAACCATATTTAATAGAACAACGTAATCATCATGACTCAGTCTCATGTTCAATACTTTTGCGATTATTGAAAAGAGCGACAATATTTCTCGCTCTTTTTTTTGGAATTTTTTTGGATTCATTTTTTTATGATAGTTCCTTTCTTATTTGCTAAATTTGCCTTTTACAAACACTAATCAATGTCACTACAGATAATTAATCTTACCAAAAAATTTGGAGATCAGACCGCTTTGAACACGATCAACATCGAAATCAACAAAAGCGAAATCATCGGCTTATTAGGTCCAAATGGTGCCGGAAAATCCACGCTGATGAAATCCATAGTCGGTGCGCTCAAAATCGATGAAGGACAGATTATTTTCGATGGCAAAGACATTTGCGAAGACGAAATTGCAACCAAAAAGAACATGGGTTTTCTACCTGAAAATAATCCTCTTTACAACGAAATGTATGTAAAAGAATATTTAAATTTCGTTGCAGATCTCCACCGTATTTCGAAAGATCGAATTGAGGAAGTAATTGAGCTCGTCGGAATTACGCCGGAGAAAGCTAAAAAAATCGGACAACTTTCAAAAGGGTACAAACAGCGTGTAGGCTTGGCACAGGCCATCTTACATTCGCCAGATTTATTGATTCTGGATGAGCCAACCAATGGATTAGATCCTAATCAAATTATAGAAATCCGTAACGTGATCAAAGAAATCGGCAAGGAGAAGACCGTAATTCTGTCCACCCATATTATGCAGGAAGTAGAAGCACTTTGTTCCCGCGTTATTTTGATTCATGAAGGAAATATTATTCAAGATGCCAACATCGACGATTTTAAAGGTAAATATGCCAACTTGGAAGAAGCTTTCGCAAGCTATACTCATTAACAAAAAAGCCCTGAATTTTTCATTCAGGGCTTTTTGAATATAACAGATTAATTAGATCTTCTCAATATTATCGGTCAGTGCATTGATAAAATTCTGCAACGGTTTTTCGACCATCATCTTGATAAAAGGATTAAATTTTCCATCAAACAAAAGTTGAACTTCAGTTTGAGTATCGCTAATTTTATTCATCATCCCGTTTAATGCGAAATCTAAACTGGAACTTGCCGATTTCAGAACCACTTTTTCTTCACTGATTTCATCAATGGTTAAAGCAATTTCCGGCATTCCTTTGAGACTGAATTTGAAGCCTTGATCACGCACTTCAAAACTTTGAAGAGAATCCGGCATCAGTTCGCGGTATCCTTCTGGCGACTTCAGCATTTCTACCAATTCTTTTGCCGATTTATTAACGATAATTTTTCGTCCTTCTAAATTCATTTTTATATTTTTGTATTAATTAAAACGTTACAAATGTATAAAGTTTTTGTGAATGAAAAAAAATTAACGCTTAGTAAATATCCGGAAGATATTGAAAAGAAGTTAAGGTTTGAAGGTTTTGCAACTTTAGAAATCGCGGTGGATCTTTTGGAGAATACATCGTGCCCCTCCATCAATGTTTATGGGGAGAATCTTGATGAAATTTGGGAAGACTTTACGCACATGTTTAAAGTAGTGGAAGCCGCTGGTGGCGTTGTTAAGAATCAAAATGGAGATTTACTTTTTATCCGACGTTTAGGAAAATGGGATTTGGCGAAAGGTAAGATCGAAAAAGGGGAATCCTTGGAACAAGCCGCATTGCGGGAGATTGAGGAAGAAACAGGCCTTAGCGAACTAATTCTGGAAGAGTTTTTAAACACCACTTTTCATATTTATACCGAACGTAACGGAGAAAAAATTCTAAAAACAACGTATTGGTTTAAAGTAAACTATATCGGAAATTCAACTCCTGTTCCCCAAGTTGAAGAAGGAATATCTGAAGTTTCCTGGAAAAATGAAAGCGAAATCACTCAGGAAGTTTTACCGATGACTTTTCAAAATATTAAATTAATTCTAAATGACTACTGGAGTTTAAACTAGTGAATAAATTCTAAAATCTGCTCCAAAGCAATGCCGCGAGAACCTTTAAGCAAAATATTCTCCGACTTTAATTGATGGGTTTTCAAATATTCTGAAAGCTCTTTAGCATTTATAAAAGCTTTTTCTTCTTTATTACTCGTGCGAAAATGTTGACCAACGGTGATCACTTCATCAAAATTCAGACTTTTTGCCAATTCCAAGATGGAATTATGTTCCTTTTCAGATTCCTCTCCTAGTTCTAACATATCACCAATGACGATCGTTTTTGTTCCTTTAAAAGTGCTGAAATTTTTTAAAGATTCTGCCATCGAACTTGGGTTCGCATTATAAGTATCCAGAACAAAAGTTTTTCCGTCTTTTTTTAAGACTTGTGAACGCATATTGGTTGGCATATAATTTTCGATAGCCGACTTAATTTCGTTGAAATTTAAATTGAAGTGAAAACCTAAACTCGCAGCAGCGCAAAGATTGGTAAAGTTGTAATTTCCTGTAAGATTTGAAAGCGCTTTTTGTCCGTTAAATATTAAACCAACTAAATTAGCCTCCGAAAACTCGTCAAACTGATAATTGGAAGATGTGGATCCAAAAGTAATTTTTGGTGAATAATTCACCGTTTTTTCAACCTGAATTGGATCATTCTCATTTACCAAAATGGTTTGTCCGTGATTTTTCAGATAATCATAAAGCTCTGATTTGCCTTTGATCACTCCTTCCACTCCACCAAAACCTTCCAGGTGTGCTTTTCCGAAATTGGTGATATATCCGAAATTTGGTTTTGCTATATCACACAACATTTCAATTTCCTTTTGATGATTGGCTCCCATTTCTACGACAGCCATTTCGTGATCATCGCGGATTGAAAGCAAGGTCAAAGGTACACCAATATGATTGTTCAGATTACCGTAAGTATATTGAACTTTATATTTCTGAGATAAAACCGCATGAATAATTTCTTTGGTCGTGGTTTTACCATTACTTCCTGTTAAGGCAATAATTGGAATGTTTAATTTGTCACGGTGAAAGGTCGCAAGTTCCTGTAAAAAATCAAGAGTCGAAGAAACATAGAAAATATTTTTCTCTACATTTTCAAACTGCTTTTGCTCCACGATCACTGCGATCGCGCCTTTTCTAATGGCATCTTCCGCGAAAGTTGCGGCGTTAAAAGTTTCCCCGGAAAATGCAAAGAATATATCATTCTTCTCGATTTTACGGCTGTCGATGGTCACTTTTTCACATTGTAAAAATAGCGGATAAAAAGAGGCTGCATTCATAGGTCAAAAATAAAAAATCCTTCTGCAATTACAGAAGGATTATGGAAATATTTATAATTAATTTTATCGTTTGGTTCTGCCTTTTCCGTTCGATTTAGCATCTTGTGCCACACGGAAACCAACCCAGCCATACGCTTTTGATTCATCACGGAATCTTCTTTGACCCGGATCTAGCCAATAAGCGGCATCTAACCAAGATCCTCCTTTAATTACACGAACTTCATTAGAAATTCTGGTGGTTCTTGCTTGTTTATCTTTTTCAATGATTACACGACCTCTGTCATCAACAAAGAAATGTTTTCTCTTAGAATTATACATGTTATAACCCAAAGTTGAGCTGTCCTCTGCTCTACCATAACCGGCATCAAGTGAAGACTGGAAGTCACCATCTCTGTAATTCTTGTTATCTGCGATCACTTCTCTTTCATATTGACCAGGTAAACCTTTGTACACCAATCGGCCATCTGCTAAAGTATCATACTTTACTTGATCAACTTTTTTGAAAGTACCATCAGCATTTTTGACCACTTCTCTGGTAACATTTCCTCTAAAGTAGTTGAAGTCACTTGCTTCCTCGTCAATGATTGGCCTGTAAACATCTGCTGTCCACTCAGACACGTTTCCGAACATTCCAAAAATACCTAAGTTGTTTGATGGATATTGTTTAACGTCAGAAGTAGTTGGTGATCCGTCATTTTTCCAACCTGCAACACCGGAGTAGTCACCTCTTCCCTGTTTGAAGTTTTCCAAATACATCCCACGGTTTCTTCCTTTTTTCCCTTTAAGTTTTTCAATTTCGGGCTGTTTGCTGGTATACAGATTATACTCTCTTTCTTTTTGCATTCCCAAAGCTGCAAATTCCCACTCTACCTCCGTTGGCAAACGGAACTTTTCGACAACACCGGAATTGGCATTTCTATTTGCTGCAAGAATTCTTTCGTTACTGGTTTTAATACCAGTTTTTTGCTGTAAACGCTGTTTGTTGATATACGCTTCCATTTCAGGATCATTTCCTTTATACTTATCTAAGTTAAAGGCTCCTGCTCCTTGATTATTGGAATCATTGGTATATAAATCTTTCGAAATAACGCCTTGTTCCATCAATGTTTTTTCGGTAGCTCTGTCAGTCAACCACTCACAATAGCGGGATGCTTGTAACCAAGAAACTCCAACCACAGGATAATAATCAAATTCAGGAGAACGGAAATAGGTCTCCGCAAAATCGTTTCGTGAAAGTTTGTTGTTCCACACTAATGTATCAGGCAAAGCACCTGTATAGATTTCCTTGAAACTGGGATCAGATGGAGGAAAAACATATTTCAACCAAGTTACATATTCACGGTATTCATAGTTCGTAATTTCGGTTTCACCAAGAAAAAAGGAGCTCACCTGCATTCTTTTCGGGGTATTGTTCCAGTCGTGCATCACATCATCTTTCACCAATCCCATGGTAAATGTTCCGCCTTCCACATAGACCATTCCTGGCCAACCTTTCTGTTTTTGTTGTTTTCCGGTAAAGAACCAACCTTTCTGATCGTTGGGCTTCCAACCTGTTTTACTTGTAAAACGTTTCGTACCACCACCTTTTTTGGTATTGCCACCGCTCCCGCAACTCGCCAAAAAGAGTGTTGAACTTAACGCTATTAATGTAAACAACTTTAGTTTATTCATAGTCAATAAAGAATTTATCAAAGTACAAAGAAAAAAGAAATTATCTTATAAATCAAATTTCTAATTAGATTTTTTTGGAAAACGTTAACAAATTAATTTTATTGTTCCATATTATAATTTATTATTTTTCGTTTAATTTGTAATTCGCAAATTTTACAGCTAATGAAACGCATTTTGACCCTCGTACTTCTTCTCACTTTTTACTCCTTTTATTTTTCGCAAACGATAAAAATAGAATGGGAAGGAAAAAACGTGATTGATTTTGGCACCAGCAAAGTCACTGTTCCTTTCTTTAAAAATAATGGGTTTCATTATGAAGAAGGATCGGTATATTATCGCACCTCGCAAAAAAATGAAGGAATTGACCGCGCAGTCACCAATCTTACTTGGACTAAAATTACAGCGAAAGAGTTATATGATTTGAATCAATACGCTTTACCTGGGGAAGATAAATCTGAAGTAAGCTACTACACCAATCCGTATACTCAGGAAAAGACGACCAACATAAGGGTTTCGGCCTTGAAGTTTGAAAAAGGGAGCATTTACCGTTTAAGTTCCTTCACAATCGGCAGTGCGGACAAAAACACACGAGCTGAAAATTTGATCTCAAAAATCGGAACTTCTGAAAACCCTTTAAAAGAAGGAACCTTTTATAAAATTAAAGTGGATAAATCGGGCGTTTTTAAAATTACAGCAAAGTTTCTCCGGGATCATGGCATTAATCCTGCCAATGTGAATCCACAAAATTTCAGGATTTACGGAAATGGAGGTCTTATGTTGCCTGAACATAATCAAGATCTACGCTACGACGCACTTCAGGAAAATGCCATACAAGTTGTTGGTGAAACCGATGGCGTTTGGAATGAAGATGATTACGCTCTTTTCTACGCCCAAGGACCAAATGGTTATAATGTGTACAAAAATGGCAATGGTTCCGTTAATCGCAGGATTGAAACACGTAGAGACACTTCTGGGAATTTTATTAATATTTATGATGACTTTGCGTATTACTTTATTAATTTCGATAAAGGTCCGGGCAAGAGAATTCCTGACGATGATCAATCCATCAACTCAAATGTAATTACCCGCTATGATGAATACCAATACATTAATGAAGAAAAATTTAATTTATTAAAAGTTGGTAGAATTTGGACTGGTGATGCATTTACAGAAAACAAAACAGTCACTTTTACGACAAAGTCCCCGATTCAACCCACGGACAATATCCGATATCGTTCCCGCTTTATTGCGTATCAATCCCAGGGTAACAGCGTGACGGTGAGTCTAAACAATTTAAATCCCTATACTGTTTCTATTCCGCCGGGAGATAAACGCGAATATATTGAGCAGGTTTATGCCGGAGCACTAAGTAATGTAACGGGAACGCAACTTTCTTTTAACTATGCGCCCAATACCGGAAGTAACCCGAACGGAAAATTCTATTTCGATTATGCGGAAGTTCAATATAAGGAAGATCTGAAATTCAATAACAGCCAAATGAATTTTAGAAGTTATGACATTGTGGAACAAAGCGGAAATACATACACTTTTAATGTATCTGATGCCTCTTCAATAGATCAGGTTTGGCAAGTTTCAGACGTGACCAACGTGAGAAGAAAATCAAACAAATCAGGGAATTCTTCCACCTTTAGTTTCGGTTATGTCGCAAACAATACCAG
The DNA here is from genome assembly GCF_003860585.1 of Kaistella carnis. Lineage (NCBI taxonomy): Bacteria > Pseudomonadati > Bacteroidota > Flavobacteriia > Flavobacteriales > Weeksellaceae > Kaistella > Kaistella carnis. Next base: position 48,602 of record NZ_CP034159.1, on the reverse strand, counting down.
TTTTGTCAATGAATTTGTGGCTTTTAAAAATAGCGAAGCTTTTGAACCTGGGTTTGTAGGAAAAATTGAAAATCAAGACTTAGCGGGGTTACAAAACATTAATTATTTAATGATCACCGTTCCTGAGATGATGGGTCAGGCTCAAAGACTCGCAAATTATTATCAGGACCGTTACAACGTTGCTGTTGTTGATGTTAATAAAATATACAATGAATTCAGCAGTGGCGGAAAAGATATCACCGCAATCCGGGATTTTGCTACGCGATTGAATGCGGGAGGTAATTTAAAATATGTATTTATTTTAGGCGATACCTCTTATGATTTTAAAGGCAAAAATGTACCAGGTTCAGATGTTGTCCCAAGTTACCAGAGTGAAGAAAGCAGCAATTACGCAGATTCGTTCGTTACAGATGATTATTTTGTAATGACTTTACCACAAGCAACATCAGTTACAAGCGTTTCCGCAAATCTTCCCAATGTACCAATTGGGCGTTTACCCGCAGCAAATACTTCAGAAGCCAAATTACTCATTGACAAGGCATTGGCCTACAATAATGCAAATCCGGGACAATCAACTCCTTTTGGAGAATGGCGAATGAAAATGGATTTTGTGGTGGATGATGATGCAGATAATGTTAGGTTCTCTGATACCGGCGTAAGAATCGGTCTACCATTTCATGAAACAATGAATCAATCTTTGGTCAATGTTTTTGAGACGGGAAACTTGAGAGAAGAGTACAACATCCGAAAACTTTATTTAGATGCGTTTACTGCACAAACTTCTGCCGGAGGGCAGCGATATCCCCAGGTAAATCAAGCCATTTCAAATGATGTAGGAAACAGTTTGTACATTTTCTATTTCGGACATGGCGGAATTAATGGTTGGGCCCAGGAAAGAGTGATAACCATTGATCAAATTCAAAATTTTAATAATTACAACAATATCTATTCACGTTTTCCTCTTATTTCAACAATTACCTGTGAGTTTACCCTTTGGGACGATCCGGAAACTTTTTCCGCAGGCGAACAGGTCATCAAATCGAAAACAGGAGGTGCCGCAACCATGATCACTTCCAGCCGGGCAATTGGAGTAGGTTTCGGAGAACAGTTTACAACGATTTTCACCAAACATCTTTTTGAGCTGGTGAATGATGACTTCTTGACGTTGGGAGAGGCATTCTTAAAGGCGAAAATTGAAAAAGGAACGGATTCAAACCATCAGAAAGTTAATTTCTTAGGAGATCCCGCTTCGAAGATCAGTCGCCCTAAAAGGCTAATTACGATCGATGAAATAGATTCACCGGAGCCCGGGCAAATTCGTGCTCTTGATTTTGTAACAGTAAAAGGACACATCAATAAAGCGGACGGTACTCTAGATGAAAATTTTTCCGGAAGAGTTGCTGTGAATATATTTGATAAAAGGCTTCAAAAGAAAACCCTCAATAATGATGGCGTACCTGCTTTGAACCCCGTTCTTAATTATACTGAGGAAGGAAGTCCCATCGTAAAATCGTCTGGTGTCGCTAAAAATGGAGTTTTCACCGTGGAGTTTTACGTACCGAAAGACATTAATTATGAATTAGGCACCGGTCGAATACTGGTCTATGCTGATAATAAAGTTTTTGATGTTTTTAATAATCAAGAGCAAACCATCGGAGGAATTAATCCTGATGGAATCGATGATACGGAAGCACCAAAAGTGAAACTTTACATGAACAATACAAATTTTGCAGATGGCGGAATCACCGATCAAAACCCTTTGCTTCTGGCTTGCGTAACGGATGATAAAGGAATTAATTCCACAGGTTCAGGGATTGGTCACGACGTCACTGTAGTTCTGGATGGGAAAATTATCGACACCACAGTTTTAAACGATTTCTACTTTTCTGGAGACGGAAACGGTTGCGCAAATCCTTCATTAAAAGATTACCAAAAAGGAAATGTCACCTACCCTTTTAGAAATTTAAGTCCTGGCGCTCACCAGCTTACTTTTAAAATTTGGGATATTAACAATAATTCTACAACCTCTACGTTAAACTTTATAGTTGAGGATGAATCCAATCAAAATTTAGTTGTTAAAAAATTGTTAAATTGGCCCAATCCTTTTACCAACAAAACCTATGTTCAGTTTGAGCATAATTGTGATGATATTTTAGATGTAAATGTGCAGATTTATACCATCACGGGAAAACTGGTAAAAACAATTACGACGTCAGTGACTGCTGAGCCTTTCTTACAAGGTTTCAGAACCGCGAGGACAGCGATTGAGTGGGATGGCAATGATGATTTCGGAGATGCAGTTGGAAAAGGAACTTACATTTTTAAAATTTTTGCGAGAAGTCAAAACCAAGAAAAATGTAAAGGAAGTGCTACCGCAGTAGAAAAAATGGTCTTATTAAAATAAACAATAACGATAAAAAAAAACTTTATGACATTGACTAAAAAACTATTTTTAGGATTAGGATTAGGCATGGGAATCACTGCTTATGCGCAGGTTGGTAACATTCAACCGGTTTTAACAGGCGCTCCGTTTCTCAGAATTTCGCCAGATGCACGTGCAGGTGGTATGGGTGATCAAGGAGTTGCTACCACTACAGACGCATTTTCTCAGTTTTGGAATGCGGCGAAATATCCTTTCAGCAAGACCACTTCTGCTATTGGAATCAACTACACGCCGTATATGAGCAAATTAACCAATGATGTGTTTTTGCTTTATGGTGCTTACCACCAATTTTTAGGTGACGAAGAAAGAGCAACCATCTCCGCAAGTATTTATTATTTTAACATGGGTTCAGTTGACCTTACCAAATTGGTTGGGACTGAAGTAGTACAGGAAGGAACTGCAAAACCAAATGAATTCTCCATTGATGTGGCATACGGTCTAAAACTTTCAGACTACTACTCCATGGCGGTTACCGGTAGATTTATCCGTTCAGATTTGTCTGGTGGATTTAACTCTGACAACACTTTACAAGCAGCAAACTCTTTTGCAGTTGATGTTTCCGGTTATTTTATGTCAGAAAAACATGCCTCTTTTGGAGATTATGAAGGACGGGCAAAAGCAGGTTTCGCGATTCAAAATTTAGGACCAAGATTAGATTATACAGGAGATGATGAAAGCAGATCTTATCTTCCTACCATGGCAAGATTAGGAGCAGGATATGACTTGTTTATCGATGATTTAAACAGAGTTGGAATCAACGTTGAAGCTTCAAAACTATTGGTTCCAGGACCTGATGAAACGGGTAATGTTCCGAATGTTGGTGTCATCGAAGGTATCGGAAAATCTTTCAACAATCAAAAAAGCACCATGATCAGCGGCGCTGTAGAATATGAATACGACAACGCATTTGCTTTGAGAGGCGGTTATTTCCATGAAAGTGCAGAACAAGGTGGCCGACAGTATGCGACCGTAGGTGTTGGCTTGAAATACCAGTCTTTTGGTTTAGATATGTCTTATTTAATCAATACTTCTAAAATCAATTCAGCTTTGGACAATACCCTTCGTTTTGGTTTGACCTGGACGATTGGAGAAGAATCCTCGAATGCGCAGGATTATTAATAAAAATTTATTCTTATCTTAAAGTCTCAATTAATTTTGAGGCTTTTTTTTGACCTTAAAAGTTTAAATTTGTAAAATGAATTACGCCACAGAATTAAAAAAATTTGCCAGCAGCCAGTCGATCTATATGGCAGTGCGCGTTTCTCTGGCCATTGTTTTACCGAGTGTGATACTGGCACATTTCGGATTGTTAAAGGAGTATTTTCTTTTCCCAATTGCGACCAGTTTCGTGGGTCTTACAGATCAGGCAGGTCCTTTTAAAAGAAGAAGAAACGCTTTGATACTTGCCATCATCTGCTTTTTTATAGTGTCGCTTGTCGCGAGTTCAATTAAAAATTTTCCTCTCTTAATTTATCCGGAGATTATTATCTTCGGTATACTTTTTACCATGATTGGCGTTTACGGTCAGCGCCTGGCAACAGTTGGCTCCCTGTCACTGGTCGTTTTAGGAATATTTATTGACGGGCATTTAACAGGAGATCATATTATAAAAAGTTCTCTGATCTTTTTGGCAGGTTCCCTTTGTTATCTTCTGATATTTTTAGTCGTTTCTAAAATACAGCCTTATAAGCTCGCGGGTCAAATGATCGGCGAAAATTACCTGGAACTCGCAGATTATCTTTCATTAAAGTCAAAGTTTTATTTTGAAAATCCAAATTTTGACAGCTTATATTCCCAAATTATCTCAAAGCAGATTGCCATTAAAAATCTACAGGAAGAAACTAGGGAAACCGTTTTTAAAACCCGAAAGATCGTTAACGAATCTACAACCACTAGCCGCTTACTAATGCTGATGTTTCTTGATTCGATCGATCTTCATGAGAAACTGATGACTTCCGAAAGTGATTATCGTAAAGTTCAGGAAAATTTTGGAGCCACGGGTTTTTTACATTCTTTGGGTGACTACCTTCAGAAACTTTCGGAGGAAATGAGCAATATTGGTATTGCGCTGCAAAGTGGCTCCAAAGCGAAACCATTAAGAAATATCGACGAAATGCTTGAAAATATCTTCAATGAATATTTCGAGTTACGCAACAGAAAACTAACATCCAAAACACTGGAAGATTTCATGACGCTGCGTTTAATTCTTAATCGCATCACTGATATTTCTGATGAAATAAAAACAATTTACCGCGTTTTCAGTCAGGATGAGAAAATGGCAAAAAGTCTTTCTACCGGCCTTGATTACGGCAAGTTTGTAACCGCCGAGGAAAAACTGAAAGCTAAAGTTTTGCTCAGCAATCTTTCTCTCAAATCATCGCACTTTCGTCATGCGATCCGAATTACAGTTGCGCTGGTGGTCGGATACTTTATTTCTAAACTTGAATTTCTGGGAATTGGTCATTCCTATTGGGTTTTCATCACCATTGTAGCCATCTTAAAACCTGCTTATGCAACGACCAAACACCGGAACCTTTTACGGCTTTACGGCACGATTGCCGGAGCTTTAGTAGCCTACGCAATTCTGTATTTTATCTCGAATCAAAATGTACTGTTCACCCTCTTTTTAGCGGCCATGATTTTGTGTTTTGCTTTTTTAAAGTCAAGATATTCCTGGGCCGTATTTTTTATGACCATTTATATCTTCCTCGCCTTTAATATTCTTAATCCGGGGAATTTAAATACCATATTTAAAGATCGGGTGCTGGATACCATCATTGCAGGAGTTGTGGCTTTTGCGGTGTCCTATTTTATTTTGCCTGTTTGGGAGCATACCAAAAATTTAGATTATATGAAGAAATCTGCAGACAGTAATTATAAATATTTCTCTGCAGCAATGGCTTTCTTTAAAAATGAAAATCTTAATATTCAGGATTATAAACTGAAGAGAAAAGCAGCCATCATCGACTTGGCCAATCTTTCTGATAATTTTCAGAGAATGATTTCTGACCCAAAAAATCAACAAAAACAGTTAGAACTCGTTCATCAGTTTGTTATTACTTCACACCTTATTACCGCTTATATCGCTTCATTTTCTCAATATTCGGAATCATCGAAGAAATATCCCGAGATTGATTTTGAAGGATGGGATTTAAAAATTTCAGCAGAGTTGGTAAGAACGGACTTAATTTTAAATCAAAAAAACCTTCACCAAAATATTTTGCAGGAAAGCAAACTGCAGCCGGACGATTCGGTAGAAAACCTACTTGAAAAACGCAGAAAAGAATTGGAACACAACGAGTTTTTTGACCGTCGTGATCCGAATAAAATCAGTCACTTAACAGAGTTGAAAAACTTAAGAGAAATCCTGGAATTGATTTATGACGTCGCAAAAGAGCAGCGAAAAGTAGTCGAGAATTTAGAGCCGGACATTCAATCAACAATGGTGAAGCAATAATTCTCAAAAAATTCTACCCGTGCTTTATAAAGGTCTGATACTTTTTCATCATGAACCCGACATTGAATATTAAAAGGAAAATCAAGACGGAACGGCTTCACTTCATAATGCTTTTTCAAAGACCAGTAATTGCTGTGATGAATTTTATATAAACTCTCTTTCAGGGACCAAATCACGGTGAGATAAGCCACTTCTTTGTCTTTTTCTATAAAACCGCTTTCTTCCTCCTGCAAAAATTTATGCTGAATTCTTTTTATTTTCGGGTTGAAAGGTTCAATATCAATTCCAACTTTGTTTCTAGAAATCGCTAATGCGGCAAACGGAAAAGAATGCGTAACTGAAATTTCAAAATCGTTGGGCGACAAATAAGGAATCCTTTCGTTATACAGTATTTTATGATCGGGCAAAACTGATTTCAAAATTTTTCTAACCAGCAGCAGTTCCTTTAATTTCGTGGGATGGTAATCTTTTACGCGATCCATATTTTCTTTTTCTAAAAGGAATTCGGGATTCAATTCTTCCTCCTCGTCATATTTCCAAAGAAGAATAGTTGCTTGATCATCTGAAAAATCGCGGTAAAGTGGCATGAATAAGTATTAGATAGTAAAAATAAGCAATTCTTTAAAAAAACAAATATTCAAATATTAATTTTACCTAAATCAAAATTAACATCTTTTGTTTTCTAATAGATAAAAGATATAACCGCTATTTTTTAAATGGACGAAAATTAAATAAAGACATTTAGTATCTTTGCGTCAAATTTATTTAAATAGATGGAAACTACAACACAATACGTTCCTTATAAAGTTAAGGATATTTCATTAGCCGAGTATGGCAGAAAAGAAATCAAATTGGCCGAAGCAGAAATGCCGGGATTAATGGCAATTCGCGAAGAATACGGTCCGTCTCAACCTTTGAAAGGAGCGAGAATTGCGGGATGTCTTCACATGACGATTCAAACTGCCGTTTTAATTGAAACTTTGGTGGCTTTGGGAGCCGAGGTTACCTGGTCTTCTTGTAATATTTTCTCTACACAGGATCACGCTGCGGCTGCAATTGCTGCTGCCGGAATTCCAGTTTACGCTTGGAAAGGCTTGACAGAAGAGGAATTTGAATGGTGTATCGAACAAACCATCTTTTTTGGAGAAGACAGAAAACCTTTAAATCTGATCTTAGATGATGGTGGTGATTTAACAAATATGGTTTTCGATAAATATCCTGAATTAACAAAAGATATTAAAGGACTTTCTGAAGAAACCACAACCGGAGTTCACAGATTATACGAAAGAATGCAGAACGGAACTTTGGTAATGCCTGCAATCAACGTAAATGATTCAGTAACAAAATCAAAATTCGATAACAAATACGGATGTAGAGAATCTGCAGTTGATGCGATCAGAAGAGCAACTGACTTGATGCTTGCGGGTAAAAGAGTCGTAGTTTGTGGTTATGGTGATGTTGGTAAAGGTACAGCAGCTTCTTTCAGAGGAGCAGGTTCTATCGTTACGGTAACTGAAGTTGATCCAATCTGTGCATTACAGGCCGCAATGGAAGGTTTTGAAGTTAAAAAACTGGACACTGTAGTTGAAAATGCAGATATCATTATTACAACAACCGGTAACTTTAACATTGTTAAAGGAGAGCATTTCAAAAGAATGAAGGACAAAACCGTAGTTTGTAATATCGGACATTTCGATAATGAATTGGATATGGCTTGGTTAAACGAGAATTATGGCGATACAAAATATGAAGTAAAACCACAGGTTGATGTTTACACTATTGACGGTAAAGAAATCATTATTTTAGCAGAAGGTCGTTTGGTGAACTTAGGTTGTGCCACAGGTCACCCAAGTTTTGTAATGAGTAATTCTTTTGCAAACCAAACTTTGGCTCAAATTGAATTGTGGACCAATTCAGAAGCTTATGGAAATGAAGTGTACACGTTGCCAAAACATTTAGATGAAAAAGTAGCGGCTTTACACCTTAAAAAGTTAGGCGTAGAACTGGAAACTTTGACTCCGGAGCAGGCAAAATACATCGGCGTTTCTGTGGAAGGACCATTCAAACCGGAATATTACAGATACTAAATTTATTTTGCTGATTGCCGAAAATTAGCAGAAATAAAACTAAAACTCTTCATTTTTAATGGAGAGTTTTTTAATTTTCAGACACCATCATTTTAAAGAGCACATCATATTTCGCTCCCAATTTGTGCTTTAATCGTTGTTTTGACTTCTTCACGGCGTCGACCGTAATTCCCAATAAGGCTGCGGTTTCGGAGTTTGTAAAGCCTAATTTCTGCAATAAAATTATTCGAAGATTAGATGTGGTGATCTCTGGAAAATCCTTTTGTAATATTTTATAAAAAGTAGGATGTTCTTTCTCAAATTCCCGCCGGAAATTTAACCAGTTTTCCTCCGTCATTAAATGAGACTGGAGTAAATCGTGAAGTTTACTACGGTCTTTTTCAACAAAAGTAGAACCTGATTCTTTGAAATTCTCAATTTCCTCACGAAGTTTCTGAATCTGTATATTTTTTTCTTTCAAAAAATCAATCTGAGCATCCAACGTTTTGTTCGCATCCAGGAGTTTCTGCTCATTACGTCGTTTCATGTCTTCATACATCTTAATTTTCCTCTCTTTTTCAAGCTGCGTTTCCTTTAACTTATTTTTTGACCGGATAAATATAAACAGTACCAAGACAATCAAAAGTCCTGTGATGGCAAAAATCACATTTTTTAGGCTGGCTTCCCTTACGAGTTCTTTTTTTGTCGCAACAATGTTATGTTGGTATTTTCTTTTCTGCATCAACCAATTTGCCTGATTGAGGGGAAGCACGCCATCTGTTTTATTCAATGAGTCTTCTAAAACACTAATTCTGCGGCGCACTTCCAATTCCTCATCCTCTCTATGTTCCAGATTCAATATTTTGAGTTTCAGTTTCAAAATATCAAGCTCATTAATTTTAAAGTATGATTTCGACTTCGCGATCGCATCGGCATACTTTATTGCTTCATTTGCTTCGGTGATTTGATTATTTTTAATGAGAAGTCGGGCCAATAAAGTATAGGCAAACATGGTATTTTGAGTACTCTTATTTTTTTCGGAGATGACAATATCCTGACGAACAAGTTCAATTGCACGTGGAATTTCCCCCTTTTTTTCATAGATCTGCGCCAGATTGCCCAGGGTTTTTGCATATCGTACCTCATCTCCTATTGACTTTGCCATCACCGATGCCTCGGTTATACTTTTTTCTGCACCTTTATAATTTCCCAAATTCATTAGGTATATTCCCACATTATCTAAAGCCATGGCATAAGCAGAAGTGTTGGGCTTTGTATATTGAAGTGCTTTGTTTAGATAGGTTACAGCAAGACTATTATCCCCGATCGTACCCATGAAAAAGCCGATTTTACTAAAGGATTCTCCAGGAAACAGAATTTTGTCGTAAGACATGTTTTCTATCTTCTCTGTAACCGACATGAAGTAGGGTAACGCTTCGGTCATTTGCCTAAAATTATACAGGTATTCAGCATAATTAAGAAGCGACCAAACTTCCAGAGACTGATCACCTAATTTAACCGCGTTCCTAATGGATTTTGAAAAAAGACTGTTGCTCGTTGCATTAATTTTATCAAAATTTTTTGCATACACTTTTGCGATAAGTGCATCATAAATTATTTGATCCCCTAAAGTATTACGATTTTTTAGGGGCTCTAAAAATGACTTTGCCTTGATTGTGTCAACATTCAGCAGATCATGTTGCATGATCAGATTTTCCCAGGAAGCAACCTGAGAGAGATCGGAGCTCAAATTAATTTTCTGCGCCGGTAAAAAAATGTATACGGCAAATAAGAAAGTGCTGAGTAGAAGTTTCACATAGATCGTTTTGTAAAAAAATAAACATGTTAATATAAGATTATCTTACGATATAAAAGTAATATTTAGCATTTCTATCATAAAACAAATAAAACGTTACTCATTAATTATATTTAAGGTTAAAAAATATGATATTAAACAAAAGTAGGTAAAAATAATAAAATAAATTAGAATTTAAAAAAGCAATTGATAATCAATTACATACGAGACTTAGAAGTAAATTCAGGTAGTCATTTTTAATTTGTCCACCCTTTGTCCACCCAAATAATTCGGATTTTTATACGGAAGATGATACATTTGTTGAACAAAAAACTAGTAACCATTAAAACTCTTGCTGAACAGTAAAAGCTTAATAGTTTTAATGACCTAAAAACACAAATGATGATGACTCCTTTAACCACCGGTTAAGGGAGTTTTTTTTATTATTTTAGATTTAGAAGAATAATATCTCTACTGCTTCTTCTTGCTCAAAATTCTGAAAGCTCAGTAAAATAATGAGCCCAGTTTTATCTCAAAAGTTTTAATAGGGAATTAGTCATTATTCCCAAATCAAAATTATTTTATCACCATTTGATGAAACTTAAGCATAATAAATTCCACTTTTTATCTAACAAAGATTCGCTTAATCTTGATTAGTCATCTCTCCTAGACATTTAGTACGAGAGTTAAATTAAATCAATTAAATGTTTAACTATAAACTTAGGGTTTTTTCACCCAAACCGAATAGGTGTTTAATTCGTATATCCTTCCATTACAAACCCTAATTTTGTAAGTGAAATACACAAATGATGAAAATGAAATTTATTCTGGGATTACTACTCTCCAGTTATCTCTCCTACGCGCAAGTTGGAGTTGGGAGTAATGTAACGACCTTCGACGACTCCGAAATTTTAAAAATCGTTTCAGCAAACAAAGGGGTGCTATTGCCAAACGTGAATATTCCGGATTTAAGCCAAGCTGCACCTGTGGCTGCCCCAGCAAATTCTCTATTGGTCTATAATACCAATATAACCTCGGGTAAGGGATTTTATTTCTGGTTAAATAACAAGTGGAATCCCCTTCTTTCTACCTCTAATATCTATAAATATCTGGGTATTTTAAGGGTGGAAAATTACACATCTACGGCCGGGATAAATGACAGTTCTGCTAATACCGGGGTCAGTTACACGATAGGAGAAGCGCCTGCCGCGCACGATTTCCAAGTCGTTCCGGGACTTTCTGCGAATGTCTCTCTCTATTCGGGACTTAACACGGTTTCTGTCACCGCAGGTGGAATTGCACAGGTTAATTCTGCTGCAACAGATACCACTTTTTTATCCTATTCTATTGGATTGTTCGTAGATTCAAAACTGGCCGCAGTAAGAAACTTCATTATTAATGGTACCGCTACGTGTCTCTATAATGACTACAATGTGTTCTTTAATGTTTCTAACCTGACGGCAGGAAATCATCTCTTTGAAATTCGTGAAACACTTAGAGTGACTCAGAATGCGAGCCACAGTATCACTTTTGGTGGAAAGCATGCCTCTTGCTCTAATCTAAGTCCACTGATGGATAAATCGATTATGAACATTCAAATATCTGAAAAATAAAACACCGATTATGAAAAATTATCTATTCTCCTTATTTCTCATTAGTGGTATTTGCATTTCAGCACAGGTAGGCATTAATACACAATCGCCAGATCCTTCTGCTGCATTAGATGTAAAATCCAATAATAAAGGTATTACTTTTCCCCAGTCGGCGTTACAAAGCAATACAGACGCTATTACCATTCCTACACGAACAGAATCACTCTTAATTTATAATACGAATAATCTTCTTTTGGGAAAAAAAGGATATTATTTCTGGAATGGTTCGAAATGGGATTATTTCTTCAGTGATTTAAATCAAACGAGTTTACAAAATCAGGTAAAATATTACTCGGCAAATTCAGCCACACCTTATACCTTTACCCGAAATCCTACGAACCAGTTTTATGGCTATTCCGCCCATGCAGCAGGTGAAGTTTTAAATACTGCACAATGGACCGTGATTACGCCACTTACCAAAACCATCAGTATTGATCGTGGTATGAATGCGGTTTTATTTAATATTAACGGAATGTACCAGGCAAATAACGCTTCTTCTACAAGTGGTATCATGTCAACGATCGGCTTTTTTGTTGATGATCTGCTGGTGGATGTAAAACCTATGTATCTCGATTTTAGTTCCAGCTGTAATTATCGACAATTTATGATTTACGGAACTGCGCAAAATCTAAGTTTAGGAAGCCATACGGTGAAATTTGCTGTTCGAAATATTTCCGCTCCTAACATTTCTGGACTTACTGTAACGTACGGTGGTCCAAATTCGGGTTGCAGCTCTTTAAACAGTTTTGAATCGGCCGTTAGCAGTACGATATATATTAACCAACCTTATGAATTCTAATATGAAAACTAAATACCAGCTTCTAGTGATACTTTGTATAATATCCGGCATGGCAACAGGGCAGGTTTTAATATCAATGAATCCAACAACAAACACCACACCTCAACCAGGTTCAGTGTTACAGATTTATAGTGACAATAAAGGTTTGCTGTTGCCACAAGTAAATTTGTTAAATACAACTGATGATGTAACGGTGTTAACGCCTGTGCCTGGATTAATGGTTTATAATACAAATCCATCTTCAAAAAAGATCAATTTCTGGGAAAGTGGAAAATGGAACAGAATATTTAATATCGATGACGGTTTAGCTATTATAAAACAGACCGATAATTTTTCGGGAGTTTCTACAACAGGAATTAATATTACAACATTTCCTACCACAATGCCATTATTTAATCTTAATGACAACACCACAGGATGGACTGATTTAAATGCCTCAAAAATCATCACGATCACAAAAGCTACGAACAGTAATTATATCATTACAGAAGGTATGGCACAAATAAATAATGAGGTTGACACAAACCAATCTTTTCAGTTTGCGATAGGCGTTTTTGTCGATGGACAATTAAAACTTGCGAGAAAATTTAATACTGTGGGTGCACAATTCACCTGTGACTGGAAGAAATTTAACCTGGCGGGAGTTTTTGAAAACTTAAGTGTGGGAACTCACACGGTGGCTGTTTACGGACGAAACCTTCCGAAAATAACTTCCGGATATACCCAAATTTCTTACGGAAAAAATGCGGGAACATGTCCTAACATTAACACTGATATGGCGAGAGTTTTTATAACTACTCAAATTACCCAATAAAAAAAAGCTTTTATATAAAACACAAATGATTTTTTTTCTCCCTCAGTTTTTCTGAGGGAGTTTTTATTCTGAAATTAAATGATGTAGAAGACCTTTCAAAAAAAATTGAAGAACCAGAATATATTTTCATGCTTTTAAGTAAATAATTTCTCGGTCAAATGGTAAATTAGTACCTTTAAATCAATTAAATCTATAAAGAGTAAAATATGAAAAGACATGAAGCATTAGTACAATTAAGCCGCGATCACCATTTTGGATTATTGCTCTGCTGGAAATTAAAAGAAGGTTTAAAAAAAGAAATCTCTGTGGAAAGAATGGCGAAATATATCGGTGTTTTTTATAATCACAATCTTAAACCACACTTTGAGGAAGAGGAAGAAACCATATTTAAAGTTTTGGGCGAGGAACATCCTTTAATTGAAGAAGCCATTTCACAACACCGTACATTTGAAAAAATGATCAAGCAGGGTTTTAAAACCTGCGACGAAATAGAAAATTTCCGCGCGCTCTTGGAACTTCATATCCGAACAGAAGAACGACAAATCTTTCCGGAAATTGAAAAACAGGCGACTTCCGAACAGTTAGAACACTTGTTGAGTCTAAATCATCCGGAGTTAAAAGAACCCGATTATGAGGACGTATTCTGGAAGTAAAAAACAATTAAATAATAAATAAAAAATCCGGAGTGTCGTAAACTGCATCCGGATTTTTTGTTTATTTTTTTCTCTTGGCTTTTGATTTGGCTTTTTCGTGGGCCCGATTTGCGCCGACTTTCTTCGGAATTTTTCTGGCGTGTGGACCACCCCAATTTTCTTTTTTGTTTTTGTCTTTTTTCTCATGAAATGCACCGCCACCTTCTTCAAGTTTTACGGTATGTGCATTTTTCATCACAATCTCATCTTTCTCAGAAGCAATTTTGACAGGATTGATCTTCACTCCTGTCGGGAACTCTAACATTGTTACAGACTTGTCCATCAACAACTCAATATCCAATAACTGCTCTTCTTCTTTTTTGCTGACAAAAGAAACCGCAACACCATTTTTATCTGCTCTACCCGTTCTACCAATCCGGTGAATGTATTGTTCCGGAACTTCAGGAATTTCAAAATTAATAACATGGGTAATATCTGAAATATCCAGACCTCTCGCCATAATATCGGTCGTAATCAAACCGCGAACTTTTTGATTTTCAAAATTTCGCATGGCGTTCAGACGGTAATTCTGAGATTTATTGGAGTGAATAACGTCAAATTGATCGGGGAAAAGCTCCTCAATTTTTGTATAAAGTAAATCGGCGTGTTTTTTATTATTACAGAAGATCAGTACTTTTGAAAAGTCTGCATCGGTTTCTAAAAGATGCTGAAGTAAATTAATTTTGGTATTAAAGTTCTCCACTTTATATCCGACTTGTTCTATTTTCTCAAGTGGTGTTCCTGATTTTGCCAATGAAATTTCTACAGGACCTGAAAAATATTCATAAAGCAAAGCATCAACCGCTTCTGTCATGGTTGCAGAAAAAAGGATATTTTGCCTTTTCTCTTTCATCATTTGAAAAATATGTGTCAGCTGGGCTTTAAAACCCAAATTCAACATTTCATCAAACTCATCGATGATAAGTTTCTGAACTTCTTTTAATGAAATTGCATTGTCAATCGCCAGATCCATTACCCGACCAGGAGTTCCAACAAGGATATCGCAACCGTCGTTAAAAAGTAATTTCTGCGTGTTAATATTTTTACCGCCATAAATACCAATGACTCTCGCGGTTAAATTCTTGGTGAGATTCTCAACAATACCTGCCACCTGCACCACCAATTCACGGGTTGGTACAAGAATAAGAACGGTAGGATTTCCGCTTTTGTTATACTTCCAGGTTTTAAGAACAGGAAGGAGATACGCCAAAGTTTTTCCGGTACCTGTTTGAGCAATTCCCATCACATCACGTCCGGACAGAATCGGGCTCAAAGTTTTAAGTTGAATCGGTGTCGGTTCAAATAAATTAGAATCCGCTAAAACATCAAGAATTTTTTCCGGAAGATCGAAATCGGCAAAGGTCATTTTTTCCATTTTGCAAAGATAGTTTTTTTGAGAGTATTAATATATTTTGTATTTTATAAGAATGAAAGTTTATTATCTTTTTCTATTTACTTTACTTTTTTCCTGCGACGAAAAGAATAAACCGCTTTATTCCGAGGAAAGAAATACTAAAAAAAACAGAAACTTCTGCGAAGATTCCGCAGAAAGACACCACCAATCTCCATCCTTGGTTTCAGTATTACAGAAAAGAAAACCCAAACTTTAAGCGTGAAATCTTTAAACCGCAAGAAAGTACACCAATAACGTATCGTGAATCTTTCTCGCCTATTTTACATCAAAAAGGATTTAATCCCATCTACCAACCATTTTTAGTTTTCAATCAAGATAGAGATCAATACTTGGATTTCGACAGCTATCAATGGGAACTGTTACCTGATGGAAGTGCAGCGTTTGAAGCTGATCAGGCCTTAATTCTTGTCGATTTAAAAAATAGAAAAGCACAGCAAATTGCCTTCTTCGGACCATCTTTCTGGATTGAAGATGCCTACTGGAAGGGAGATTCTGTTGCAGTAGTATTAGGAAACACCTATGAAAAAGTCCCATTTATAATGGAATATAATTTTAATAAGAAAATCATAAATAATTATAAATACCCAGACACCTTAAAAATCGGTGAATTTTACTCCAAATACAGACTAAAACGTAAAGGAATTCAGGTTGATTGATATTTCGCCAAAAATCACTCTTTTTTCATTATTACTATTTGATGAACTTTCCTCAAAACAGTCAATCTGACTGTAACTTTTGTGTATTTAACACCACTTATTCCGGAAAAGAACACGAGGAGTAATAAAATGCTTTCTACGGTTGTCTTATAAAAATAAACTATTGCATGAAATTTACTCTTATCACCGTGGGGCTTCTCAGCTCTCTATTTTTTACCGCACAATCCAAGCAGGACAGCACCCAACTGAAAGACATCGAAGAAGTTCAACTCATAGGTCGAAAACCAACCGTAGAAAGCAAAGTAGACCGAACCGTTTTCAATGTTGCGAACAGCTCCATCCTCTCCGGGAATTCCACTTGGGATGTTCTTCGAATGACGCCTTTGGTAAGTATTGACAGTGACGATGTCGTAAAATCTGAAGGCCAAAGTGTTACCGTTTACATCAACGACCGTAAATCGATATTTACAGGAAAAGACCTCAAAGAATATCTAAACACCATACCGGCAGACAACCTCATGAAGATCGAGGTGATCACAAGTCCATCTTCCAAATATGAAACAACAGGACAGGTAATCAATATTGTATTGAAAAAACTGGAAAATGAAGGCATTAAAGGAAGCGCAAGTTTTACTAATGATCAAGCTACAAAAAACTCTCAACGTTCCAATTTAAATATCAATTATCATAAAAAGAATTTTACACAAAATTTAACGGCAGGTTATAGTGATAACACAAACTTTTACAAAACTGACGCAGAAT
The DNA here is from genome assembly GCF_003860585.1 of Kaistella carnis. Taxonomy (NCBI): domain Bacteria; kingdom Pseudomonadati; phylum Bacteroidota; class Flavobacteriia; order Flavobacteriales; family Weeksellaceae; genus Kaistella; species Kaistella carnis. The sequence continues at coordinate 32,052 of NZ_CP034159.1, read as the reverse complement.
ACCTCTTTTACGATAGCAATAAAGTTGAACTTTCAAATTCTGAAACAGTTTCCCTAAGCAGAAGTCCATCGGTATCAAGTACTTCAGAAATTGAAATCAACGAGAAAAATAACGTGGGTTTAATTTTCGATTATAGAACATCGAAGCGTTTTACAGACAGTAATTCCTATGGCAGCTCTTCTCTTAACGGGCAGCTTCAAAATTCTTTCACAAAAACCCAACATTCAGTCGGTGATTACGAAAACTTAGGAGCCAATTTATTCTATAAATTCTATGACAAGGTAAAAAATAAAATTTTAGATGTTAACGTGGGAATCAATTACTCCGGCGCGGATGATTACAGCGAACAATTATCTAACAGATATGAGATAAATGCTGCGGAGGGCAATAGAATCCTGTCTGATAAGAAGAATCGGGACTACTATTTTAAAGTGGATTATTCGCAACCTGTCGGAGAAAAATCGCAGCTTGAATTCGGAGGAAAAACAAATTTTAAAAATAATGTGATTCCATACGAGTATTTTAATCTTGTCGATGATCAATGGACGTATGACCAGTCCAGAAACAATGATTTTCAATATACCGATAATTTAAATTCACTATATATTAATTTCAGTAGTACTTATTTTAAAAAACTGGAAACCAGAATCGGACTTCGATTTGAACACATCTCCTATAAAATCAGACAGGATGTTGGGAATGTAGAAAGGACGAGGTCAGCCAGTACATTTCTTCCCGATCTCCTTTTGAAATATGCGATTTCTGATAATTACAGTTTGAGTGCTACCTACAATCATTCTATCTGGAGACCCTATTTTTCTGAATTTAATCCCTTTCTTTTGCCCGGCGACGACGGCGTTTTCTACCGCGGTAATCTTGATTTACAAGCCAACCCGAGTGACCGGTTCGGCCTGAAACTCGGAATTAAAAAGAAATACTTTCTTTCTGCTAACTATTTTGTCAGCAATCATGATTATTGGACTTCTTATGTTGTGGAAGGTGATAAAACGATCAGAATGCCTACGAATTTTGATGGGCGTATTGAACGAATTTCCGGAAACTTCAGTACAAATCAGAGTTTTTTGAATAATAAATTGAGTGTCAACCTTAATGTTGGAGTCGAATATTCGGACAGTAGCGATTTCAATGCAAAGAATGGATTGAAAAATGACAGCTATATCACCAATATCAGTGGATCAACGAACCTGTCCTATACAAATCTGTTCGGGAAAAATATTAATTTAAATGCTTGGGTTGGCGTTTACAGTCAGAACAATGGAAATTTTGTTTCCAATGGCCAGAATGTTTTTCATAATTTATCAGCGACTAAAATATTTCCTGCCCTGAAAATGGAGGCGACAGTACGACTGAATAACTTCATCGTAAAACCAAATTTTGACAACACGACCTACACGCCAATTGGTCAGTTTCGAAACAATTTTGCATCTGACTGGTATGGTGTTTCTTTCTCCCTTGTTAAAAGATTTGGAAACCAAAAAGTGAAAGAAAATACGAAAACAAATGTGGAGAAAGATAGTGGCGGCGCTAAATAAATAAGCTTACATCCCTTAAAAATGACTTCACAAATAAAGTTACCTTTTAAGTAATCTTAAGAAAAATACAATCACTAGGAAGGCGGAAAGTGTAATACTAAAAACAATTATAAGTGGGATTCCGCCAATCGTGTAGGCTGTTTCGGAATTCCATAGTATTGCTGTTGAAATAATATTGGCACATAAAACCATCCCTAAAATAAGATTGACGATGCTCGTTTTTATGAGTTGATTTGTCTTTTCAATATTTTTGATTTCACTCGTCACCGTAAATTTATTGTCATCAAGTTTTTGCAGGAGCGATCGTAGTTCTTGTGGAATTTCCTCCATATTTTCAGTCAGGCTCATCAATTTTTGAGAGCCGGATTTCAATATTTTTTTTGGAGACACGCTCTTAAAAATGATTCTTTTTGTAAACGGCTGCAAACTTTTTACAATATCAAGATCAGGATTGATGGTTCTTCCAACGCCTTCGATTAAACTAATGCCTTTCAATAAGAGATATAAATAATCCGGCATATTAATACGGTTATTCTTTAAAGTATCCGTCATTTTACGAACAAGTTTGGGAACATCAATATTTTGAAGAGAGGAACTGTGCACGAAATTCAGAACATCTTCAACATCATTCTGGAAGGCGCGGTCGTCGGGAATCTCATAACTCACGGCCATTTTCTTTAGATTCTTTACAATTTTCTGCGCATTTCTTGACACGAACGCTACAATTAACTGCTCCAGAATTTCCTTATCATTCGGCTGAATTGTTCCTACCGCACCAAAATCGATGAAGACTACTTTACCATCTTTCTTAATTAAAATATTTCCGGCGTGCGGATCAGCATGGAAAAAACCATAATCCAAGATCTGAGAAACGAAAAGTCGCAAGCCTACCTCAGAAATTTTTACCGGATCTATTCCGTTCTCCAAAAGCGATTCTTTGTTGGTGATTTTAATACCTTCAACATATTCCATACAAAGAATATTGTTACTGCAAAACTCCTCGTAAATCTTGGGAACATAAGTTTCTTTATTATTTTTAAAGTTGAGTGCGAACTGTTGGATATTATTTTTTTCGTTAATTAAGGAGATTTCTTCCAGCAAAGATTTCTCAAACGTAGAAATTGCACTCTTTAAATTGAGTCTGGAACCAAGGTCGGAATAAGTAGTGATGACCTTTACCAAGTCGTGAATTAAAAGGAGATCATCCTGAATGTTTTCCTGAACATTCGGCTTCTTCACTTTAAGAATTACCGCGGTGCCATCATTTAAAACAGCTTTATATACCTGCGCGATCGAGGCAGTTGCCAAAGGTTTTTTCTGAATCTCCAGGAAATGTTCAGACGGAATGATATTGAATTCGTGTTCCAGAATTTCTTCCAGATCCAAATCGACGACTTCAACTTTATCCTGAAGCTTCTGTAATTCTAAAATTAATTCAGGAGGTAACAGGTCTTCACGACTGGAAAATGTTTGTCCTAATTTCACGAAAGTAGGTCCAAGTTCTTCCAAAGCCATTCTGATCCTTTCATAAACTGAATTGGTTAAAGCAATATCATTTTCGTCAATAGAAGGTTCATTATTTTTAGCAAGATTCATTCGCGCCAACACGTCTTTGAAACCATATTTGCTAAATACGGTCATCAATTTGGCAGAACGTTTCAGTTTGCGGTGCTGTTTATCGAACATAAAAAAGTTTTCGGATAGAATGACAAAAAGTATTCCCCAATTACTAAAAAAGGGGAATAGCTAAAAAATTCATATTTTATTAAACGGGTGAAATTATTCCCACTCTATCGTAGCAGGCGGTTTGCTCGAGATATCATAAGCAACACGGTTAATGCCACGAACTTCGTTAATAATTCTGTTGGAAATGGTGTCCAAAAATTCGTACGGAAGTCTGCTCCAAGTAGCAGTCATAAAATCAGTAGTATTAGCGGAACGAACTACAGCGGTATATTCATACGTTCGTTCGTCTCCCATAACTCCCACCGATTTCACTGGCAGTAAAACCACGAAGGCTTGAGAAACGGTATCGTACAATTTATTTTTATACAGTTCTTCAATAAAAATATCGTCGGCTTCCTGTAAAATCCTTACTTTTTCTTCATCAACTGCGCCAAGGATTCTTATTCCTAATCCAGGTCCCGGGAAAGGATGACGGTGTACCAAATGATGCGGAATCCCTAATTCCTCGCCTACTTTACGAACTTCATCTTTAAAGAGTTCACGCAAAGGTTCAAGCAATTCTAAATTCATTTCTTCGGGAAGTCCGCCCACATTATGATGCGATTTAATGACGGATGAAGGTCCTTTTACAGATTGACTTTCAATAACATCCGGATAAATTGTTCCCTGAGCTAAAAATTTAACGTCTGTGAATTTATGAGATTCTTCGTCAAATACGGCGACGAATTCGTTACCGATGATTTTTCTTTTTTCTTCAGGATCAGAGACTCCGGCCAATTTGGATAAAAATCGTTCCGAAGCATCGACCATATCAATTTTCAGATTGAAATGTTCGCCATAATTTTCCATCACTTTTTTGCCTTCGTCTTTTCTCAAAAGTCCCGTATCTACAAAGATACACTGCAGTTGATCGCCAATGGCGCGGTGAATTAACACCGCAGCTACAGAAGAATCTACGCCACCAGAAAGTCCCAAAATTACTTTCTGATCCCCTACTCTTTGTTTAATGTCTGCAATTGTTTCATCAATATAATTGGTAAGTTTCCAGTTTTTGGGGGCTTTGCAAACATTGAAGACAAAGTTCTCCATCATTCTGGTGCCTTCTTCAGTATGCGAAACTTCCGGGTGAAACTGTACGCAATAAATCTTTTTCGATTCATCAGAAATCGCAGAAATAACATCGGTCATTCCATTGATGGCAAAACCTTCCGGTACGGTTTCTACCTCATCAAAATGGCTCATCCAAACCGTGGAAAAGCGACTGACGCCGGAGAGTAACGTATTTGATTTTTGTATTTGAAGTTTGGCTTTTCCATATTCTCCTTTGTCTCCTTTCTTTACTTCTCCTCCTAATAAATGCGTGGTTAACTGCATTCCATAGCAAATTCCAAGTACCGGAATATTTTGGTCAAAAAGTGCTTTATCTACCAAGTGTGCATTTTCGGCATTCACAGAACTTGGTCCGCCCGACAAGATGATTCCTGAAGGTTCACGGTCCAATATTTCCTGCAAAGTTGTATTGAAAGGAAGGACTTCTGAATAAACCCCCATTTCCCGGATTCTGCGTCCGATAAGTTGGTTGTATTGTGATCCGAAGTCGAGTATGATAATCCCGTTTTGCATATATGTTGAATGTTTGATAATGAATGTTTAATCCGTATTAAAAAATAAATTAATTAAAAAGCCAAATCCCTAGCCCTGATCGCAGTGAAAATCCCGGAATGAGGCGCGAGCGAAGCGAGCGCCGAAATGAGGAATTGTAACGTAGAGCAGGTTCCCGGCTCCCAGAAAAGAGGTAACTAAAAAAGACGTGGAAAAACCACGCCTTCTATTTAAAATTTCCCGATATCTTCTCTGTAATATTCGTAATCGTAATGAATAACGCGGGCGTCTTCATACACTTTCTTGCTTGCTTCCTCATAAGAATCGCCGGTTGCAACCAAACTTAAAACGCGTCCACCGCTGGTGTAAATACGATCGCCTCTCATTTTAGCTCCTGCAAATAACACCTGACTTTGGTGTACTTTTTCTGTATTTCTAATTTCAAATCCTGTTTCGATCTGTCTTGGATATCCGCCTGAACACATGACCAAACACACGGCTTTTTTATCACTGAATTTAAGGTCGATATCGTTTCCTTCCAGACAATCCATGATGACATCAAACAGAATATTTTCCATCAAAGCCATGATCACCTGAGTTTCAGGATCTCCGAGTCTCATATTGTATTCCAGGAGATAAGTTCCGTTCGCAGTCACCATTAAACCGAAAAATATAAATCCTTTGAAACGGATATTATACGCCTGAAGTCCTTCTAAAGTTGGCTTCAGAATATTTTCTTCAAAATCTTTCTGGTGTTCTGCTGTAAATTCAGGACTTGGAGCAACACTTCCCATTCCCCCCGTATTTGGTCCTGTATCGCCACTTCCCGCTTTTTTATAATCTTTCACCGGAATGCATGGGAACAATTTCTCCCCGTTTGAAAATGCGATGATTGAAGTCTCGAAACCTCTCAAATATTCTTCAATAACGAGCTGAATTCCAGCATCGCCGAAAACCCGTTCGATCATGAAACGGTGAATGGTCGCTTCGGCTTCTTCCAAGTCGTCTGCAATAACTACTCCTTTTCCACCTGCCAATCCGCTGGCCTTAATAACCAAAGGGAATTCCTGACTTCTTACATAATCAATGGCTTCCTGATATGCATCGAAAACGACGGCATTCGCAGTTTTGATATTATGAGTCTGCATGAATTTTTTAGAGAAAGCTTTACTTCCTTCTAATTCAGCGGTTCTCTTTCTCGGACCGAAAATCTTAAGATTATGTTTTTTAAATTCATCGACAATACCATCTACCAAAGGTGCTTCCGGACCTACAATCGTAAGATCGATTCTTTCTTTAATGGCAAAATCACGCAGTCCTTCTACGGAATCATCATATACATTCTGACCCAATGAATCGGTACTTGCATTGCCTTTGGCGAAATACATTTTGGTTATTCTATTGTCGCTTTTCAGCTTCATAGCGATCGCCGATTCTCTGGCGCCGTTTCCTACGATTAATATTTTCATACTTATTTGATTGTTATTGAATTCTACAAAATTACTAATTTGAAAGTGTATTTCAAATTTAGGGCTAAAAAATTTAGCTGAAAACGTACGTATGCAAAATTAATGCAGAAAATGTCTCATTCCGGTTAGCAACATTGGAATTTCATATTCATCGGCTGCTTTTATGCTGTCCTCATCGCGCATACTTCCTCCGGGTTGAATGATGGCTTTGATTCCTTCTTTTGCGCAAAAATCAACCACATCACGGAACGGAAAGAATGCATCGGAAGCCAAAACTAAATCGCCACTGAATTTCTCCTTCGCCCGTTCTACGGCATGTTGTGTTGCCCAGATTCTATTGACCTGACCACCGCCAATTCCCAGAGCCTGAACTCCGTTTGAAACAACGATCGCATTTGATTTTACGTATTTTACCACGCGCTGTGCAAATAATAAGGCTTTTTGCTGCGCTTCTGTTGGTTTTGTTTGCGTGACGGTTTTAATGTCCTCCGAAAATTGATTATCGTTATCCTGAACCAACATTCCACCATCGATCTTCACCCAAGTCTGCGCATCGGATACCGGATTTTTAATTTTGATAATTCTTAGATTTTTCTTCTTTCTTAAGATTTCTAAAGCTTCTTCATCAAAATCCGGAGCCATGACAATTTCTAAGAATGTTTGATTAAGTTCTTCTGCCGTGGCTGCATCCACTTTAAAATTCATTCCGATAATACCACCGAAAATGGAAACCGGATCACATTCGAAAGTCTTTTTATAAGTTTCTACAGCGGTCGTGCCAATTGCAACACCACATGGCGTAGAATGTTTTACGGCGCAACATGCCATTTCGTCCTTAAACTCATTAACTACTTTCCAGCATAAATCCATATCACGAAGATTATTGAAAGAAAGTTCCTTTCCTCCTAAAATATCAAAATCTTTCATGGCGCCGTTTTCTGTAGTTGAAACGTAATACGCTGCTGTTTGATGAGGGTTCTCACCATATCTAAGGTCCGAGACTTTTTGATAAGAGGCGTTTAAATACTGCGGATATTCTTCTTCTAAAAGCATTTTTGAAATGGCCGCATCATAAGCTGATGTGAGATTAAATACTTTACCGGCAAGTTTTTTTCTTGTTTCCAGCGTTGTATTTCCGGATTCCTCCATCTCTTTTTGAACCAAAGTGTAATCTTCGACATTGGTAATTACTGTAACGGATTGATAATTTTTAGCTCCGGAACGTAACATTGAAGGTCCACCAATATCGATGAACTCCACCTTTTCATCCAGAGAAATGTCTGCATTTGCATGGGCAAAAAATGGATAAAGATTGACGATCACCATATCGATCAGTCCAATTTCATGATCCTGTACGGTTTTCATGTGTTCTTCGTTTGAACGGACCGCTAGCAATCCGCCATGTACTTTTGGATGTAAAGTTTTTACGCGACCATCCAACATTTCAGGAAAATTGGTCACTTCATTGATTTGAACTGGATTTAAACCGGCTTCATTTAAATGTTTGAAGGTTCCTCCTGTAGAAATTAATTCGTAGCCGTTTGCTTCTAAAAATTTTGCAAAATCCAAAAGTCCGGATTTATCAGACACTGAGATCAGCGCTCTTTTTTTTGCCATTTTTTCTTTCTTTTTACTTTTTATTAGACTAAATAACTTTTCTTATTGCTTCTTTGCAGCGGGATTTTCGACTGCAATTTTTAACTTTTCGATATCTGTTTTATATTTTCCGCCTTGAGGAAATTCACGGTAATATATCGCAAGCCATTCCTTGGCTTTTACAAGATCTTTAGCGTTATAATAATTAATGACCATATTTCCGATGCTTTCTTCTTTGTATAAACTGCTTTTAAAAACAGAGAGATGCTGTTTTAGAAAATCATCTGCAATCTTCAATTTATTATTATGGACGTAGGAATAAATTTTCTCTTTAATAAGAAGTTCACCGAAAAAACCTTTTTTTTCGGCTTCATCAATTATTTTCTCCGCGTCATCGTATTTTTTCAAGGCATTATTTGCATAGGCCAGTTCAAAATAAAGTTTTGGCGAACTGTAACTTTTAGCTTTAAGAGATTGGAGCATCGGAAGCGATAAATCGGGTCTTCTTAAACCGTTGATGGAACTCGCCCTGGCAAGTTTTTTTTCATCCTCATTTTTTAGCACATTGTAAGCCTTTAAAAATGTAGGTTCTTTTTCTAACTTCATTTCGGCAATTCTGGCATCTGACAAAAGTGCAAACTGAATATCAGAATTGTTAAGCCGAACAACTTTCTTTTCGTTCTCGTTGGCAGGCTTCTTCAAAAACTTACCATTTTCTAAGGTAAAACTATTGGTTTGTTGCAGAGAATAACCACCTCCACTCTCATCATAATAGAGAAATCCATAACTAAATTCGGATTTTTTATCGTCTTTATTTGGAATGACAACCCAATGGTTTTCGGAATTCACAAAATTATTATCAAACTTAAGGTCGGCGGGGACTTGTGAAAAGGCAAAACTGCTAATGAACACAAGAAAAAGGGCAAATTGTGTTTTCATAATTTCTTATCATTATTTAACACTAAATTTACGGCTTTTGGGAGGATCTCAAATTCAATTTCATGGATTTTTGCAGCTAAAGTTATCAAGGTTTCATCTAGTGAAATATCAAATGATTTCTGAAGAATGATCCCGCCCTCATCAATCCCGGAAGTTACGTAATGCACTGTAGCACCACTTTTTTTCTCCCCGGCTTCTAAAACTGCTTCATGAACATGATGGCCCCACATTCCTTTACCACCAAACTTCGGTAATAATGAAGGATGAATATTGATAATTTTTCCAGAAAAAGTTTCACAGAATTCTTTATTTAAAATGGATAAAAAACCAGCCAAAATGATAAGATCTGTATTTTCCTGGAGCAATTTCTGTAATTCTGAAGAGAATGTTTTACCTCTTGGAATTAACTTGCACGGAATATTACTGTTTTTAGCACGCTGCAGCCCAAAACATTCTCGATCTGCAACCACCAGGGAAATTTGTGCATTCGGGATTTCTCCGCTTTCAATGCAGTCTATGATCCTTTGTAGGTTGGTGCCTCCACCGGAAACCAAAACAACAATATTCTTCATCTTATATACTATAGTCCTTGATCATTGTATCCGTTTAACAATAAAACGTATGACTGAAACGTGCACATTAATGAATATGCGACCTTATTAGATTAATTCAATTTTCTCAGTTCCTTCTGTAATTTCACCGATTTCGTAAGCATCGCTCACCAAATTCATCACTTTCTCCGCATGTTTCTCATCGATCACAACGACCATTCCGACGCCCATGTTAAAGGTTCCGTACATTTCTAAACGTTCAATATTTCCGCGCTTCTCTAATTCAAGCATAACCGAAGGAATTTTTATTTTCGAAGTGTCGATACTTGCACATAGATTTTCCGGGATTATACGTGGGATATTTTCTATAATTCCACCTCCGGTGATATGCGCAATGCCACAAAGTTTAACTTCTTCCAAAATTTTATGAATCGGCTGATAGTATAAACGGGTGGGTTCCAAAAGAGTTTCATATAAAGGTTTGCCTTCAAACTCCTCATTAAAATCAGTAAAAATCTTTCTTACCAGTGAAAAACCATTGGAGTGAAATCCGGAACTTGGGATTGCAATAATTTTACATCCTTTTTTAATATTTGAACCATCGATAATGTTCTCTTTTTCTACGATCCCGACACAGAAACCTGCAACGTCATAATCGCCCGGTTTATACATTCCCGGCATTTCGGCAGTTTCGCCACCAATAAGTGCACAATTGTTATCTTTACAGGCTTTCACCATTCCCATAACGATTTCTGCAGCAATATCTGCATCTAACTTTCCACAAGCCAGGTAATCAAGAAAAAATAAAGGTTTCGCACCGTGACATATAATATCATTGGCGCACATGGCAAAACAGTCAACACCGATAGAATCGTATTTTTTAGAATCTAACGCCACTTTCAGTTTGGTTCCTACTCCATCGGTTCCACTTACGAGAACGGGATTTTTATAGCCAGCGATTTCATAGAAAGCACCGAAACTTCCCAAATTGTTTAAAACATTTGAATTATGCGTTTCTGCGACGGCAGATTTAATTTTATCTACGGTTTTGTACCCTTCTTCTTTATCTACACCGGCGGATTTATAAGTATTGCTCATTTTAAAATTTTAATGCTGCTGTTTATTCTTTTTCTATAATTCAAAGTTAGGTTAAATAAAAAAGCCGACAGTCATTCTGACCGTCGGCTTTTTCTTTATTTTTCAGCGTCGATTACATTTCCAAAATCTTGGAATCTTTCTTTTGGTGAATGTAATAAATGCAGTTTCACTTTTAAAAATTTAGTTTTGCGAAAATAAGATTTTTAAACCTTATTCTAAAATTATAGATGATAATTTTTCTACAAATTTTGGAAGGATTATTTAGACCTTGATTATTAATTAATTAAAATATTAACTGAAATTCTCTATTTTTGCGACAAATAAAAAAGTATGGCTTCAGGATTTTTTGCGGTATTGGATGATATTGCTGCCTTAATGGACGATGTGGCACTTGCTTCAAAAGTGGCGACCAAACAAACTGCTGGAATATTGGGCGACGATTTGGCCGTAAATGCAGAGAAAGCGACAGGCTTTTTGTCCTCACGTGAAGTGCCAGTTTTGTGGGCGATTATGAAAGGTTCGTTTGTGAATAAACTGATTATAATTCCGATTGCCTTTTTGTTGCAGTTTATTTTTCCGCCGGCGATCAAGTTCATTCTTATTTTGGGCGGACTCTATCTGGCTTACGAAGGCGTGGAGAAAATCATCGAATATTTGTTTCATAAAAAGGAGAAGCACGCAGAAGTTATTGAAGAAGTTGCAAATGGAGAAACCGCTGAAGCTGATGAAAAGACAAAAGTGAAATCAGCGATTACGACCGATTTTATTTTGTCTTTAGAAATTGTAATTATAGCTTTAGGTTCAGTTCTTGGAAAAAGTCTTCCCATACAAATTATGACCGTTTCCATCGTTGCAATTTTAGCAACCGTGGGAGTTTACGGAATTGTAGCCTTGATCGTAAGAATGGATGACGCAGGTTATAAACTTATTGAAAAATCAAAAAACAAAGGATTTTTTAATTTATTGGGAAAATCTTTAGTCAAAGCCTTGCCAATCATTATTAAAGCCTTATCAATTATTGGAACGATTGCTTTGTTATTGGTTTCCGGTGGAATTTTTGACCACAATATCGAACTGGTTCATCGGTTTTTACCGCACGTTACCGAAATGGCAAAACATGCTCTTTACGGAATTATCGCAGGTTTAGGAATGTTTGCTATCGTAAGCGTCGGAAAGAAATTATACTCTTTAGTAAAGAAATAAGATCTTTAAAATAATAAAGAAAACAAGTCGCATTAATTGCAACCCGTTTTTTGATTTTATCTTATTTCAATGAATGATTACATTCTCGGTAAATCCATCGGAACTTCCATTAATAATATTTCTGAATCTTCTGTGGCTTCTAAAGTAAAAGCGTCAGTTTCCCAAATTCCGAAGCCGTCTCGGGTTTCTAAATTTTGATCGCCAACTTTGGCCGAACCACTTAAAATGAAAATATAAACGCCGTTCTTAGAATCGTGTAATTTATATTCTTTTGAATTTCCTTTTTCGAATTTTGCTAAATTAAAGCAGGCGTTTTGGTGAATCCAAACGCCTTCATCGTCCGGATTGGGAGAAAGAATCTGCTGGAAATCATTTAACTTCTCACCTTCTTTAATGCTGATTTGGTCGTAACGTGGTTCCACATTCATTTTGTTTGGAATGATCCAAATCTGCAAAAACTTTACGAGTTCGTCTTTATTTTTATTGTATTCGCTGTGTTGTACGCCAGTTCCGGCACTCATCACCTGAATTTCTCCTTTTCGAATCACGGACGTTGTACCGATTGAATCTTTATGTTCCAAATCACCTTCTAACGGAATTGAAATAATTTCCATATCGCGGTGAGGATGTGTTCCGAAACCCATTCCTGAAGCAACCTGATCATCATTAAGAACACGTAAAACTCCGAAGTGCATTCTTTCAGGATTATGATAATTCGCGAAACTAAAAGTGTGGTGAGATTTCAACCAACCGTGATCTGCATATCCACGAGAATCTGATTTGTGATAAACTGTTTTCATATCTGTTCTGTTTTATTTTAAAAATATTTACTCATTAATTACTCTACAAAAATAACATCTTACGTATTGAAAAACATTGATTTAAGATAAGAAGCATACTAATACTTTTAGGAAGAATTAAAATGAACAAAGCCGCCTCAATACTGAGACGGCTTTGTTCTTATTTCTTTTTTGAAAATATCTCTTGAACAGATTTAGCAAAAAAACTGTTAAAGATTAATCAAAATTTTCGATTCATTTTTTAAGATTTAAAAATGAACCTGTTTAATTTCATTTTCTATTTCCTGTGGCGTTTCTTTTCCTTCACCTTTAATTAAAAATATGGTTACTGCTGACGCAATCAACATACAAACTCCGCCAACTACCACATAATCCATGGCCATATTTCCGAATAAACTTTTTACAATTGGTCCACCGAAAATTCCATTGATGATTTGTGGAATCACAATAAAGAAATTAAAAATCCCCATGTAAACACCCATTTTTCTTTGCGGAATCGCATCGATCAACATGGCGTAAGGCATTGCGAGAATACTTGCCCAGGCAAATCCTAATCCGATCATCGACAGCCAAAGCATATTGGTATCTTTAATAAAGAACATTGAAATTAATCCTAAACCTCCACAAAATAAAGCCAAAGCATGCGTTTGTTTTTTGCCAATTCTCTTCGCTATCGGCGTTAAAAGAAAAGCAAATGGAATGGCAAATAAATTATACAAACCAAATAAATGTCCGGTTAAATCTCCGGCTTGATTATATTCCAATGATTTTGTATCCTGCGGAGAAAGTCCGAAATGATGCGTTGCCAAAGCACTTGTTGTAAAAACCCACATCGTAAATAAGGCAAACCAAGAGAAGAATTGTACGGCTCCTAATTTTTTCATCAATGGTGGAATATTGGCGAAATCTTTAAAGATATCTGAAAACTTCGACTTTTCTGTACTCGGTTCCTCATCGGAAAAATCCGCAAATTCCTGTGGTGAATATTCCTTCGTTGTAACGATTGTATAAAGGATAGAAATTATCAGAACTGCAGCACCAACGTAGAATGCGTAGATCACATTATCAGCCACAAAACCATCCGGTGCAACATTCGAAACGCCCAACTTAGTTAACCAGTTTGGCATTTCAGAACCGATCACTGCACCAATTCCAATTAAAATAGTTTGAACTCCAAATCCTAAAGTTCCCTGATGTTTCGGTAACATATCTCCCACCAAAGCTCGGAAAGGTTCCATAGCAACATTAATGGACGCATCCATCATCGCCAGGAATATGACCGCTAAAAGTAAAACACTTGCGCCCATCATTGCGGTAACTGAAGCGGCATTTGGCAGAAATACCAGACCAACAGCGCACAAAACAGCACCGATTAAGAAATATGGTTTTCTTCTTCCCAGTGGACTCCACGTATTGTCGCCCATATGTCCGATAATCGGCTGTACGAGTAAACCAGTGATTGGAGCAACGAGCCAGAACCAAGAAAGTTCGTGAACATCTGCACCGAAGTTGGCGAGGATTCTACTTGCGTTTCCGTTTTGTAATCCAAAGGCCATTTGAATTCCGAGAAAACCCATGCTCATGTTGATAATTTGAGCGATGGAAAGATTTGGTTTTATTTTTTTAGCCATTTTTTTAGTTGATAATTGATAGTTGACAATTGAAAATATTATTTCTTCAAATCAGAAATAAAAGCGTCTTCAATTGGTGTTTTTATTTTGATGATTTCTTTGCTCACGTCATTAGGAACAGTCATTGAAAGTACATATTGTCTGATTTTCCACTGCGTTCCAATTTTTTCCAGAACGCCACTTCCACGGCAAAGTTTCATTTGAGTATCGAGTAATTCATCGAACCAGGCGTATTTTCCATCGGCGCTAAAAGTGATATTTCTTTTTAAAGAAGTAAAATTCCAGGCTTTTCCTTTGTCAAAATGCGGTTTGGAATACGCCATAAATTCTTTTTTGTTCCAAACTTCATTGGCATCAGTTCCGATGAAAGTTGATTCTTCTGCGTAAAGCTTGAAATAATTTTTAAAGTCCGCGGTTGAAGCATACAAATTCAAATCATCTAAAACTTTGCTCACATTCTTTTTCTGAACGTTTTCGTAAAAACCTTTCTTTTGCGAGAAAAGTGAATTAGAAAAAACCAATAGAAATGTGATTACTGTGAATGCTATATTCTTTTTCATTGTTATTGAATTATTAAAATTAAAGATGCTTCGACAAGCTCATCATTACATCGATCATACGTTTTAATTTATTTTTGAAGCTCTAAAATTAATGAAGATTTTCCTGAAACCGTGATTTTATTTTGTGTTGAAACCGAAAATTCTTTTCCGGAAATAACATCTTTACCTTTTGAAACACCATTTAAAGATTCAGCGAAACGGTTTAAATCGAAGGTCTGGTCTTTTTCATTGTTATTAATGATCACCATTACTTTGTCATTGTCATTATATCTAAAGTAAACATATACCTTTTCCTTTGGCATATAATGTTTGGTTTTTCCGGTGTGGATGACTTCTTTTCCTTTTCGCCAGTTTAATAGTTTCTGGGTATAATCGTGAAATTCTTTTTGTTCTAAAGTTTGGGTTTTAGGATTGAACGCATTTTGAGAATCACCTTTCCAGCCGCCGGGAAAATCCCTACGAATATCAGCATCGCCACCTTTATTTTTATCGCCTCGCATTCCGATTTCGGAACCGTAATAAATTTGTGGAATTCCGCGAACGGTTGCTATTAAAGAAATAGCCATTTTGTAATACCGAACATCACCTTTAAAAATTTCGTTAAACCTTTCTGTATCATGGTTTTCAAAGAATACCAAAATATTACTGATGTCCGGATAAAGGAAATCGTTTCCAAAAGAGTTGTAGATTTTAATCATTCCTTTGTCCCAGCTTTCTTCTTCTTTCAAAGCATTTGGCAAGTCTGTGAAAAGTGTAAAATCCATGACGGAGGGTAGATTAGAATTATAACCATCAATGGCTCCAATTTTTGAATCCTTCTGCCAATAAGAAATATGCGCCGGATTATACATCCACGCTTCACCTACAATATTAAACTTCGGATATTCATCGGTAATTGCTTTCGCCCATTTCGCCATCGCAACTTTATCGTTGTAAGGATAAGTATCAACGCGTAATCCGCCAAGCTCAGCATATTCGATCCACCAGATCGCATTCTGTGTCAAATATTTTAAAACCAAAGGATTGCTTTGATTTAGATCCGGCATTGTCGTATCGAACCAACCGTTTAAGGCTTCCTGTTTATCGATTTCTGAAACGTTGGTATCAAACTGAGAAGTTGTTCTATAGTTCGATCTTTTAAATCCGAACTTTCCTTCGCCGTCTTTGAATTGGTGAATCCAGTCTTTGGTCGGTAGATCCTGAATGAGCCAGTGCGAAATTCCCCAGTGATTGGTGACGTAATCCTGAACTAACATCATTCCGCGCTGTTGAAGTTTTCGGGAAAGTTCTACATATTCTTCGTTGGTTCCGTAACGGCCATCGATTTTGTATAAATCAGTTTGGGCGTAACCGTGATAAGAAGTGTTTTTTTCGTTGTCTTCATTTGCGGGCGTGAGCCAAAGTGCTGTAACTCCTAAATTCTGGAAATAATCT
The DNA here is from genome assembly GCF_003860585.1 of Kaistella carnis. Classification (NCBI taxonomy): domain Bacteria; kingdom Pseudomonadati; phylum Bacteroidota; class Flavobacteriia; order Flavobacteriales; family Weeksellaceae; genus Kaistella; species Kaistella carnis. The sequence continues at coordinate 15,930 of NZ_CP034159.1, read as the reverse complement.
AAATTATTAATGATTCCCCGCAAATCGCCGCCATGTCTTCCACTTGGTAAATTACGGTTTGCTTTTTCGGTGAGATTAGGTTGTGAATCGTTGGAAGGATCGCCATTTGCAAATCGATCAGGCATTATTAAATACATAACGTCTTTTGAGGAAAATGAATTTCTGTCTGCAGAACCAGGCTTTCTATCTTTGAGTTCGTAAGTGTAAGAATCTACTGTTTTCTTTCCGTTTTTAAAATTGATTTTAAAAGAAGGTTTCTGAACCTCATCGGTATTTATGGTGATGAAAACATAGTTTGGATTTTCAGTTTTCGTCAAGTCTTTTACTTTAATATTATCGGAAAGTTCAACTTGATATTTTGAAATATCTTTTCCGTAAACTAAAATTTGAAGGTTGGGTCTTTTCATTCCGTGCCACCAAAAGGCGGGTTCTACTTTCTGGATTTGAGCGAAAGAAATCGCTAAGAATAAAAGAAAGAGAAACGTAAAATGTTTTTTCATATTCATTAAATTTTAATATGCTTGAACATAAAACCCCGCGTTTCACACGGGGCTATTGTCGTTAAACTCCTTCGGAGTTTCCTGTCAATTATTTTATTACTTTAACAGAGATTGCGTAACCACCGCTTCTTGCTAACTTCATTGGAAGTTTTGATTTGTTGGTAACGGTTTTCTTATAGATTTTATACGATTGCGGATTCTTGATGTAATCTGCATCGTCGCCATCTGCGTAAACGGTCGCTTCGTATTTTTTACCTTTTGGAAGGAAAGAGAAATCTACGGTAAAGTTTCTGGCGTTTTCATCGGTGATTCCGCCGACATACCATTCGTCTTTCCCTTTGGCTTTTCTCGCAGTGTGAATATAATCGCCCGGTTCTGCCGACAAAATTTTGGTGTCATCCCAATCGACTGCGACGTCTTTGATGAATTGAAAAGCATCCATGTGTTTGGCATAATTTTCCGGTAAATCGGCTGCCATTTGAAGCGGAGAATACATCACAACATAAAGCGCCAACTGTTTCGCTAAAGTGGTTTTTACAAATCTTGTATCGCCTGGGAAATAATAATCGAGTTTGGTTTGGAAAATTCCAGGTGTATAATCCATCGGGCCGCCCATAAAACGGGTGAATGGCAAGATTGTCTGATGATCAGGATTGTTTCCACCGAACGCTTCGAACTCTGTTCCACGTGCTGCTTCTGCGGCAACCCAGTTCGGATAAGTTCGGCTTAAACCAGTTGGACGAACGGATTCGTGAGAATTGATCATGATTTTATAATCGTTGGCTTTCTCTGCAATTCTTAAATAATGGTTGATGGTCCATTGCGAATAATGATGTTCACCACGCGGAATAATATTTCCGACATAGCCCGTTTTCGCCGATTCGTAACCGTATTTGTTCATTAATTTAAAGGCATCATCTGCCCATCTTTCGTAGTTGGTTGCCGAACCGGAAGTTTCGTGATGCATCATTAATTTGATATTTTTTGAATGCGCATAATCGTTCAACATTTTAATATCAAAATCTGGGTAAGGCGTGATGAAATCGAAAACGAATTCTTTGCTGTGACCGAACCAATCTTCCCAACCGGTATTCCAACCTTCGACCAATAAAGCGTCGAAACCGTTTGCTGAAGCGAAGTCGATGTATTCTTTTACTTTGGTGTTGTTGGCAGCGTGTTTTCCATTCGGAGTTAACTTGGTAAAATCGGTTTTTCCTATATGGACATTATTCGCAGTTGAATAAGCCCATTGTGATTTTCCGATAATCATTTCCCACCAAACGCCCATGTATTTTGTCGGTTTGATGTAAGAAGTGTCTTTGTACTGAGTCGGTTCATTCAGATTAAAAATCATTTTCGAAGCCAGCACTTCTTCCGCTTTTGGCGAGGCTATTATAGTTCTCCAAGGAGTAACTGCCGGCGTTTGAATATATCCTTTAGCACCTTGTCCGTCAGGAGTCAAATGCGTTTTGAATTTAAAGTTGGTTGCATCCAATTCCAAATTTGCAGCTGCATAGTTAATTACCGCTGCTTCTGAAATATTTATATACATTTGATCTTTGCCTTCTTTCTTTAACATTAAAGGCATTTGCACCGCATTTTTAATTAAAGTCTGCGAAGCGTTGCCATCATAAGAAGTTGGCCATTGTGCAGGAATTTCAGACAATTGTGTAGTTTGTGTTTTATATTCCTGCGAATCATAATCTCCGGCAAGCCACCAAGCTTTCATATCAGTAGGCAAATCAATTTCGGAATCTTCTTCTTTAATAATGAAATAATTTAGATTTTTCTGCTCAGGGAATTCATATCGAAAACCTAAACCATCATTGAATAAACGGAATTTAATAATGATATGTCGATCATTTGCAGCTTGATCTAAAGTAACCGCCAATTCATTATAATGATTAATATAGGATTTTTTTTCTCCCATAATTGGATCCCAAGTCTCGTTTTTGGCATCAAATTTCTCTGCAGTCTTGGTAAATCCATTATCCAAATTTTTTCCTTTCTGATCTTTATTTTCTATTTCAGAAGCGAACTGGATATCACCATCCCGCAAGAGTCTTAATCCTAATTTGGACTCTTCTACAACAGTTTTTCCTTGGTATTTTAGATCGTAATACGGCACCCCTTCTTTCAGTTGAAAGCTCATTTCAAATTTTCCATCAGGAGATTTTAAAGATTGAGCATTAAGAATAAAACTTCCCACCACAAGGAAAAGTGCCGATATTTTTATATTTTTCATATGTTATTTTTCGAATCAATAAATGTAGAGAAAATGGGCGTAATGACAAAGGATTTCACCTGTCATTTACCTATTAAAACAAAAAAACTGCTGCTAAAAGGCAACAGTTTTTTTGTTTTAATTTAAGATCGAAATTAAAGTTTTGTTAGTGTATAAGTCAAATTCACCAAATCTAAGGAAATGTTGTAATTTCCTGCGACCGACACTGAAATATTATCGCCACCCAGTGCTAAAAAACCGTTTGACCCACCATAATTAGTTCCCCAATCGTGGTTGAGTCTAAATTTGATTTCCCCAGCTGTAAGCGCGACATTCCCAATTTCCCATTTTTTTGCTGTTTCATTCCATTTCAAATCAGTATCATTGTCCCACCCACCTGGTGATCCACTTCCAATAATCCCCCAAACGTAAGGCGTGAGCGCGAATTTTTGCGTATTTAGATTCACCGTTAATTTTTGAGATCCTTCATTTACGGCTTTTAAATTACCACCTCCATTTAATAACAGAGAGATGTTATCGTTACTTCCGTAACCATTTTCCCAATTTCTGTCAACCGTAATTTTAAATTCTGAATTGGCTTCCGAAAAATGAATAAACCCTTCATAAATTCCATTACTGGTTGCGGATATTAGAGTATTTGCAGTTGCTGGTTCCCAGTTTTGATAAGCACCTGGCGCATACAAATAAGAAATTAAGGCATAAGGAGTGACAGACATTTGAATCTTAGTTGAGTACACGGGTGTAAGATTTCCAACAGTTGATTTAAGACGGACTTCAATTGGGGTTACTACATCCACTGGTAGTGCCATGTTAAGCATCAATGCATTAAACTGTTGTACCGTATAGGATATTTCATTTTCGCCAGCTGCAATTTGTACTACTTTTGGAGTTTCAAAATTAGTTCCTGCTATTGCGAATTCCAGTTGATCGGTCTGTGAAAGCTGTACGCCATAATTAGGGTTTTCCAATGAGAATGTAACTGCTGTTTCATCAGCATTATCTTTTGTTAAAACCAAAGAAGTTGCGGATGCAGATAGAGAAGAATCCGAAGGATTTCCCAGTACTGCTCGATCTTCATCTTTATCGCAAGAAACCAAAAACAAAGCGATGGTCAATGCGAATAAAACTTTAAATATATTTTTCATTTTATGTAATATTTTTCTTGTGAATATTAATAACCTTCGTTCTGAATAAGATTTGGATTTGCATTTAAATCACTCGCTGGAATCGGATAAAGATTCCGGAAACTTTCTACCTGTCTTCCATCTTTCACACCACCTTTGAACGGCCATAAATAAGAGCCCGAAGTAAATTTACCGAAACGGATAAGGTCGGTTCTTCTTGTAGCTTCCCACGATAATTCTCTCGCTCTCTCATCCAATATGAAATCAAGATTAATAGAAGAAACATTGCCAGAAGTGTTACTATATGCTCTTTGACGCAGCAAATTAACATATTGTATTGCAGTTGCCATGCTACCGCCACCTCCACGCAGAACTGATTCCGCATAAATTAGATATGCATCACCTAAACGAAATAGTGGAAAATCTGTATCTACAAAATCCCCGCCTGTATCAGAACCTGGTGCACCACTGCGTGTAATATTTTTAAATTTAATAATTGGATATCCATCCGTAAAAGTAGCAACATCGTTAATTTCAAAACTTTGTCCATCGGTATGGAAATTCCCTCTTTTATCAACAGAACCATCGACCGCTGGAAATAGTTGCGCAATATTTTTCGTACTGCGGAGTCCTCCCCAGCCACTGTTGATTCCGTAATTGCTAGGCACCATAGATCCTCCAGTAGAACCATGAATGATGTACGTTGTTCCACCAAAGGTTCTGGTATGAACACCATCAAAGTTTACAGAAAAAATAACCTCATTATTATCTAGATTATTATCTGCCAAAAACAATTCATTATAATTTGGTTTTAGTGAATAACTAGCATTAATTACTTTTTCAGCATAAGTACGCGCTTCACTGTAGCGTGACTTTCCGGTGTAAACTTCTGCATTAAGGTACAATTTTGAAAGTAGCATCCAAACTGCTGCTTTATCTGCCCGACCATATTCGTTGGTTCGTGGATCTTTCAATAAATTTTCTAAATCTTTGAGTTCACTTTCCACATAGTCAAAAAGTGCTTTTCTTTCAATTCTTGGAGGGGGTGTAACGCCTACCACATCTTTCTCAGTAACGAAAGGTCCATTACCAAAAAGATCTATTGCATGAGTGTAACTAAGTGCACGCATGAAACGTGCCTCATTACGGAACAGTTTAGCTTCATCAGCTTGAGAGCCGGCAATATTTCGCGAAGCTAATTTCTCATCTGAAGTCTCTCTAATAAACTCGTTAGAAAATGCAATTTGATAGTAAATACGGTAATATAAAGCAGTAATAAATGGATTGCTAGAACCCCAGTTCATATTATGTAATTCTGGTAATCCTGTATCTCCCCAGGCAATCACCGCTTCATCTGTTGGCAGCTCTTGCAATTGAAAATACTGGCGTAAATAGTTAGACATACCACCATCGATACCGCCTATATCTGGGTTTCCGTCTCCTCCTTCCTGTCCGCTAACAGCTAGTCCTGCATATATTTTTGCCAATACGCCTTTATAATTATTAAAGTCGGAGTAAACAGATGCTGAAGTAATTTCAGTCTGAGGCAGTCGCTCCAGATCCTTTTCACATGATACTAATAATAAACTCACGGCTAAGCCGGCAGTCATTAATTTATGTTTGATTAGAAATTTCATTTTTGTCTTGTTATTTAAAATTGAAAATTAAGCCCTAGCGAATATACCCGTGGTCTTTGGTAAAGATTATTATCAATCCCGTTAAATACTTCAGGATCCAAACCACTGTAATTCGTTATAATGAATGCATTTTGAACCGACCCGAAAACGCGAAGTCTTGTATCATTAAAAAAGTTAGGGAAATTATAACCTAAATTAATATTATCCATTCTTAAAAATGATGCATTTTCCACATAGTAATCACTTTGATATTGTGCTGTAATAAATTGCGTGTCAAAATAACTGTAATTTACATTTTGCAAATAGTTATTTAAACCAATACCCTGTAAGTTACCATATTGCGAAGCCACATTATTATATACATAGTTTCCGATACTAGCTCTTAAACTAAATCCTAAATCCCAGTTCTTATAGTCCATCTTAGATGAGAATCCGAAAAGAACATCTGGTGCTGGTGATTTATAACGGTATAAGTCTTCACTATTGATAATCCCATCGTCATTTAAATCGACATACTGTCCTTCTACAGGCATTCCTATTTGATCATATACCTGTTGATAAACATAGAATGCATTTGGCATATACCCTTCCGAATGTACCTGAATGGTTGATCCTGTTCCACCTCCGATACCTCCGGTTAGCACCTGCGTAGATGCTAAATCTGTAATCTCTGATTTATAATGAGTTAAATTAAAATTGACATCCCAATTGAAACTATCGCTTTTAATAACTGCAGCATTAAGATTCAATTCAATACCTCGGTTTCTCATATCTCCTACATTCGTAAGTAGAAGATTGGTTAAGTTAGCACCAGCTGGCACAGGCACAACACTTAGCAAATCCTTGGTATCTTTTTGATACAACTCTATATTACCATTAATTCTATCGTTTAAAAATCCAAAATCAAGTCCAAGGTTTGTAGTAGTTGTAGTTTCCCATTTAATATTGGCATCATATCCTTGTGCTCGCAATGTATTGTAAAAATCAGAACCGATCTGATATTGTGCACCACTGTTTGATATTACATATCTGGCTAAATATGGGTAATCACCACTATTACTGATATCCTGTTGTCCTGTTTCTCCCCAACCCGCTCTCAATTTAAGAGTGGAGATTGTTGATGATCCTTTAAGAAAATCTTCCTGATCAATTCTCCATGCTACGGCAGCCGATGGGAAATAACCCACTCGGTTATCTTTTCCAAACCGCGATGAAGCGTCACGACGAATGGAACCGGTAAATAAATATTTGTTATTGAATGTATAATTAAGTCTGGCAAAATAAGACAATAACGTATTTTGTGTAAAACCATCATTTCCAGCTGAAGGGTCTTTTGTTCCGTCACCAAATAATGTTGGTGCAAATGGATCAGACCGCTGCCAATCCTGATAAGAATACCCTGCAGTTAAATCAACCAATGATTTTATCGATTCAAAATTCTTGGTATAATTCAGATAAAATTCAAGGAGTTTATTTTTCTTTTCCTGACTATAACTTCTGTACGACCCACTTCTGTAATACTCAATCGCTGCAGTTGGTAATACTGTTGTATTACCGTTTGAATCACTGTAGTCATATCCAAGGTTAAGATTTGCTCGCAACTCTGGTAAAAAATGCATTTTATAATCAAACTGTATATTTCCTAAAACCCGACGGACATAAGAAAGATCCTCTCGCTGATTTAGAAAAGACAGTGGATTTTTCGTTGCATTAGTATTAGGCGTTCCTGTGGTATTTAACCATTCCCAGTAACCTCCATATTCTGCAAAATCTGAATTATATACTGATTGAGTAGGATCAAAAACGATTGCCGATCCTACTGCACGATCATCTTTAAAACGATTCTCAACATATGAACCTTTAATATTAAAATTAATATCCAGATGTTTGTCAAATAATTTAGGGTTTAAGTTTAAAGCAGCTGTTGATCTTTCAATATTATTGGTCCTGATAATTCCATCCTGATTTAAATATCCTAAAGACAACCTATACGGCAGTCCTTTCACACCCCCAGATAATGATATATTATTATCAAAACCTAAAGCGGTCTGGTAAATCTCATTCTGCCAATTGGTGTTTGCTTTTCCTAAAAAACTCTGATACAATGGAGTTCCTTTATCTATAACCAATTTTCGGAAATCATCAGCACTAAGCATATCGATATTCCCCATCTTTTCATACACAGATGTGGTGGTCGTATAGTTGGCTTTAAGTTTGCCCGAAGTTCCTTTTTTGGTGGTAATTATAATAACACCATTTGAAGCTCTACTTCCATAAATAGCAGCTGCAGAAGCATCTTTTAGAATATTAAAACTCTCAATATCATTTGGATTGATCAATGATAATGGGTTAGATGCACCTGCAATACCACTGTTATCAACAGGAACCCCATCAATAACAATGAGTGGATCATTGCTTGCGTTCAAAGATGCACCTCCTCTAATTCTAATGGTGGAACCGGCACCGGGTGCTCCACTGTTGGTTGTAATTTGGATTCCCGAAGCTTTTCCTTGGATCAACTCCTCTGGTGATGTAATACTTCCACCATTAAAGTCTTTAGCAGAAATCGCTGTAATAGATCCTGTTAAATCAGATTTTTTCTTGGCTCCGTAACCAATCAGAACAACTTGCTCAATATCAGCTGTTTTTACAGAATCTGTTGTTTGTGCGTCTAACATTGCTCCAAGCAATAAGAAGGCTGGCGCAATTTTTAAAACTTTCGTATAGTTTCTCACAAAAATAAAATTTATGGATTAATATTCAATCTAAATACTTAATTAAAAGTAGCCATGCAATTTAACATTTTTTTCATGTATCCTATTTTTTTTTAAGAAAATGTTAATTATTAATGATAATTATCACTACAAAAAAGCCAACACAATGCATAAACACCTCATACTTAGAAAAATAACGCAAAGACAGCATCATTAGTGTTTTTGTTAAAATTAACATTAATTTAAACTACTGTTTAGCAAAAAAAACGATACTAGAACCGAAAATTGGTATTCATTTAAAATTTCAATATGATTCGCTAGGAATAAGTCTGTAAATTTTCAAATCCATTCGATAACCCTTATCTTTGCAAAAAATTAGACAAACATGATGTCAGATAGAAAGATGATTACGGCCGCCTTACCGTACGCAAACGGACCGGTTCATATTGGTCATTTGGCTGGAGTTTATATTCCCGCCGATGTGTATGCAAGATTTCAAAGAAGATTGGGAAAAGACGTTGCTTTTATTTGCGGCTCCGATGAACACGGAATTCCGATTACGATACGTGCAAAAAAAGAAGGCGTAACTCCACAAGATATCGTTGACAAATACCACGGAATCATCAAACAATCTTTCGAAGATTTGGGAATTTCTTTTGATGAATATTCCAGAACAACTTCTAAAAGACATCACGATGTTAGTCAGGACTTTTTCAAGACCTTATGTAATAAAGGAAAGTTTGTCGAAGAAGTTTCAGAACAATATTTCGATGAACAAGCCGATGAATTTCTTGCCGACCGTTACATTGTAGGAACATGCCCGAATTGCGGCAACGAAAACGCTTATGGTGATCAGTGCGAAAAATGTGGCTCTACCCTTTCGCCCTCAGAATTGATAAATCCAAAATCAATGTTGAGTGGAAATGTTCCCATTTTAAAGGAAACTAAAAACTGGTATCTTCCTTTAAATGAATACGAAGATTTCTTGAACGAATGGATCATTGAAGGACATAAAGACGACTGGAAACCGAATGTTTACGGACAGGTAAAATCATGGTTAACTGACGGTTTGAAACCGAGAGCGATGACCCGTGATTTGAACTGGGGCGTTCCCGTTCCACTTCCAAATGCAGAAGGAAAAGTACTTTATGTTTGGTTTGATGCGCCGATTGGCTATATTTCTTTCGCCCAGCAATGGGCTGAAAAAAATGGAAAAGACTGGAAAGATTACTGGCAAAATGAAAATACAGATTTAGTGCATTTTATTGGAAAAGACAATATTGTTTTCCACTGTATTATTTTCCCGGCGATGATGAAAGCTCATGGCGACTATATTATGCCAACCAATGTTCCTGCTTTTGAATTTTTAAATTTAGAAAACGACAAAATCTCAACTTCCCGTAACTGGGCAGTTTGGGCTCACGAATATGTTCAGGAATTCCCGGGACAGCAAGATGTTCTGCGTTATACTCTTCTATCTTCCGCTCCGGAAACCAAAGACAATAACTTTACGTGGAAAGATTTCCAAACCAAAAACAATTCTGAATTGGTGGGGATTTTCGGAAACTTTATTAATAGAGTTGCCGTTTTGATTCACAAATATTACGACGGCGTTGTTCCTGCTGGAAATGAAAATGCAGAAGAATTAAATGAAATTACGAAAGCCGCTACCGAAGTTGAAAATTTCTTAGAGCATTATGAATTCAGAAATGCTTTGACTTCAATGATGAATTTAGCACGTTTCGGAAATCAATATCTTCAGATTGAAGAACCTTGGAAAACCATTAAAGATAACCCGGAAAAAGCTGCAGGTTCTTTATTTATTGCCGCTCAAATCGCAGTTGGTTTAGCACAGATTTGTGAACCATTCCTACCTTTCAGTGCGGAGAAATTACAGAAAATGTTTAATGTTCCTCAACTTAATTGGAAAGACATTAAAAACGAAAAAGTTTTGATCAAAACCGGACATTTAATTAATCCGGCAGAATTATTATTTTCTAAAATTGAAGATGAAACCATTGAATTTCAAATTCAGAAATTAGAGAACACCAAAGAATCCAATAAAAAAACAAATCCTAAAGCCAACCCGATGAAAGAAGAAATTCAATTTGATGATTTTACCAAAATAGATTTAAGAACTGCTACAATTCTGACTGCAGAAAAAGTAGAGAAAGCAGATAAACTATTGAAATTCTCCGTAGATACTGGCGTTGACGTAAGAACAGTTGTATCTGGAGTTGCTGAAAGCTTCACGCCGGAGGAATGCGTGGGAAAACAAGTCATGATCTTATTAAATCTTGCACCACGTAAAATCAGAGGAATCGAATCTCAGGGAATGTTGCTTTTAACAAATGACGCTGACGGAAAATTAGTATTCGTAACTCCTGAAAAGCAAGTAGAAAACGGTATTGAGATCGGATAAAAATTAAATTTAAAACAAATGAATGGGCATCGCAAATGCCCATTTTTTTTATGGTAAAGAAAAGTGTTTTATCAAAACTTTCCGACCTTGAACTGGAAAAATATTTAGAAAAAGATAACCGTTTTGTTCCTGAAGCGGTACAAATTGCTGTTCAAATATTGGAAGAAAGAGGACGAATTTTCAACGATGTAGAAAAAGCAGATATCCAGAATATCATTCAAAATAAAATTGATTCCGAAGAACAGAAACTAAAGGATGAACAAGAGGATCTAAAAGACCACATTACAGACGATCCTTCTGCCATTGCATTACACTCAAAAACACTGATCTGGACTTCAAGCCTATTTCTTGGGACCTTGTTCGGAGCTATTTTAATGGCTTTAAATTTCAGTACGCTGAATAAATACACCTCTGCAATTCTTACTCTGATATTTGGTATAATTTACGTTCCATTTCAATATTATGCTTATCAATTTATAGTCGAAAATAATTTTGGAAATCACGGAAAGTATAATTCTGAACTTTTACCAATGGTTTTAGGACCAGCAATTTTGACTCTAATTTGGGTCACTGCAATGCCGAAAAGATTACCTTATCGCTCTAAGTCCTTATTAATTCCGGCAATGTTGGCAATCCCAATTTTCATCATTATCTTAAACAATTACAACGATTGGTTCTCAAGCTATTTTCTATTGGACTTTCTTAATTTACAGAAATAAAATTTTCAATTATTTCTTCGTTAATCTCGCCAGAAAAGAATCTTCTTCCTGCAGGATTTTTTCAATTTTAAATCCGTTATTTTCCACGGCTCTTTTCAAGGTTTCGAAATCCAGATACAACCATTTGATCGGTTTTTCTGTGTCGAGTTTATAATGGATGAAATAATCCACTTCGCCGTAATAATGATTGGCGGGAACCATTACACCACCATCGTCATCCCGATCGTACATGTAGAGAATATCCGTGCTGTCGATTAAAATTTGTCCGTCCTTCTTTAAAAGTGAATGTAATTTTTCTAAGTATAAATCGATTTTATCTAAGGTTTGAAAAATTCCTGTTCCATTCATTAACATTAAAACAGTATCGTAAGTTTCACCGGAAAACTGAAGAATATCTGAACAACCCGTGTTCTTCAGACCACGCAACTGACAAACCTCAATTGATTTAGGAGAGAAATCTAAAGCCAAAACATCCAGTCCTTTTTCATTTTGAAGATATAAACTGTGTGAACCTGCTCCAGCGCCAATATCCAAAACTTTACCTTTTGAAAGCGCCAGGGCTTTTTGCTCAATTAAATTCATGTCATCAAACGCCCTAAAAAAATATTCCACAGGCAATTCATCAATTTCCGAAATGGAAGTTTCAGTTAGTAAATCATCTGCATTTTTATGATGATGATAGTCCCAGATTGCCTGTCCCATTAAATCCTTCATTGTCATATAATTTCGCCAAAAATAAGGAAATAATGAGCGACAGTCAATTCACGAAACGTATTATTAAAAAAAATAATCTTTTTATTAAAAGAATGATTAATTTAGTCTGATAATATCATGAAAACTTATGAGAAAGATTGATCAACTCTTTGCCGAATACGGTGAAAGCCATCAAAATCACACGAACGAGATGATTCACTGGATTTGTGTTCCACTGATATTTTGGTCGATTTTAGGTTTTATTTCATTAATTCCATCCCCACATTATTGTGTTCAATATTTTGGTTGTATTAGCATTGTAAGTATTGTTGCGGTTCTTTTGGTAACGATATTTTATTTTAGACTGTCTTGGAGAATTGCAGTCATCACGATTCTTATAATGTCGTTGATGGAACATCTGGTTTATTTTATCAATGTGAAATTTGAACATCAATCCTGGATTTTCTTTGTCGTCGTTTTTGTTCTCTCCTGGATCGGACAATTTTATGGGCATAAAGTGGAAGGTAAAAAACCGAGTTTTTTAAAAGATTTACAGTTCCTCTTGATTGGTCCAATTTGGCTGCTTCATTTTATTTTAAAGAAAATAGGACTCAAATATTGAAATAAAAAAAAGCGTCTCTTCATTTATTAAAAGAGACGGTTTTGCTTTGTGAAATTTAAATTTCTAAGCGTTGAAATGTTTTTTAACTGTTTCCAAAACTTCTTCGGGACTCATTTTCTGGTCCGTTCCTAAAGTAACTTTTAAGTTTTTAAATTGCGCAGTTTCCGACAAATGATTTTTAAATTGTTCCTGAATGGTCCCGGTTCCGGTTAAATAAAGTTCTTCGGTATTTGTAATCAAATGCTCCAAATCTTTGAAATATTTTGCGGTATTGGTCTGCTCAACATTGTTTGCATTCTTTTCGCTGGAATTACCGTGCTGAACCTCTCTTTTTACCGGGTCACAAACGAAAAATTTGTAAGCACTTTCGATATCATGATTTTTTACAACAATTGCGTTTTCAGAATCCATCCAGATTCCTGCTAATTTTTTTTCTGACATAATAATTTATTTTCAACCTTAAAATCAACAATAGTGCAAAAGAGCTGTTAAGGGTTGTTAAAGTTATCGTCCCAAAACAAATACTGCGGGTATTTTATGAAGTTCAGGTTTATTTTTCAGCCAGTCTTTAATGGTTAATGTTCTGATAAATTCGTCTTTTGGATCATTAATGTTGGCTGCAATACACAGTTTTGAAGTTGGTGATAAAAACTTACATAAATCTTCGAACAATGGATTGTTTCGGTAAGGCGTCTCCATAAAAATCTGCGAATATCCTGTGTTTTGAACTTGATTTTCGAGCCATTTAATCTTCGCTTTTTTCTCCGACTTGTCTATCGGTAAATAGCCATGAAAAGTAAATTCCTGACCATTAAAACCACTCGCAACCAAAGCAAGAATAATTGATGATGGACCATTCACAGGGATCACTTTAACATTATTTTCATGACACCACTGCACCATGACGTTTCCGGGATCTGCAATACATGGCAAACCCGCTTCGGAGAGTAATCCGAAATCCTGACCCTTTTTCATCAGCATTTGTGCTTCCTGTAAATCCTTTCTTTCTGTATTTTTATCGAGCAGGAATAACTTCAAATCTGACTGTTTTTTTTCCGGAGCAAAAAACTTCACCACTTTCCGAGCGGTTTTTTCATTCTCTACAAAAAAGTAATCCGTTTTTAAAATATATTCTTTGATTACAGGTGCAAAATAATCAACGGGTGAGTTTTCAGATAAATAAGCGGGGATGAGGAATAACATAAGTGAAGATTTGTTTTTTCGGATGATTTTATTTTTGAGTATTTGAGACAGCTAATACTTTGCAGTTAGATATTTTTTTTACCGTCTTGTTTTTACTTTGCTCGTTCTACTTTCTACTTGGTTCTTTTACCTGCTTCTTTAAATCCGCAGCAATTCTTTCACACGCTTGATCTAAAAGGTGATAAACACGATCGAATTCTGGCAGTTCACTCCAATAAGGATCCGGAACTTCCTGATTTTCCAAAATTAAATGTACTTTCTTGCGATCTTCCGGAGTTTTTGCGAGAGACAAAACATCTTCAACATTATTACGATCCATGCAATAAATGAGATCATAATTTTCAAAATCCTCTGCGGTAAAATGTCGCGACTTTTGCTGAGAAATATCAATATTATAATTTCTCGCTGTTTTTATAGAACGGTGATCCGGCGCTTTCCCTTCGTGCATGTCAATCGTACCGGCAGAATCAACCGTAAAACTTTCCGGCAGTTTAGATTTAAGAATTCCTTCAGCGAGAGGACTTCTACAAATATTTCCCAGACAGACCATTAAAATTTTCATACCTATTTTTATTAAAAATGCAAAATACAAATAAAAAAAGGAAGTTAAAAAACTCCCTTTATATTTTATAGAACCATTTCTATTGCTTAATCCTTTCGGTCAGCTCTTTCACGTATTTCTTTAATTCTTTATCAATCTTCGAAACATCTTTGATGGTGTCGCAAGCATACATTACGGTTGAATGGTCTTTGCCGCCCATTTCTTCACCAATTTTATTGAAAGTTGCGTTGGTAAATTCTTTCGCAAAATACATAGCCAATTGTCTAGGTAACGCAATTTCTCGCTTTCTTGTTTTAGAAAGCAATTGCTCTCTCTGAATTCCAAAATATTCGCAAACCACTTCTTGAATGTAAGGAATGTTGATCACTTTTTTCTGGTTGGCTGCGATTTTATTAATGGTTTCTTTTAATAATTCTAAACTTAGATCTGATTTATAAATCGTAGAATAAGCAATCACAGAGTTGATCACTCCGATCAATTCACGAACGTTGGTTTTCACTTCAGATGCTAAGAAATCCAGCATATCTTCCGTTAAAACAATTCCGTCCCGGCTCAATTTATCGACAATAATTTTACGTCGGGTATCAAAATCCGGTGATTTGATCTCTGCCGAAAGGCCCCACTTAAAACGGGAAACGATACGGTCCTGAATATCTAAAATATCAACAGGCGCTTTATCCGAAGTTAAAATAATCTGTTTTCCGTTTTGGTGCAGATAATCGAATATATGGAAGAAGCTGTCTTGCGTTGATTTTTTTCCTGATAAAAACTGAATATCATCAATGATTAAAACATCAACCATTTGATAAAAATTCGCAAATTCTGTTTGTTTATGAGCTTTCGCCGCAGAGACAAACTGTTGAATAAATTTTTCTGATGATAAATAAAGAACCACTTTTTCCGGATAGGCGTTTTTAACTTCCAACCCAACAGCGTGTCCTAAATGTGTTTTTCCTACACCGTAACCTCCGTATAAAAACAAAGGGTTAAAGGCAGTTGCCCCCGGTCTTTTCGCAATAGATTTTGCAACGGTTGACGCAAATTTATTACTTTCTCCTTCTACATAATTGTCAAAAGAAAAATCAGCTTTCAGATTCGAGTCAATATTGACCTTTTTCATTCCGGGAACGACAAAAGGATTAATGACGTTGGCCGAAAATGATGGCGGCAAAGTTTCCTGCATTTTTGGTGTGGGAACACTTTTACCTTTTACATTCATGGTAATCGGTTTTTCCTGTCCGGCTGGTTTATTTTCCATCACCGAATACCAAAGTTTCACTCCTTTACCAATATTTTTTTTCAAAGCTGCGGAGAGGAGAGATAAATAATTGTCTTCTATATATTCTTTGTAAAAATCACTCGGAACCAACAACGTTAAATTGTTACTGATCAATGATACAGGTTGCACATTATCAAACAATAAATCGAAAGAATTCTCGAGTTTTTTTAGGTCAGTATTGTCTTCAGCTGCGTTAAGGTTATCCCTCAT